>JBBIJJ010000068.1:0-15494 GCA_037446035.1 Burkholderiales bacterium
TTGAGCGCAAGATGACCGCGCAGCCGCCGCGCAAACCCGCGTAGCCCCGGACAGCCAGATTGCTGCGCGCCGCGCTCGTCGCAAGTGCTCGACGAAGCTGCCAAAACGACGAATTCGGGGGCGACCTCGTGAAATATCCGCCGGGTTAGCTTGAAATCGGACGTCGACAAGAACGCGCGGCCACGGCCGCGCGTTTTCTTTGGAACTCAGAAACCGCTACGGTTGACCACCAGCAACAGGATGTTGACAACGATCAGCAACACGACTGGCGACAGATCGATTCCGCCGATCAGTGGAACGATGCGCTGGAACGGCGCCAGGAATGGCCTGACTAGGATCGCCATCGCGGGCGCCACCGGTGCATACGGATTCACCCAGCTCAGGATCACGTGAATGATCGTGAGCCACATCACCAGATACAGCATCCAGCGCACGAGATAGATCAACGCAGCAAGGAATACTGTCCCCCACGGCCAAGCGCCGCTGCCGGCCCCGATAAGCAGGAACGTCAGGACCAACAGCACGACCGCGACCAGATAAGCCGCGACGAGCGACGCGCTGTCCAGGCGCCCGGCAGGGGGAAGCAGGCGCCGCAGCGGCCGGACCGCCCAATCCGTCAGAGCAAAGACGAACTGCGCGAGGGGATTGCGGCCGGGCATGCCGATCCAGTTCATGTACGCGCGCAGCAGCAGCGTCACGCCAAGCAGCGCCGCGACCGTTTCAATCAGCAGGCGGGCGATGTCGACGAGCAGCATGAGAGGCAGGCTCCGCGAAAGGTGTCGGGCATTTTAGCGACGGGGCCGGCGCACGCCGCGTCGCCGGACCAAAGAAAACGGGGCGCTGGTCACAGCGCCCCGCGCAAGGATCGCAACTCGCGACGAGTTACGGACGGCTGCCCGTCGGGAACGGCCAAGCGGCGGCCGGGTTCAACGCGGTCTTCGCGCCCGGCGCCGCGGCCGTCGAGGGTGCCACCGCGGCCGCCGGAGCGGGGGCGGGGGCTGCCGTCGGCTTCGGCTTCGCAGCCTTCTTGGCCGGTTTCTTTGCTGCCTTCTTGGCTGGCTTCTTGGCAGCTTTCTTGGCCGACTTCTTAGCTACTTTTTTTTTAGCTACTTTTTTTTTAGCGGTTTTTTTCGCCTTCTTGGCTGTCTTCTTGGCAGCCTTCTTGGCCGACTTTTTCGCCGCTTTCTTGGCCGGCTTCTTGGCGGACTTCTTCGCAGCTTTCTTCGTAGCCATGCGTATCTCCTTCAAAAGGTCAGTACATAGTGGTTGAAGTTGCAACCCGCGCGGACGGCGCAAGCCGTCCGTTCGAGCTATTCATCGGCGCATGCGGTGGCACTGTCGCCGCGGCACCCCCAGAAATGCGTTTTGAGTGGCGCATATCCGAGTTGTGCGCGGAACGGTCAGGGCACTGACCGCTGACGCTGATGAATTCGGCACGACGCGCAGCGAAGCACGCTGCGAAGGCTGCGCGCAAAGAAAACGCCGGCACGGAGCCGGCGTCGGATGGATCTGGATGGTGCGGCTTGCGGAGCTTGGCGGACGACGCTGTTTCGGAAGGGGGAAGGACACCGCCGAACCCGAGCGTCCCGTCCGTCTGTCGTCTTTGTACTGTGACGATGAACCGTTGACTGTGACTGTCTGTATTCAACTCAGTGATCGATCGTCGCTTGTTAGACCAACGAATCGAGCAACCCAACGTCAGGTCACTTTGTACTCGCAATCGAATTGGATCGCAAGAATTTTTTGCGCGATCGCTCGATGAGTGTTCGATTTCTTCCACGCTTCGACCGTTCAACCGACGCTTCACGCGCACCCTCATTCCCAGCTCAGCGCGCCGCCGCTCTGGTACTCGATGACGCGCGTCTCGAAAAAGTTGCGCTCCTTTTTCAGGTCGATCATCTCGCTCATCCAGGGGAACGGGTTTTCTTCAGCGGGAAACAGCGGCTCGACGCCGATCTGCTGGCAGCGGCGGTTGGCGATGTAGCGCAGGTAGCCCTTGAACATCGGCGCGTTCAGGCCGAGCACGCCGCGCGGCATCGTGTCTTCGGCGTAGGCGTACTCGAGGTCGACGGCGCTGCGGAACAGTCCGCGGATGTCCTCGCGGAACGCCGGCGTCCAGAGCTGCGGCTCCTCGAGCTTGATCTGGTTGATCAGGTCGATGCCGAAGTTGCAGTGCATCGACTCGTCGCGAAGGATGTACTGATACTGCTCGGCGGCGCCGGTCATCTTGTTCTGCCGGCCCAGTGCCAGGATCTGGGTGAAGCCGACATAGAAGAATAGGCCCTCCATCAGGCAGGCAAACACGATCAACGACTTCAGCAGGTTTTGGTCGGCCTCCACCGTGCCGGTCCGGAAGTCCGGGTCGGTCAGCGTGTCGATGAAGGGGATCAGGAACTCGTCCTTGGCCCGGATCGAAGGGATCTCGTGGTACGCGTTGAAGATCTCGCCTTCGTCGAGCCCGAGCGATTCGACGATGTACTGATAGGCGTGCGTGTGGATCGCCTCTTCGAACGCTTGTCGCAGCAGAAACTGGCGGCACTCCGGCGCCGTGATGTGCCGGTAGGTGCCCAACACGATGTTGTTTGCCGCCAGCGAGTCGGCCGTCACGAAGAAGCCGAGGTTGCGCTTGACGATGCGGCGCTCGTCCTCGGTCAGGCCGTTGGGATCCTTCCACAGCGCGATGTCGCGCGACATGTTGACTTCCTGCGGCATCCAGTGGTTGGCGCAGGCCGCCAGGTACTTGTCCCAGGCCCACTTGTACTTGAAGGGGACCAGCTGGTTGACGTCTGTCTTGCCGTTGATGATGCGCTTGTCGGCGACGTTCACCCGCCGCAGTTCGGGCGCAGGGCCGGTCGGCGCAACGTCGGCCGCAGGCGCGACGGGCGGCCTGACCGCGCTGCGCGTCGTGATCTGCTCGTCCCATGCCAGCATGCTTCGTTCTCCCTTCAGTTCGATCGGCCCAGGCTCGTCACTGGCAGGCTTCGCACTCGGCGTAACCCGCGTCACCCGGTTTGAGCATGCACACCGAGCCTTCCGCCGCCGACATCGAAGCGCCGGCAGCGCCCCCGGTCGGCACGGCGTTGAGCTGGCCGGCGCGGGTGGTCGACTTTTCGGCGTGGGTGGCGCCGATCGTGCGCAGGTAGTAGGTCGTCTTCAGGCCGCGCTGCCACGCGAGTCTGTAGGTTTCGTCGAGCGTCCTGCCCGACGCCCCCGCCATGTAGATGTTCAGCGATTGCGCCTGGTCGATCCACTTCTGCCGGCGGGCGGCGCACTCGATCAGCCACTTCGGGTCGATCTCGAACGCGGTCGCGTACAGTCGGCGTAGGTCGGCCGGGACGCGGTCGATCCGCGCCAGCGAGCCGTCGAAGTACTTGAGGTCGGACACCATTACTTCGTCCCACAGGCCGAGCTTCTTCAGGTCGCGCACCAGGTGCTCGTTGACGACCGTGAACTCGCCTGACAGGTTCGACTTGACGAACAGGTTCTGGAACGTCGGCTCGATGCAGGCGTCGACGCCGACGATGTTGGAAATGGTGGCGGTCGGCGCGATCGCAACGCAGTTGGAGTTGCGCATGCCGTGCTGCCGGATGCGGGCGCGCAGCGCATCCCAGTCCATCGTCGACGACAGGTCGACTTCGACGTGACCGCCGCGGCTGTCGGCCAGCAGGCTGAGCGTGTCCTGCGGCAGGATGCCGCGGTCCCACAGCGACCCTGCGAACGACGAATAACGTCCGCGCTCTTCGGCCAGCTCGGTCGACGCCCAGTAGGCGTAGTAGCAGACCGCCTCCATGCTGCGGTCGGCGAACTCCACCGCAGCGTCCGATGCGTACGGCGTGCGCATCAGGTGCAGGCAGTCCTGGAAACCCATGATGCCGAGCCCGACCGGCCGATGCCGCAGGTTCGAGTTGCGCGCCTTCGGCACGGCGTAGTAGTTGATATCGATGACGTTGTCGAGCATCCGCATCGCCGTGCGGATCGTCCGTTTCAGCTTGGCGTGGTCCAGTTCGAAGCCACCCCGCCCGTCCGGCCGCATGTGCGCGGGCAGGTTGACCGATCCCAGGTTGCACACCGCGATTTCGGTCGCCGAGGTGTTCAGCGTGATTTCGGTGCACAGGTTCGAGCTGTGGATCACGCCGACGTGCTGCTGCGGCGAGCGGACGTTGCAGGCATCCTTGAAGGTGATCCATGGATGCCCTGTCTCGAACAGCATCGTTAGCATCTTGCGCCAGAGCTGGACGGCCGGAATCTTCTTGAATAGCCTGATCTCGCCGCGCGCAGCCCTGTTCTCGTAGCGGAGATAGGCCTCCTCGAAAGCGCGTCCGAACTTCTCGTGCAGGTCTGGCACGTCGCTGGGCGAAAACAGGGTCCACTCGCCGTTTTCGATCACCCGCTTCATGAACAGGTCCGGTATCCAGTTGGCGGTGTTCATGTCGTGGGTGCGGCGGCGGTCGTCGCCGGTGTTCTTGCGCAGCTCCAGGAACTCTTCGATGTCCAGATGCCAGGTTTCTAGGTAGCAACAGACCGCGCCCTTGCGCTTGCCGCCCTGGTTCACCGCCACCGCCGTGTCGTTGACCACTTTCAGGAACGGCACCACGCCCTGGCTCTTGCCGTTGGTGCCCTTGATGTGCGAGCCGAGAGCGCGCACCGGTGTCCAGTCGTTGCCGAGGCCGCCGGCGTACTTGGCGAGCAGCGCGTTTTCCTTGATCGCCTCGTAGATGCCTTCCAGATCGTCCGTGACGGTCGACAGATAGCAGGAAGACAACTGAGCGTGCCGGGTCCCGCTATTGAACAGCGTGGGCGTCGAGCTCATGAAGTCGAAGCGCGACAAGACCTCGTAGAACTCGATCGCGCGCGCCTCGCGGTCGATCTCGTTCAGCGCCAGCCCCATCGCCACCCGCATGAAGAACGCCTGCGGCAGCTCGAAGCGCCGGCCGTCGTGATGCAGGAAGTAGCGGTCGTACAGGGTCTGCAAGCCGAGGTAGCCGAACTGCAGGTCACGCTCGGCGGCCAGCGCCGCGCCGAGCCGCTTCAGATCGAACTGCGCGAGCCGCTCGTCCAGCAGTTCGGCCTCGATGCCGTATTTGATGAAGCGCGGGAAGTACTCGGCGTAGCGCTCGCGCATCGCTGCCTGCGTGACCTCCTCGCCGAGCACCTCGCGCCGCACCGTATGCAGCAGCAGGCGCGCGGTGACGTAGGTGTAGGCCGGATCGGTTTCGATCAGGGCCCGCGCGGCCAGGATCGCCGACTTGTACACCTCGTCGAGCGGAACGCCGTCGTACAGGTTCTTCACCGTTTCGGCGACGATCGCCTCTGCCGAGACATACTCGGCCAGACCCTCGCACGCGGACTCGATGAGCGCGCGTACGCGCGCGAGGTCGAACGGCACGCGTCGGCCGCCTTCGAGCATCGTCAGCGCGGGCACGGCCGACCGCTGTTCGGCCCTCTGCCGCGCACGCTCCTGCGCCCGCTTTTCGCGGTACAGCACGTAGGCACGCGCCACTTCGTGCGCGCCGTCGCGCATCAGCGAAAGCTCGACCTGATCCTGGATGTCTTCTATATGGAAGGTGCCGCCGGCGGGCTGCCGCCGCAGCAGGGCTGCGACGACGCTGGCGGTGAGCTTCTCGACCTGCTCGCGGATCGCCGCCGACGCCGCGCCCTGGCCACCGCGCACCGCGATGAAGGCCTTGGTCATCGCCAGCGCGATCTTGGCAGGCTCGAAACCGACGACTGCGCCGTTGCGGCGGATCACCTTGTAGTCGGCGTAAGAGGTCGCCATCACTCCGCCGACTCCGCTCCCCGCCGCTTTCGCGTCGCGCGCCGCGGACGGAAATCCGCCCACGACCGACTGCGTGACCGCGCCCACCTCCTGATACTGCATTCGACCTCCGTCTTGCCGCGGATCGTTGCTGTTGTTCGTTGCCGCGTGCGGCGCCAGCGAACCGCCACGCGCCACAAGCTATTGATATCAGTCCTCGTCGCCGCCGCGCGACGCAGCGCGCGGCGGAGTACGTCCTCCCGGCGTTGCGGCGCGCTTGCCGTTGTCGCACCGCCCGAACCTTGACTACAAGATATTGGGTCCGATGGCGCGTGAGGCCCAACAAATAGTGCGAACAGATCATAGGCAATGTTCTGTGCAACTTCAACAAGAATGTCGCAACGCGCTGCAGCAGCGGCGCGCCGCGATCGACGCGCGCAGACGAGCGCTTCAGACGCGCACGGCGGGCGCCAGCAGCGAGACGTCGAAGGCGGCGAGCCGCGCGTAGCGCGGCCAGTCGAAGAAGGGACCGGGATCGGTCTTCCGATCGCGTGCGATGTCCGCGTGTCCGCGCACCGCCCGCAACGGGTAGGCGGCGCGCAGCGCCCGTGTTAGCGCGGCCAGCGTCGCGTACTGGGCGGGTTCGAACGGGGCGAAGTCGGTGCCCTCGAGTTCGATGCCGATCGAGAAGTCGTTGCAGCACGCACGGCCTTCGAAAGCGGACGCGCCCGCGTGCCAGGCGCGGTCCAGACAGGAGACGAACTGCGTCAACGCGCCGTCGCGTTCGATCAGGAAGTGCGCCGACACACGTGCGCCCGTCAGCGTCGCGAAGAACGGATGCGCGGCAGCATCGAGCCGGCCGGTGAACAGCCGCGCGATGTCGCCCGTTCCGAACACGCCAGGCGGCAGACTGATGTTGTGCAGCACGAGCAGCTCGACCGCGCTACCGGGCGGCCGTGCATCGCAATGCGGGGACGGCTCCCGCCGCACGCCGCCGATCCAGCCGTCGGCCGCGACCGCCAGCAGCGCCGCGGTGTCCGACTGCCCGCTCATCACTTCAGCCCCAGCCTTTGCATCCGGTAACGCAGCTGCCGGAACGTGATGCCGAGCAACTGCGCCGCCGCCGTGCGATTGTGGCGTGTCTTCAACAGCGCGGCACGGATCGCCTGCCGCTCGAGCGCATCGAGGTAGGCGGGCAGGTGGTTCGGCACACCGTCGCAGACCACGTAGCCCGGCTCCTGTTCCGCGCTCGCGGACTTGGCGGCAGGATCGTCGACCGGCGCATCGACCTCCGGTTCGAGCAGCAAGTCGACTTCGCCCTGCGGCAACATCAGATCGAGCGGCTGCAGTTCGCCGCCGCCGGCGAGCGCCACCGCCCGCTCGAGCACGTTCTCCAGTTCGCGCACGTTGCCCGGAAACGAGTGCCGCTTCAGCGCTTGCATCGCCGCCGGCGACAGCGTGGCGCGCGCCTCCGCGCCGCGCGCCGCCAGCCGCGCGAGGATCGCCTCGGCCAGCAACGGAATGTCGTCGGTGCGCTCGCGCAGGCTGGGCACGTGCAGCTCGATGACGTTGAGCCGGTAGTACAGGTCCTGGCGGAAGCGGCCGGCCGCCACCAGCTTAGGCAGGTCTTGATGCGTGGCGCTCAGGATGCGCACGTCGACCGGCTCTTCGGTCGTCGCGCCCACCTTGCGTACGCGCCGCTCTTGGATCGCGCGCAACAGCTTGACCTGCATCGCGAGCGGCAACTCGGCCACCTCGTCGAGAAACAGCGTGCCGCCGGCGGCGGCATGGAAGAAGCCGTCGCGATCGCGATCCGCACCGGTGAACGCGCCCTTGCGATAGCCGAAGAACTCGGCCTCCATCAGTGTCTCTGGGATCGCGCCGCAGTTCACGGCGACGAAGGGCAGCGCGCGGCGCGCGGAGGCGTCGTGAATCGCGCGCGCGACCAGCTCCTTGCCGCTGCCGGATTCGCCGAGGATCGCCACTGGCGCCATGCTGCGCGCCACGCGCTCGATCATCGCGCGCAACTGCCGCATCGCCGGCGTCTCGCCTAGCAAGCGCGCCGCGGCGCTCGCGGTGCCAGCCGCCGCCGGACGCGGCGTCGCCATCTGCGGCTCCTCGCGCAGTGCCGAGCGCACCAGCAGGCGAAGCTGCTCCAGATCGACGGGTTTGGTTAGATAGTCGAACGCGCCGGCCTTCAGTGCGGCGACCGCGTTTTCCGCGCTGCCAAAGGCTGTGATCACCGCGATCGGCGGCCCGTTGCGTTGCGCGGTCTCGCGCACCAGGTCGAGTCCGGTGCCGTCGGGCAGCCGCATGTCGGTCAGGCACAGCGCGTAGCGGCCGCGCGCGAGCCGTTCGCGCGCCTGCGCCAGCGAGTCGGCCGTATCGACATCCAGCCCGAGACGGACCAACGTCAACGCGACCAACTCACGCAGATCGGCCTCGTCGTCGACCACCAGCACGGCCGGCAGCCGGCGCGCCTCGCCGGCTGCCCGCTCATGCCCGCGCGCATGGGTCTTCTCGTTCATCGCACCGGCATCGTATCCAAGAACCCGTGCTCGTCGGCGCCGGCCGTGCCGGTCCGCGCAAAGCGAACGAGAAAACCTTCGCGCGAACTGCCATCCAGCTCGCGGCGCGCGCCGTAGACGAGATCGGAACGATTGGCGAGGCAGAACTCGCGCGCGATGTACAGCCCTAGGCCGGTGCCGCGCGCGTGCGTGGTATAGAAGGGCTCGAACAGCGCGTTGCGCGCTTCGGCGGCGATGCCGGGGCCGTCGTCGAACACCCACAACCTGACGCGGCCGCCGTCATCGGGGGCGCGCTCGGCGACCAGCTCGACGCTGCGCGGCCGCCCCGACGCGTAACGCAGCGCGTTGTCGACCAGGTTGTACAGGATCTGCCGCAGATGCGACTGTTCGAACTTCACTTCGAGCCCGGTCTGCATCTGCAGCGCGATCGTGCCGGGTGCGACCGCGCGATCCCGCACGAACTCGGCGAGCCACTGCTCGGTGAACGGCCCCAGCTCGATGTCGTCGCCCAGCGGCGGCTCGCGCCGCGCCACGCGCAGTACATCGTCGACCAGGCGGCTCAGCCGCTGCGTGTTCTCGCGCACGATGCTCGCCAGCCGTTGCTGCAGCGGGGCCTGCGCCTCCTCGGCGAGAAGCTGTCCGGCATGGCTGATCGCAGCCAGCGGGTTGCGGATCTCGTGCGCGATCGACGCCGTCAGCCGCCCCATCGCGGCGAGCTTGAGCTGCTGGGCGCGCTCTTCGACCGCGCGCACGTCCTCCAGAAAGATCACGTACTCGCCGCTGCCGTCCGCCGGCGGTCGAGCGAAGCGCGCGCGCAATCGCAGATCACCGACCCGCTGGGCGCCGTCGGCGCGCGCGACCGGCTGGATCACGCTGTTGGACCACACGCCCGCTGCGCGTTCTGCATCAAGCCAGCGCTCGAACGCCTCGCTCAACGGCCGCAGCGACGGGAAGTCGCGCAGGCGCTGCCCCGTCAACTGCACGTTCGGACTCATGCCCAGCAACGCGCGCGCCGCCCGGTTGTTGGCGCGCACGCGGGTGTCTGCATCGACGACGATCACGCCCTGTTCCATCTGTGCGATCACCAGCCGGTTGATCTCGAGCTGGCTTTCGAGATCGCGGCCGCGCAACTGCGCGAGCCGCTCCTGCGCCGCCAGCCGCGCCGACAGCAGACGCAACAGCCCGGTGATGGCGAATAGCGCCGCGCCGTACAGGCCGGCCTGGAACACGGGCGCATCAGCGCCCGCGCCCTGCAACTGCCGCAGGAAAGTGTCCGCGAGCAGCACGATCACCGCGAGCGAACAGACGAAGAAGGCGGCGATCGTCGGCAACAGCAACGATGCCCCGGCCAGCGGCAGCAGATACAGGATCATCACGCCGCTGCGCAGGCCGCCACCGAGCACCAGCATCGACGAGATCACGACCAGATCGACCGCCAGTTGGCCGGCGACCTGCAGCATGAAGCGGTGGCGCACGAAGAACGCGGCCATCGCCAGGCCGGCGGCGAGCGCGAAGTACACGAGGCTGCCGGCCAGGACATTCGAGCCGTCGAGTTCCACCGCCCCGCGCGCGACCAGCGGCGCACCGAACGCCGCTACCGACAGCACGAGCGCGCTGGCAACCAGTACGCGCGCGAGCGCGAAGTACTCGAGCGTGCGCCAGGCCGGCTCGACCGCCGGCTCTGAACTCAACAGTCGCACGCCCATCGCCGCCGCGCCGGCGTTCAACCGCCGCTGGCGCGGCGGCGATGCTCTTCGCTGCAGTACCAGCGCTCACCGGCGGCGAGTGCATCCGACTGCGGCAGATTCAGGCCGCACACGTCGCAGCGGACCATGGCTTCGCTGCGCGCCTTTGCCGCCTCCGCGGTTCGCCGCTGTTCGATCCGCTGCGCAACGCGCCACCAGCGATAGGCGACGTAGGCGGCGATGCCCAGGAGAACGAAAAACAGAATCCGCCCCATCAGACCCTCTGCAGGATCACTTCGAGCACGAAGCGGCTGCCGACGTAGGCGAGCAGCAGCATCAGGAAGCCGGCCAGTGTCCAGCGCAAGGCCGTGCGTCCGCGCCAGCCGAACACGAAACGGCCGGCCAGCAGCCCGGCGAACACGAGCCATGATGCAATCGTGAAGACAGTCTTGTGGTCGAATCGCAGCGGCCGACCGAACAGCGCCTCGGTGAAGAAAACGCCCGAGACGACCGTTGCGGTCAGCAGCACGAAGCCGGCGCCGATCAGTCGAAACAGCAGCCGCTCCATCGCCAGCAACGGCGGCACCTCGCGCAGGATGCGGCCGATCGTTCCGCCGTCTTCGCGCACGCTGCCGTGCAGGTGGCGGTCCACCGACGCCATCAGCAGCCCGTGCATCGCAGCGATCGTCAGCAGGCTGTAGGAGGAAATCGCCACCAGCAGGTGCAAGCGCAGCGCCGGCGTGTCGCTCGCCGCGGCAACCGGCGCGCCGTGGAACAGCGCGGGCAGCACCGCCGACAACGCCGCCAGCGGCAGCACGAAAATCTGCAGCCCGCGCATCGGCACGAAGAATCCCTCTCCCCACACGATCAGCACCGCCAGCAGCAACGTCGCCGACAGCGCCGGCGCGAAGCCGAAGCGGAACCCCCCGTCGCCGAAAATCGCGGCCGCCAACAGCGCACCATGCAGTAGCGCGATCGCGGGCAGTGCGAACGCCGACCAGTCGGTCGGCGCCGGTGCGGTGACGTCGCCCTGCAACGAGCGCCACGCACGCAGCGTCAGCAGCAGATACAACGCCGCGACGACCAGATGAGCGACGACGTAGAATGCGCCGGCAGACATAGCGTTCCTATATACCACGCGCAAAGCCCTCGCTCTCGCGCCGCCCCCGATGCTGGACCAACTGACTGACAAACTCGCCCGCATCGCCAAGACGATGCGCGGTCAGGCGCGCCTGACCGAAGCGAACACGCAGGACATGCTGCGCGAGATTCGCGTTGCGCTGCTCGAGGCGGACGTGGCGCTGCCGGTCGTGCGCGAGTTCATCGCACGCGTCAGGGACAAGGCGCTTGGCGAGGAAGTCGCCGGCAGCCTCACCCCGGGCCAGGCGCTGGTCGGCGTCGTGCACCGGGAGCTCACGCAATTGATGGGCGGCGACCTCGACGCGCGTGCGCGCGAGCTGAACCTCGCCACGCAGCCGCCGGCGGTGATCCTGCTGGCCGGCCTGCAGGGCGCTGGCAAGACGACGACCGCGGCCAAGCTCGCCAAGTGGCTGATCGACGAGCGCAAGAAGAAGGTGCTGACGGTTTCGACCGACGTGTACCGTCCCGCCGCGATCGAGCAGTTGAAAGCCGTCAGCGCCCAGGCCGGCGCCGAGTTCTTCCCGAGCGCGGCAAGCGACGAGCCGGTTGCAATCGCGCGGCGCGCCCTCGACCACGCGCGGCGGCACTTCTTTGACGTGCTGATCGTCGACACCGCGGGGCGGCTGGCGATCGACGAGGCGATGATGCAGGAGGTCGCCGCGCTGGAAGCCGCGCTGGCGCCGATCGAAACGCTGTTCGTCGTCGACGCCATGCTGGGCCAGGACGCCGTCAACACCGCCAAAGCGTTCGCCGAGCGGCTTCCGCTCACCGGCGTGATCCTGACCAAGCTCGACGGTGATGCGCGCGGCGGCGCGGCGCTGTCGGTGCGGCACGTCACCGGCAAGCCGATCAAGTTCGTCGGCGTCGCGGAGAAGATCGGCGGACTCGAGCGCTTCGACCCCGAACGGATGGCCGGGCGCGTGCTGGGCATGGGCGACATCGTCGCGCTGGTCGAGGACGTCAAGCGCTCGATCGATGTGCAGGCCGCCGAGAAGCTCGCCAAACGCATGCAGTCCGGCGAGCGCTTCGACCTGAACGACTTCAAGGAGCAGATCACACAGATGCGCAAGATGGGCGGCCTGGGCGGACTGCTCGACAAACTGCCCGCGCAGTTCCAGCAGGCAGCGGGCAAGGTCAACGAGCGCGATACCGATCGGCAGATCCGCCGCCTGGAAGGGATCATCAACTCGATGACGCCGGCCGAACGCGCCAGACCCGAGCTGATCAAGGCCTCGCGCAAGCGCCGGATCGCCACCGGCAGCGGCGTACCCGTGCAAGAGGTCAACCGCCTGCTCAATCAGTTCGAGCAGGTTCAGGCGATGATGAAGCAGATGAAGAAGGGCGGCCTGGCGAAGATGATGCGTGGGCTCGGCGGCATGAAAGGCGCCCTCGGCCGCATGCCCGGCGTGCCCAAGCGCTGAGCCGCGAACGGCCGGCGAATTTCGCTCACGCGCGCGGCCGCGTCTTCGGAACGTAGTTCCAGTGCCGCTTCCAGGCGGCCAGCACCGCGTTCGGATATTCGGGGCGCCCAAGGCTGCCGTTGTAGCGGCCGAGCGCGCGGAACAGGTCGCCCTGCTCGAGGTCGAGGTAGTGGCGCAGGATCACGCAGCCGTAGCGCAGGTTGGTGCGCATGTCGAACAGCTTGCGCACGTCGCCGTCGCCGATGACCCTGGTCCAGAACGGCATCACCTGCATGTAGCCGCGCGCACCGGCCGCGCTGATCGCGTACTTGCGGAAGTTGCTCTCGACCTGGATCAGGCCCAACACCATCTGACGGTCGAGCCCGGCGCGCACGCACTCGTAGTCGAGCGTGCGCAGGAACTCCATGCGGGTCTGATAGTCGGCCTTCTTCGGCTTCAGACGCTCCGACATCGCGCCGAGCCACTCGATGAACGCGACACGCTCGTCGATGTCCTCGAAACTGCGTACCGGCGGACGCGGATCGGCGATCGCCGCCGCCAGTGCGCTGCGCACCGCGTCGGCGAGCGGTTCGTACCGCTGCGCGCCGGCGAAAGCGCGGCGCGGCGCCAGAAGCGGCAACACGGCGGCGGCGAGCACCGCGCGCCGCCGCGCCGCGTTAAAGCCGCGCTCAGACGGCGAGCCGGCTGCGGACGAACGAAAGCGCATCGCCCACCCCGATCTTCGTCGGCTGCAGGCTGCGCCGGTCAGCGTATTCGAGCTGGCCTTCTTTCAAGCCGCGCTCGCCGACGGTGATCCGGTGCGGCACGCCGATCAGTTCCCAGTCGGCGAACATCGCGCCCGGCCGCTCGCCGCGATCGTCGAGAATCACGTCCACGCCGGCAGCCTGCAGTTCGGCATGGACCTGGTCGGCGACCTGCCGCACCTGCTCGGACTGCCGGTAGTTGACAGGGCAGATGACGACGGTGAATGGTGCGATCGCGTCGGGCCAGATGATTCCGCGCTCATCGTGGTTTTGCTCGATCGCCGCGCCGAGCAGACGAGTCACGCCGATGCCGTAACAGCCCATCACCATCGGCCGGCTCTGGCCCTTCTCGTCCACGTACGACAAGCGCATCGTCTGCGCGTACGGCAGGCCGGCGAAGACGTGACCGACCTCGATGCCGCGCTGGATCGCGAGCACGCCGCGACCGTCGGGCGAACGATCGCCGGCGACCACGTTGCGGATGTCGGCGACGAGATCCGGTTCGGCCAGGTCGCGGCCCCAATTGACACCGGCGTAGTGAAAGCCCTCTTCGTTCGCGCCGCACACGAAATCGCTCATGTTCGCGACAGTGCGGTCGGCGACGACACGGATGGGCCTGCGCGGGGCGATCGGGCCGAGGTAGCCGGGTTTGCAGCCGAAGTGCGTGCGAATCTCCGCGTCGGTCGCGAAGCGGAAACCGTCGGCCAGCCCCGGCAACTTGCCTGCCTTGACTTCGTTCAGTTCGTGGTCGCCGCGCACGAGCAGCAGCCAGATCTCGGTCGACGACGTGCCGCGCTCGTCGGCGCGGTCGACCGCGAGCACGATCGACTTGACGGTTCGCGCCAGTGGCAGCCCGAGCAGCGCCGCGACATCCTCGCACTTCTCCTTGCCCGGCGTCGGCGTCTTCTGCAGCGTTTCCTTCGGCTCCGCCCGCGTTTCGACCGCCGGCAGCGCCTCAGCCATCTCGATGTTGGCGGCGTAATCGGACTCGGTGCTGTACGCGATCGCGTCTTCGCCAGTGTCGGCGATGACCTGGAACTCCTGGCTCGCGGTGCCGCCGATCTTGCCGGTGTCGGCCGCAACCGCGCGGAACTTCAGCCCCATCCGGGTGAAGATGCGGACGTACGCGTCGAACATGGCCTGGTAGCTGTTCATGCAGCCGGCTTCGTCGCGGTCGAACGAGTACGCGTCCTTCATCGTGAACTCGCGGCCGCGCATCAGCCCGAAGCGCGGGCGCCGCTCATCGCGGAACTTGGTCTGGATGTGGTAGAAGTTGACCGGCAGCTGCTTGTAGCTCGTCACCAGCGCGCGCACGATGTCGGCGATCACCTCTTCCGAGGTGGGCTGGACGACGAAGTCGCGGTCGTGGCGGTCCTTCAGCCGCAGCAGCTCGGGGCCCATCTTGTACCAGCGGCCCGACTCCATCCACAGCTCAGCCGGCTGCACGACGGGCATCAGCAGCTCGACCGCCCCCGCACGGTTCATCTCCTCGCGGAGGATGTTCTCGATCTTGCGGATCGAGCGCAGCCCCATCGGCAGATAGTTGTAAATGCCCGCAGCGAGCTTGCGGATCATGCCGGCGCGGGTCATCAGCTTGTGGCTGACGACCTCGGTGTCGGCCGGGGCTTCCTTCAGCGTCGAGACGAAAAAGGCGGATGCACGCATCGCTTGAATGTGCCGCGGTGCCTCGCGCAGACGCGGACCTATAATGGGCCGCAGATGATAAAGCTTCAGGTATCGGCATGCTGGACAAGGACGGGTATCGCCCGAATGTCGGCATCATCCTGCTCAACCATCGAAACGAGGTTTTCTGGGGCAAGCGCGTAAGGCAACACTCGTGGCAGTTCCCGCAGGGCGGGATCAAGCAGGGCGAGTCTCCCGAGCAAGCGATGTTTCGCGAGCTGTACGAGGAGGTCGGGCTCAAACCCGAGCACGTGAAGATCATCGCCCGCACCCGCGAATGGTTGCGTTATGACGTCCCCGAGCAGTGGGTCCGGCGCGATCTGCGCGGCAACTATCGCGGACAGAAGCAGATCTGGTTTCTGCTGCGGCTGCTCGCGCGTGACTGCGACGTTTGCCTGCGTCGCAGCGACAAGCCGGAGTTTGACGCGTGGCGCTGGCACGACTACTGGGTGCCGCTCGACTCGGTCATTGAGTTCAAGCGCGCCGTGTACCAGCAGGCGCTGGCCGAACTGTCGCGCTTCGTCTTCCGTGGCGGCGGC
>JBBIJJ010000069.1:0-15493 GCA_037446035.1 Burkholderiales bacterium
GATGAACGTTCGCGATTCGATGCAAAGCCACGAAGAGCAGAGTAGTTCGACGCGCCGGTCGCTGACCAGCCACGACGTGTATCTGCTGCGCGAAGGAACGCATTCGCGGCTGTACCGCAAGCTCGGCTGCCATCTGCAGAAGCGCGGCGCGCACTTCGGCGTGTGGGCGCCGAACGCCGAGCGCGTGGCGGTGATCGGCGAATTCAACGGCTGGAACCCCGACGCCCATCCGCTGACCCCGCGCCACGACGGCTGCGGTGTGTGGGAAGGGCATGTCGACGGCGTGTTGCCGGGGCAGGCGTACAAGTACCGGATCGTCACGCGCGCAGGCGAATCGCTCGACAAGGCCGACCCCTTCGCGTTTTTCGCCGAAACGCCGCCCGGCACCGCGTCGCGCGCCTGGTCGCTGAAATACGAATGGGGCGACGGGGACTGGATGGCCGAGCGATCCCGCCGCAACGCGCTCGACGCGCCGCTGGCGATCTACGAGGTGCACCTCGGTTCATGGCGGCGCGATCGAGACGGGAACTGGCTCGGGTATCGCGAGCTCGCGCAGCAGCTTGCCGATTACGTGCGCGAGACGGGTTTCACGCACGTCGAGCTGCTGCCGGTGACGGAGCATCCGTTTTACGGCTCGTGGGGCTATCAGTGCACCGGCTACTTCGCGCCGACCGCGCGCTACGGCACGCCGCAGGACTTCAAGCACTTCGTCGACGTGCTGCATCGCGCGGGCATCGGCGTGATCCTCGACTGGGTGCCGTCGCACTTTCCGGCGGATGCGCACGGGCTGGCGCGCTTCGACGGCACCTATCTGTACGAGCACGCCGACCCGCGCCAGGGCTTTCACCCGGAGTGGAGTTCGTCGATCTTCAACTACGGCCGCCACGAGGTGCGCGCGTTTCTGCTGTCGAGCGCGTTGTTCTGGCTCGACGAGTATCACGTCGACGGGCTGCGCGTCGATGCGGTCGCATCGATGCTGTATCTCGACTACGCGCGCCGTGAAGGCGAGTGGATCCCGAACCGCCACGGCGGGCGCGAGAACCTGGAAGCGATCGAGTTCCTGCGAATGCTCAACGAGTCCGCGTACCGCGACCACCCGGACGTGCAGTTGATCGCCGAGGAATCGACCGCGTGGCCGATGGTGTCGCGGCCGGTGTATCTGGGCGGGCTCGGCTTCGGGCTGAAGTGGAACATGGGCTGGATGCACGACACGCTGAAGTACATGCAGCAGGATCCGCTGTTCCGGCGCTACCACCACGACAAGCTGACTTTTTCGCTGCTGTATGCGTTTCACGAGAACTTCGTGCTGCCGCTGTCGCACGACGAGGTCGTGCACGGCAAGGGCTCGCTGATCGGGCGCATGCCGGGCGACGCCTGGCAGCAGTTCGCTAGTCTGCGACTGTTCCTCGGCTACATGTGGACGCATCCGGGCAAGAAGCTGCTGTTCATGGGCGGCGAGTTCGGCCAGCGTCCCGAATGGAATCACGACGCCGCGCTCGAATGGTTCGTGCTCGCACATCCCGAACACGCCGGCGTGCAGCGCTGGGTGCGCGATCTGAACCGCGTGTATCGCGACGAGCCGGCGCTGCACCAGATCGACTTCGACGCGCGCGGCTTCGAATGGATTGACTGCGAGGACCGCGACGCCAGCGTGCTGAGTTTCCTGCGCCGCGCCGCCGACGGCTCGACCATCGCGGTCGTGTGCAACTTCACCCCGGTGGCGCGACACAACTACGCGGTGGGCGTGCCCGCCGGCGGCCGCTGGGTCGAGCTGCTGAACAGCGACGCGCGCGACTACGGCGGCAGCGGCATCGGCAACTTCGGCGGCGTCGAAGCGGCGCCGGTTTCCGCGCACGGCCGGCCGTTCTCGCTGACGCTCACCTTGCCGCCGCTGGCGGTGCTGGTGTTCGAGCGGGAGGCGCCCGCTGCCGGTTCGACGAGTGTCTGAAGTGACGCGGGCTTCCCTCACCCCAACCCCTCTGCCGCGGGGAGAGGGGCTTTCGCGACCCTCTCACTCCAAGAGGGGGTGGCTGCGCAGCAGCCGGGTGAGGCTGCATCGGCGGCCGAAGGCTCGGTATGGCTGAAGAAGTGGCGCCGATCGGTCAGCGCGACGGCCGCATCCGCGCCGTCGTCGAAAACGTCGCGCCGGAAATCGACGACGGCCGCTTTGCCGTCAAGCGCACGGTCGGCGACACCTTCGTCGTCGAGGCCGATTGTTTCGCCGACGGCCACGATGCGATCGCCTGCGCGTTGCTGTGGCGGCGCGACGGCAGCACGCACTGGCAGGCGGCGCCGATGGCTCACGTCGGCAACGATCGCTGGCGCGGCAGCTTCGCGCTCGATGCGATCGGCCGCTACCGCTACACGGTGTGCGCGTGGGTCGATCACTTGCTTTCCTGGCAACACGATCTGGCGCGCCGAGTCGACCTCGAAGACATCCGGCTGGCATTGCGCAGCGGCGCGCAGCTTGTCGCCGGCGCCGCCGGCCGCGCGAGCGATGCCGCCGAGCGCGAGCGGCTGCAGCGCTGGGCCGATGAACTGGCGCACGCGGCAACGGGTGCGGGCGATGTCGAGGCGGGCAAGCGCATCGCGCTCGACCCGGCGCTGGCCGCACTTGCCGCGCGTCATCCCGACCTGCAGTTCGCGTACTGGTATCCGCGCGAGCTGCCGCTCGCGGTCGATCGCGAGCGGGCGCGCTTCTCGGCCTGGTACGAGATGTTTCCGCGCTCGGCCGCGAGCGAGCCCGGCCGCCACGGCACGTTTGCCGATTGCGAGCGGCTGCTGCCGTACGTGGCGGGCATGGGTTTCGACGTGCTGTATCTGCCGCCGATCCACCCGACCGGCCGGCTGCAGCGCAAGGGCCGGAACAACGCGCTCGTGGCCGGGCCGGACGATGTCGGCAGCCCGTGGGCGATCGGCGCCGCCGAAGGCGGGCACACGGCGGTGCATCCGCAACTGGGCACGCTGGCGGATTTTCGCCGGCTGGTCTCGCGCGCCCAGGAACACGGCCTGGAGATCGCGCTCGACATCGCGTTTCAATGCGCGCCCGACCATCCTTGGGTGCGCGAGCACCCGGAATGGTTCCGGCGCCGGCCCGACGGCAGCGTGCAGTACGCCGAGAACCCGCCGAAGAAGTACCAGGACATCTATCCGTTCGACTTCGAAAGCGCGCGCTGGCGCGAGCTGTGGCTCGCGCTGGCGCAGGTATTCGAGTTCTGGATCGAGCAGGGCGTGCGAATCTTTCGTGTCGACAACCCGCACACCAAGGCGTTCGCGTTCTGGGAATGGGTGATCGACCGGCTGCAGGCGCAGCACGCGGACCTGATCTTCCTGTCCGAGGCGTTCACGCGGCCGAAGGTGATGCACCGGCTCGCCAAGCTCGGCTTCACGCAGAGCTACACCTACTTCGCGTGGCGCAACACCAAACGCGAGCTGACCGAGTACTTCACCGAACTCGCGCACGGGCCGGAGCGCGACTACTTCCGCCCCAACGTGTGGCCGAACACGCCCGACATCCTGACCGAAGCGCTGCAGTTCGGCACGCGCGGCACGTTCATGGCGCGGGTGGCGCTGGCGGCCACGCTGTGCGCCAATTACGGCATCTACGGACCGGCGTACGAGCTGATGGAACAGACGCCGCGCGAGCCGGGCTCGGAGGAGTATCTGGACTCGGAGAAATACCAACTGCGGCACTGGAATCGCGAGCGGCCCGATTCGCTGGCGCCGTTCATCGCGGCGCTGAACCGCATCCGGCGCGCCAACCCGGCGCTGCAGCGCGACGATTCGCTCGCGTTCCTGCCGATTGACAGCGAGCAGATGATCGCGTACGCGAAGGTTACGCCCGATCTGTCGAACGTGATCGTGTGCGCGGTGAACCTCGATCCGCACCACGTGCAGTCCGGCTGGCTGACACTCGACCCGGCGGCATTCGGCCTGGCCGACGGCCAGCCGTACCAGATGCACGATCTGCTCACCGGCGCGCGGTATCTTTGGCACGGCGCGCGCAACTTCGTCAGCCTTGATCCGCAGCGCTGCCCGGTGCACGTGTTCAGGCTGCAGCGGCGCGTGCACCGCGAGCAGGACTTCGACTACTTCATGTAGATGGATATCTCGGCCACCGCCGCAGCGCGCACCGTGCGCGCCGCCGCCGCGCAGAAAGCCGCGGACGACGCGCTCTGGTACAAGGACGCAATCATCTACGAGGTGCACGTCAAGGCGTTTTTCGACTCCAACGACGACGGCATCGGCGACTTTCCGGGGCTGACCGGCAAGCTCGACTACCTGCACGACCTCGGCGTCAACACCATCTGGCTGCTGCCGTTCTACCCGTCGCCGTTTCGCGACGACGGCTACGACGTCGCCGACTACCACAACGTGCACCCCGCGTACGGCACGCGCGAGGACTTCCGCCGCTTCGTGCGCGAGGCGCACAAGCGCGGGCTGCGCGTGATCACCGAACTGGTCGTCAACCACACGTCGGACCAGCACCCGTGGTTCCAGGCCGCGCGGCGCGCGCCGAAAGGTTCGCCGAAGCGCAACTTCTACGTCTGGAGCGACGACCCGAACAGGTACGCCGGCACGCGCATCATCTTCACCGACAGCGAGAAGTCGAACTGGACCTGGGACGAGGTGGCGCAGCAGTACTACTGGCACCGCTTCTTCCACCACCAGCCGGACCTGAACTTCGACAACCCGCAGGTGCTGAAAGCGGTGCTGCGCACGATGCGCTTCTGGCTCGACATGGGGGTCGACGGCTTCCGCCTCGACGCGATCCCGTATCTGCTCGAGCGCGAGGGCACCAGCAACGAAAACCTGCCGGAGACGCACGCGGTCATCCGCAAGATCCGCGCCGCGCTCGACGCGCGCTACACGGGCCGTTTGCTGCTGGCGGAAGCGAACCAGTGGCCGGAGGACGTGGCCGAATACTTTGGCAACGGCGACGAATGCCACATGGCGTATCACTTCCCGCTGATGCCGCGCATGTACATGGCGCTGGCGATGGAAGACCGCCATCCGATCGTCGAGATCATGGCGCAGACGCCGGAGATTCCGGACCTGTGTCAGTGGGCCATTTTCCTGCGCAACCACGACGAGCTGACGCTGGAGATGGTGACCAGCCGCGAGCGCGACTACATGTACAACATGTACGCGGCCGACAAACGCGCGCGCATCAACCTCGGCATCCGCCGGCGCCTGGCGCCGCTGATGGAAAACGATCTCGACCGCATCAAGCTGATGAACAGCCTGCTGCTGTCGATGCCCGGCTCGCCGATCGTGTACTACGGCGACGAGATCGGCATGGGCGACAACATCTTCCTCGGCGACCGCGACGGCGTGCGCACGCCGATGCAGTGGACCTCGGATCGCAACGGCGGCTTTTCGCGCGCCGATCCGCAGCGGCTTTATCTGCCGCCGATCATGGATCCGGTGTACGGCTTCGAGGCGGTGAACGTCGAGGCGCAGAGCCGCGATCCGTCGTCGCTGCTCGCCTGGATGCGGCGCGTGATCGCGGTGCGGCGCGGCTGCCGCGCGTTCGGCCGCGGCAAGCTGCGCTTCCTTCATCCGGGCAACCGCAAGGTGCTGGCGTTCGTGCGCGAATACGGCGACGAGGTGATCCTGTGCGTGGCCAACCTCGCGCGCTCGGCGCAGCCGGTCGAGCTGGATCTGGCGCAGTACCGCGGCCGCGTGCCGGTCGAGCTGCTCGGCCGCGCCGCGTTTCCGCCGATCGGCGAACTGCCTTACCTGCTGACGTTGCCGTCGCACGGCTTCTTCTGGTTTCGGCTCGCGACCGACGTGCCGGTGCCGGACTGGCACAGCGAGCGGCTGGCGCCGGAGGACCTGCAGGTGCTGGTGCTGTTCGACGGCTGGTCCAGCTTCTTCCGCGACCGCGTGGTGCCGTGGCGCATCGGCATGGCGGAGAAGCTGCGCAAGCAGTTCGAGACCGAAGTGCTGCCGCGCTTCGTCGCGCGCGAGCGCTGGTACGCCGCCAAGGGCGAGGCGATCCGGCGGGTCGCGCTCGCCGATCACGCGCTGCTCAAGCACGGCCAACAAAGCTGGCTGCTCGCGCTCGCCAGCGTCGAAGCCGCCGCAGGGGAATCCGCGCAGTATTTTCTGCCGTTCGCGCTCGCGTGGGAGGGAGATGAACAACGCAGCCGCGCGCTGGCGCCGACGACCATCGCCAAGGTGCGCCAGCAGGCGCAGGTCGGCGTGCTCGCCGACGCCACGCACGACCCCGAGTTCTGCGCCGCGCTGGTTGAGGCGATCGGCGCCGGCACCGAACTGCCCGCGGCACACGGCAAGCTGGTGTTCAGGCCCACGCGCGCTTTCGCGCGGCTTGCCGGCACGCCCGAATCGCGCAAGCCGGTTGCGCGCCCGCCGGGATCGAGCAGCAATACGGTGATGCAGCTCGGCCGGCAGCTTTTCCTGAAGACGTATCGCCGCGTGCGCACGGGGCTGAACCCCGAACTGGAGGTTGGCCGCTTTCTGACCGACGTGGCCGGCTTCGAGCACTGCGTGCCGCTCGCCGGCAGCGTCGAGTACGTCGACGCCAACGGGGTGGCCAGCAGCCTGGCCCTGCTGCAGGCGTACGTCGAGAACCAGGGCGACGGCTGGTCGTTCACCGTCGATTACGTCGCGCGCCGCATCGAAAGCCCCGCCGCCGACGAAACGTTCGGCGACTACGCGGCGCTGGCGCAGACGCTCGGAAAGCGCGTCGCCGAGCTGCATCGCGCATTCGCCGCCGGCACCGATGCGGCCTTCGCGCCGGAACCGGTGAGGCGCGACGATCTGGCGGCGTGGGCGCAGCAGATCCGCGCCGAGGCGCAGGCCACGTTCGAGCGGCTGCAGCGGCGGCGCGACGATCTGGCGCCCGCCGCGCGCGCCGATGCCGACGCGCTGCTGGCGGCGCGCACCGCCGCGCTCGCCGCGGTCGTCGCGCCTGCGGGCGAGGCGGGCACGAAGATCCGCCATCACGGCGACCTGCATCTGGGCCAGGTCCTGCTGCGCGACAACGACTGGGTGATCATCGATTTCGAAGGCGAGCCGGCGCGCGCGCTCGAACAGCGGCGCGCCAAGCACTCACCGCTGCGCGACGTGGCCGGCATGTTGCGCTCGTTCGACTATGCCGCGGCCGCGGCGCTGGAGCGGGCGGGCGCCGCAGGCGAGCGCGAGTCGCTTCACGCGCAGGCGCGCGCGTGGCAGGACAGCGCGCGGCGCGCGTTCCTCGACGCATACCGCGAGACGGCCGGCGCACTGTATCCGGCCGCGGCGCCGGCGCTGCTGCGCCTGTTCGAGCTGGAAAAGGCGTTCTACGAGCTGCGTTACGAGCTGGACAACCGCCCGTCGTGGGCCGCGATTCCGCTCGCCGGCATCAGGCGGCTGCTCGCCCTCGCGTGAAGGAGGCGGCGATGAAGGACGTGGACGTGATGTTGGAACCGGTGCGGGCGTTCCTGGTGCAGATCGGCACCTACCTGCCGCGGCTGGCGATCGCGCTGCTCGTGGTGCTGACCGGCTGGCTGCTGGCCAAGGCGCTGCGCTTCGCGGCGATCCGCGGGCTGCGCGCGATCAACTTCAACGTGCTCACCGAACGCTCCGGCATCGACGGCTTCTTGCAGCAGGGCGGCATCGAGCGCGACACGACCGCGTTCGTCGGCGCGCTCGTGTACTGGCTGGTGATCCTCGGGGCGCTGGTGATCGCCGCCAACAGCCTGGGGCTCGCCTACGTGACCGACCTGCTGATGCGGGTGCTGCTGTTCCTGCCGCGGCTGTTCGTCGCGCTGCTGGTGGTCGTGTTCGGCGCGTACTTCGCGCGCTTCGTCTCCGGCGCCGTGCAGGCGTACTGCCGCAGCGTCGAAATGAGCGACGCCGATCTGCTCGGCCGCATCGCCCAGTACGCGATCCTGGTGTTCGTGATCCTGATCGCGATCGAACAACTGGCGATCGGCGGCGACATCGTGCGCTACACATTCCTGATCCTGCTCGCCGGCATCGTGCTGGCGCTGGCGATCGCCTTCGGCCTCGGCGGTCGCGACTGGGCTGCCGCGTGGCTGCGACGCTGGTGGCCGCTGCACGGCGGCGACGACGATCGGACGCCGCGCGGGTAGTTCCGAGCTGGCTCGTCAGCCGTGAGACTTGCGAGAAGCGTTGGCCGCGCGCCCGTCACGCGACGTCTCGGCCGCGTTCGACCGTGACGACGGGTGCGCTCACGGATCCGGCCAGCAGGCGCGCCAGCCCGCGCAGTGCGAGGTCGTCGGCGGCGATGCGATAACACGGCACCTGCAGCAGCAGCGCGCGCATCCGGCCCTTGTCCTCGAAGCCCGCGCGCAGCGCCTGCGCGTCGAAGGCGCTGCCCAGTCCCGTCAGCACGCCGCCGGTCAGATGCACGCCGCCGGTGGCGCCGAATGCGAGGCACAAGTCGCCGGCGAACTCGCCGAGCGTGCGCGAAAACGCGCTCGCCGCGCGCATCGCCGGCGCTTCGCCCGCCAGCGCGGCGGCGGCGATCGCCGCGGGCGCACGCACCTCATCGGTGCCGCGTGCGACGGCATCGAACAAGGCCAGGCCTTCGCCGCACAGCAGGCGTTCCCACGACACGCGTCCAAAGCGCCGCCGGGCACGCTCGGCCGCCGCGAGCGCGAGCGGGTCGGAGCAGGCCGCGCTCATGTGGCCCGCTTCGCTGGCGAGCACGCGCTCGATCCCTCCGAAGAAGACCACGGCGGCCGCGCCCAGCCCCGTGCCCGGACCGAGCACGAGTATCGCTTCGCGATCGCGCACGGCGCCGCCGATGCGCTCGACTTCGTCTGGGTGCAGGGTGCCGACGCCCGCGGCGGCCGCGACGAAGTCATTGACGAGCCGCAGCCGCGACAGTCCGAGCGCGGCGCGCAATCCGTCGGCGCTGAAGGTCCAATCGCGGTTGGTCATCCGTAGCGGCCCCGGTCCGACCGGCAGCGCGAGCGCGAGCAGCGCCTGCCGCGCGCCGGGCGCATGGTCACGCCGATAGCGGTCGATCACCGCAGCGAGATCGGCGAAGTCGTCGTTGCGGTAGCGGGCCGCGCTGGCCGCGTCGATCCCCGTGGCCGCGTCGCAGCGGACGAAGCGGGCGTGCGTGCCGCCGATGTCGGCGACGATCCACGCGTCGTGGTCTTTGCGCTGAGGCTCGGGCCGGGCCATGCGGCGAATCTGTCGGGCGAGCCGGCGTCAGAGCGTGGCGCCCGGCGCGAGCAGTGCGTGCGTGTCCGGATGCCGCCGCATGTAGGCGCGCACGTACGAGCACTGCGGCGCGACCCGCAGGCCGTTCGCGTCGGCGTAATCCAGGGCCGCGCGCACCAGCGCAGCGGCGATACCGCGGCCTTCGAGCGCCGGAGCAACCTCCGTGTGGAAGATGCGCATCACGTCGCCGTCGAGCCGGTAATCCGCGCGGCACAACATGCCTTGAATGCGCGCCTCGAAGCGCGACGCGGGCGCGTTATGAACGACTTGGATCGGCATGCTCATCGCGTCAGTCTGCCACGGCGGGCCACCGTCGAGCGCAGCGGTCGCCGCGCCGATGTCATTTCGAGCCTATCGAAGATGACGCAACCTCGTGACACCGCCGGCTTGCGAGTTCGCTTCGCCTTCGCTGTCGCCGGTTCCTCATCCCGAGCGAAGCCGAGGGACCTCGGCACTGCGAGCAGCGGAGATTCCTCGCCGTTGGCTCGGAATGACGAGGGCGGAGGCATGCGCACGCCAAACGGTTAGCACGTGTCCCGAGGATAAGCAATGGCCGACAAGACGAGGAATCTCTCCCGAGCGCAACGCCCAGACCCCTTGCGCTGCTCGGGATGACGGCGCGTGCGCCCGTCAGGGCGAAGTCAACGCGCAAGGTGCCGGTGTCACGCAATCGGGCAATCCGCAATCGGCGCTGCGCCCCTGGTCAGCGGCCGTTCGCGACGACGCCACGCCCGGTCAGCGTGCCCGCCGAAACGCCGCCTGCAGCGCGGGCGGCAGATTGCTTCGCACGTTGCCGTCGTCGTCGCGTCGGGGTGCGCGATCGGTGCGGCGAGCGCTGTGCGGTTGTCCGCCATGGCCCGGCTGCGCCGGGCGCGGCGCATGGCTGCGGCTCGACGGGGTCTGTGCCGGGTGCGGTGCGCGGCCGTGTTTCGGCGGTGCCTCGGCCGGGCGCGGGTGGCGACGCTCGCCGCGCGGGGCTTCGGCGGTGTGCGCCACGTGCCGGGCCGGCGCGTGCGCCTTCGCGGTCCGCTGCGGCGGGCGCGCGGCACGGCGCTCTTCCTCGACCGGGATCGTGCCCGGCCCGCCGGCCTCGAAACCGGGGACGACCACGCGCTCGATCGGCCTGTTCAGCAGCCGCTCGATGTCGCGCAGATACGCGTGCTCGTCGGGCGACACCAGCGACACCGCGTGCCCCGGGCTGCCGGCGCGGCCGGTGCGGCCGATGCGGTGTACGTAGTCCTCGGGCACGTTCGGCAGCTCGTAGTTGACGACGTGCGGAAGCTGCTCGATGTCGAGCCCGCGCGCGGCGATGTCGGTGGCGACCAGCACGCGCACGCTGCCGTCCTTGAAGCCGGCGAGCGCGCGCGTGCGCGCGCCCTGGCTCTTGTTGCCGTGAATCGCCGCCGCCTGCAGGCCGTCCTTGCAAAGCTGCTCGGCGAGCCGGTTGGCACCGTGCTTCATGCGCGTGAAGACCAGCACCTGACGCCAGTCGCCCTGCGCGATCAGATCGCGCAGCAGCTCGCGTTTGCGCTCCTTCGACACCGGATGCACGACCTGCGTGACGAGCGCGGACGCCTCGTTGCGGCGCGCGACTTCCACGGTCACCGGATCGCGCAGCAGCCCGTGCGCGAGCGCGCGGATGTCGTCGGAAAACGTGGCCGAAAACAGCAGGTTCTGACGCTTCTTCGGCAGTTGCGCGAGCACTCGCCTGATGTCGTGGATGAAGCCCATGTCGAGCATGCGATCGGCTTCGTCGAGCACGAGCACCTCGACCTTCGACAGGTCGACCGTGCGCTGGCCGACGTGATCGAGCAGCCGTCCGGGCGTGGCGACCAGGATGTCGAGGCCGCGTTTGAGCGCCGCGATCTGCGGCACGATGCCGACCCCACCGAAGACCACCGCCGAGGACACGCGCAGGTGCCGGCCGTAGGTGCGCACCGCCTCCTCGACCTGCGCGGCGAGTTCGCGCGTCGGCGTCAGCACGAGCGCGCGCACGGTCTTCGGCGCCGCCTTGTGCGGATGCGCGGCGAGTCGTTGCAGGATCGGCAGTGTGAAGCCCGCCGTCTTGCCGGTGCCGGTCTGGGCGGCGGCGAGCACGTCGCGGCCGGCGAGGATCAACGGAATCGCCTGCGACTGGATCGGTGTGGGTTGCATATAGCCCTCGTCGGCGACCGCGCGCACGAGCGCGGGCGCGAGCCCGAGGCTCTGGAAATCTGAACTCAAGACATTCTCCCGAAGCACGGCCTGTGCGCATGCTGCGCAGAACCGGTTCAGGCAAATGCGATGAAGGGGAACTTGCGGGGAAATCGCGAGGTTCGTCGAACCGAACGCGCGAAGGGCCGCGAGGAACAGGTGCCAACCGGAACGACATGCACCTGGAACGGGCTGGACTATACACGATGCGGCGCGATTCAGGCGCCGAAATCAGGGCGGATCGCGGGCCTATCCGCGCCGCGCTCCGGGTTCGGCCTGCGCAAGCGTGTCCGGCCAAAGCCCGCCCGCGAGCGGGGCGGCGGCGCGCGCGGGCGTCGCGCGCTTGAATTCGTTTATACGGGCGTATAAGCTCGCCGCATGAATGGCGTCGCCCCGACGGCCGCTGCCGCCGCCACGCGCGAGAAGCTGCTGCGCAGCGGACTGCGGCTTGCGCGCCGCGGCGGGCTGCGCGCGCTCACGGTACGCGGCGTGGCGGCGCGTGCGCAGGTCAACCTGGGTTCCTTCGTCTACCACTTCGGCAGCCGCGACGCCTTCGTCGCCGAGCTGATCGAACGCTGGTACGCGCCGCTGCTCGCGCAACTGGAAGTCACCGCGCACGAGGCGGCGGGGCCGCGCGAGCGGCTGCGCCGGCTCGTGCTGCAGGTGGCGGACTGGGTCGTCGCCAACCGCGAATTCCTGTGGCAGCTCGTGATGGACGCCGCCGCCGGCGAGCGCGCTGCGCAGCGCTTCCTGCGTTCGCTCGGTGCGCGCCACCCGTCGCTGGTGCTGCAGGCCATCCGCGCTGCGCAGCGCGCGCGCGAACTGCGTGCCGAGGAGCCGCTGCACGTGCTGCTGTTCGTCGTCAGCGCGCTCGGCGTGCCGGTGCTGCTCGCGCACGGGCTCGGCCGGCGCGGCATGCTGCCGCGCGAGTTCGCGCGTTCGCTGCGGTCGGTTGCGCTCGAACGCGCGCAGATCGAACGGCGGCTCGACTGGGTGCTGCGCGGGCTCGCGCCCGGGGAGGAAACATGAAGACTCGGCGGCGTTCGCCGCGTAGCGCCTGGCTTGTGCTGGCGCTCGCGCTCGCTGCGTGCAGCGCGCGCGACGACGGCCGCTTCACCGGCTACGCGGAAGCGGATCTCGTGTACGTCGCGCCGGGCATCGCCGGCACGCTGCGGTCGCTCGCGGTCGCGCGCGGGCAGCGCGTCGCCAGGGGCGCGGCGCTGTTCTCACTCGACACCGACGCCGAGGCGGCCGCGCGCGCCGCGGCCGAGGCGCGGCTCGCGGCCGCCGCGGCGCAGGCGGCCAACCTGCGTAAAGGGCGAAGGCCGCCCGAGGTGCGCGCGGTCGAACAACAGCTCGCGCAGGCGCGGGCCAGCCTGGAGGCGTCGACCGCACAACTCGCGCGCAGCGAGAAGCTGGTCGAGCAGGGCTTCGTGTCGTCGCTGCAACTGGACACGCTCCGCGCCGCGCAGGAACGCGACGCCGCGCGGGTGCGCGAGCTGCAAGCGCAGCTCGTCGTCGCGCGCGAAGCGGCGCGGCCGGACGAGATCGCCGCCGCCGAAGCGCAGCGGCGCGCGGCGGCGTTCGAAGTCGAGCAGTCGCGCTGGCGCGAAGAGCAGAAGCGCCGCGTCGCGCCCGCCGACGCGCTCGTCTTCGACGTGCTGTTTCGCGTCGGCGAATGGGTGCCGGCCGGCGCGCCGGTGGTCGCGCTGCTGCCCGACGGCGCGCTGAAGCTGCGCTTTTTCGTTCCACAGCCGCAACTGGCGCGCGTGCACGTCGGCAGCCGCGTCGAAGTCGGCTGCGACGGCTGCCCGGCGGGGCTCGACGCGGTCGTCACTTTCGTCTCGCCGCAGGCGGAGTTCACGCCGCCGGTTATCTATAGCAACGAAAGCCGCAGCAAGCTCGTGTTCCTGGTCGAAGCGCGGCCTTCGGAGGCGGCGCGCGCGGCGCTCAAACCCGGCCAGCCGATCGACGTGCGCCTGGCGGCGGAGGCGGGCAAGTGAACGGCGAACTCGCCATCGACGTGCGCGGGCTGACCAAGCGTTTCAACGGCCGCGCGGTCGTCGACGATCTGGCGATCCAGGTCCCGCGCGGACGCATTTGCGGCTTCGTCGGCCCCAATGGCAGCGGCAAGACGACGACGATCCGCATGCTGTGCGGGCTGCTGACGCCGGATGCCGGCGAAGGCACTTGCCTGGGCTTCGACATCCGGCGCGAGTCGCGACGGATCAAGCTGCGCGTCGGTTACATGACGCAACGCTTCGGCCTGTACGAGGATCTGTCGATCGAGGAAAACCTGCACTTCATCGCGCGCGTCTATGGGCTGCCGAACGCAAAGGCCGCGGCCGCCGAGGCGCTCGACCGGCTCGGACTCGCCGAGCGGCGCAGCCAGCTCGCCGGCACGCTGTCGGGCGGCTGGAAGCAGCGGCTCGCGCTCGCCGCCTGCCTGCTGCACGAACCGCAACTGCTGCTGCTGGACGAACCCACCGCCGGCGTCGATCCGAAAGCGCGACGCGATTTCTGGGCACACATCCATCAGCTCGCCGGGGCAGGGATGACCGTGCTCGTCAGCACGCACTACATGGACGAGGCCGAGCGCTGCCATCAGATCGCCTACATCTCGCTCGGCCGCCTGCTCGCGGCCGGTACCGCCGAAGAGCTGCTGCGCGCCGCCGACCTGCGCGCCTGGGAGGTCGCCGGACCTGCGCTGCCACGGCTCGCCGCGCGGCTGGCCGCGACGCCATGGCTGGTGATCCCGTTCGGCACGCGGCTGCACGTCACCGGCACGCACAAGGACGATTTCGCCGCGTGGCTGGCGGCGCAGCCGGAGAAGTTCGACTGCGAGCTGCGCGAGATCCCGCCGGGACTCGAACACCTGTTCATCTCGCTGATGCAGGCCGATGGATCGCAGGCGCCTCGGTAGGCTGCCGCGGCTTTCGTGGCGGCGCGTGTTCGCCGTGCTCGCGAAGGAGTTCACGCAACTGCGACGCGAGCGGCTGACCTTCGCGATGGTGCTCGGCATCCCGGTGCTGCAGCTCGTGCTGTTCGGTTACGCGATCAACACCGACCCCAAGCACCTGCCCACCGTCGTCGTTGCCGCGGACGCGAGCCCCTACGTGCGCAGCATCGTGCGTGCGGTCGAGAACACGGGTTACTTCCGCGTCTTCGCGACGGTGACCGACGCCGAGGCCGAGGCACTGATCGCAGCCGGCGACGCGCAGTTCGCGCTTGTGTTTCCGTCGGACTTCAGCACGCGGCTGGCGCGCGGCGAGCGGCCCGCGCTGGCGGTTTACGCCGACGCGACCGATCCGTCCGCCACCGGGGCGGCGTTGGCGGCGCTCGTGCAGTTGCCGCAGCTCGCACTCGCGCACGACCTGCGCGGACCGCTGGCGCACCTGCGCCCCGACGCGCCGCCGTTCGAGGTGATCCTGCACCGCCGCTACAACCCCGAGGGGATCACGCAGTACAACGTGGTGCCGGGGCTGATCGGCGTGATCCTGACGATGACGCTCGTGCTGATGACTGCGATGGCGATCACGCGCGAGCGCGAGCGCGGCACGCTGGAGAACCTGCTCGCCACGCCGGTGCGGCCGCTCGAAATGATGGTCGGCAAGATCCTGCCGTACATGCTGATCGGCTATCTGCAGGTGCTCGTGATCTATGCCGCGGCGCGCTGGCTGTTCGCCGTGCCGATGTTCGGCAGCTTCGCGCTGCTGTCTTGCGCGCTGCTGCTGTTCATGCTCGCGCTGCTGTCGATCGGCTTCACGTTCTCCACGCTCGCGGTCTCGCAGGTGCAGTCGATGCAGATGACGCTGTTCTTCTTCCTGCCGAACGTGCTGCTGTCGGGCTTCATGTTCCCGTTCCGCGGCATGCCGTGGTGGGCGCAATGGATCGGCGAAGTGCTGCCGTTGACCCACTTCCTGCGCATCGTGCGCGCGGTGATGCTCAAAGGGGCGGGTTTCGCCGACGTCGCGCCGCACGCGCTGCCGATCGCCGCCTTCATCCTCGTCGTCGGTGCGATCGCGCTCGCGCGCTATCGGCAGACGCTCGATTGATCTTGGATCCGGCAGTTGGCCATTTGTCGTCCGTTCGCTCC
>JBBIJJ010000070.1:0-15466 GCA_037446035.1 Burkholderiales bacterium
CTGAGGCATGCGGGCGCCAAGCGGTTGGCAAGTGCGTCAAGGATAAGTAACGGTCAACAATGACACTCGTCATTCCGAGCCAAGGACACTCGTCATTCCGAGCCGAAGGCGAGGAATCTCTCCCGTTCGCAACGCGCAGATCCCTCGCTTTGCTCGGGATGACAAGGCTGGCGTCCCGGATGACAAGGCCGATCCGGGATAGCAACCGTCAGCGCCCGGGATGACCGGGCCTCTTGGGGATCACAGAGCCACGTCATTTCGAACTGCGCCACTGCGCCGGGGCTCGGAATCTCGGCCAGGGCGGGGCTCATCCGACGCGGCCACGAGATCGAGTCCGCAACCCCGGTAGCGAAATGCACGTTCGCGAAGCGGCCAACTGCCGGATGCGGGTTCAGTCGATGCGCACCCAGCGCAGCTCGAGCACGTCGTTCGGCCACTGCACGACGTGGATGTTGGACTTCATCACCCAGGTCAGCGTGCGGCGGTACAGCGGGATCAGCGGCAGGTCCTCGCGCATCAGCCGCAGCGCGTCGCCGACGAGCCGGCGGCGGCGCGCGAGGTCCGGCTCGATGCGGATCGCGTCGATCAGCGCGTCGAGCTTCGGGTTCGAGTAACGCCCGCCGTTGAACGCGCCGCTGCCGGCGCCGTCGTAGGTGCGCACCGTGTTCTGCAGCATCGCCCACGCATCGGTGCCGGGCGACCAGCCGAACTCGAAGAAGCTTGCGGTCGCCTGCGTGAGCTTCGGAAAGAAGATCGCGCTCGGCGAAGGCTGGAAGTTCACCCGGATGCCGACCTGCGCCAGCATCGCCGCGATCGCCTGGCATACCGCGGCCCGGAACGTGACGTTGACGCAGTCGAGCGTGACACCGAAGCCCTCGCCGTAGCCGGCCTCCTTCAGCAGCGCGCGCGCGCGGGCCGGGTCGTACGGCAGACGCGCTTCCGCGTCCGGCGTATACCCGTCGACGAGCTTGGACAGGTGCGAGCCGGTCGGCGTGCCGAGCCCGCGCAGCACCTTGCCGACGATCAGGTCGACGTCGATCGCGTGATAGATCGCGCGCCGCACGCGCAGGTCCTTGAACGGATTGGTGCCGCGCTTGCCGGAGGGCAGTTCGACGAACTGCGGCTCGTCGCGGTGCTGGTCGAAGCCGAGGTACTGCGTGCCGATGTCCGCGATCTCGGCGAACCTGAGCCGGCGGTCCTGCGCGGCCTTCAGCCGCGCGATGTCCTGGAACGGCGGGTCGATCACGAAATCGACCTGCCCGGAGGCGAGCGCGGCGAGCCGGGTCGCGTCGGCCTGGATCACCGAATACACGGCTTCGGTTACGTTGCCGGCGTCCTTCGCGCCGCGCCCCCACCAGTCGGGATTGGCCACCAGCACGAGCCGCTGGTCCGGGTCGTAGCGCTTCAACCGGAACGGCCCGGTGCCGTTGGCGTTGCGCACGGCGTACGTTTCCTGCTTGGCGTTGTAATCCTGCGGCGCGAGCACGCCGTGCTTCTCGGCCCACGGCTTGCTCATCATCGCGACCAGCCACAGTTTTTCCGGCAGCACCGCGTCGGGCGCGGAAAGCAGCACATCGATCGTCAGCGCATCGACCTTGCGCACGCCGGTGACGCCGCGCAACTGATTGGCGCGCTGCGAGGTCTTGGCCAGCGCGCGCTCGATCGAGAACACCGCGTCGTCGGCCGTGAACGGCGCGCCGTCGTGGAACTTGACGTTCGGACGCAGCTTGAAGCGCCAGCGCTTCGCGCCGTCCAGCGGCTCCCACGACAGCGCCAGCGACGGCTCGAGCTTGAATTCGCGGTCGCGGTTGACCAGCCCCTCGTAGATCTGCGACACGACGCGCGTCTGGTACAGCAGCGCGAGTGAATGCGGATCCAGCGAGTTCGGATCGAACGCGCTCGCCAGCCGCAGGGTCTTGGCGTCCGCAACTGCGGTTGACAGCGCGACGGCGACAACGAAAGGCCAGATCTTCATCGTCGATGGTCCACGGCGTTGGCGGGCATCGGCCCGGAGTGCGCTACGCAAGGAGCTTGAACCCGGGCAGCTTGGCCGCGGCCCGATCGAACGTCACCGTCGCGCTGCAACCGGCGGCTTCGTTGCCGCGTCCTATCAGACAGTCGCCGAAGTCGGCGCCCGTCGCGCGGTAGTCGGCAAGCGCCTTTCGCACCTGGACCTTGTTCTCGAACGCGATCACCGGGCTCGTCAGCAGGCCGTCGACGATGTCGGCGACGACCTCGCGCGGCGACGAATAGGCGCGCGTCAGCACCCAGACCATCTCGATGAGGACGACGGTCGAGATGTAGCCCGGAGCCGCCTTGCTCAGCCGGCGCTCGAATACTTCACGCGCGAGTTTCGACTGCTTGGGGTCGTCCTCGGTGAAGTAGCGCACCAGGACGTTCGTGTCCAGGCCGATCACCTGCGGCTTCCCATCTCGGCAATGGCTTCGTTCATCTCCTCGATCGTCGCCGGCTTCGCGCGCCGCCCCTTCAAGACTCCGCGCAGCGACTTCAGGTCGCGCTTGGCCGGGACGATCAGGAAGCCCTTGTCGGTGTCGACGAAGTCGATCCGGTCGCCGGCCTCGAGACCGAGTGCGTCGCGCACCGATTTCGGGATCGTGACTTGGCCTTTGCTTGTGAGGGTTGCTTCGGACATGCTCATCCTTACCTAGTGGACTCGTCCTTACTCTATGGTAAGGAGCGGCAGGCGTCAAATGATCTCGAAATACCGCTTCAGCTCCCAGTCCGTCACCCCGTCCTGCCACTGCCGCCACTCCCACTCGCGCGTGAGTGCGAAGTGATCGACGAAATCGTCGCCGAGCCAGTCGCGGGCGACGTCGGAACGCTTGAAGATCTCGGTCGTCGCGGCCAGCGAGCGCGGCGCGCGCGGGACGTTCTCGGCGCCGACGTTGGTGCCGGTGATCGGCGCCGCGGTGAGCTTGAGGTTCTTCTCGACACCGTACAGGCCCGCCGCCACCAACGCCGCGATCGCCAGGTAGCAGTTGATGTCGGCGCCGGGGCAGCGCGTTTCCAGCCGCGTGCTCTTGGGCCCGGACGGGATGACGCGAAAGCTGGCGGTGCGGTTGTCCACGCCCCAGGTGGGTTTCACCGGCGCCCAGAAACCGTCGACCAGCCGCTTGTAGCTGTTGATCGTGGGCCAGAACATCGGCGCAAATTCCAGCGCCACCGCGATCTGCCCGGCAAGGTAACTCTCGAAGAGCTTGCTCATGCCATGGCTGCCCTTCGGGTCGTAAAAGAGATTCCTTTTCCCGTCGGACAGCGATTGGTGCAGATGCCCGCTGCAGCCCGGGTACTGCTGGCCCCACTTGGCCATGAAGCTGGGCATGATGCCGAAGCGCGCGCCGATTTCCTTGGCACCGGCCTTGAACAGCGCGCCGCGGTCGGCGGCTTCGAGCGCTTCGGAAAACTGGATCGCCGCCTCGTACACGCCGGGCCCGGTTTCGGTGTGCAGGCCTTCGATCGGCACCCGGAACGCCAGCAGTTCGTCGAGCAGCGCGTTCATGTACTCGCGGTTGGCGTTGGCGCGCAGCAGCGAGTAGCCGAACATGCCCGGCGTGATCGGCTCCGGCCCCACGCCTTTCTTGTCCGCCCAGCTTTGCGGCGTTTCGCGGAAGTTGAACCACTCGAACTCCAGCCCGCACATCGGGATCACGCCGAGTTTGTCCGCGCGCTTCAGCACCCGTTTCAGGACCTGGCGCGGGCAGAGCGGATACGGGCTGCCGTCGGCGCGCACGAACTCGCCGAGGAAAAACGGGATGCCGCCGTCCCACGGCACCTGACGGAACGTGGCCGGATCGAGCCGCACCTGCGCGTCGGGAAAACCGTGGTGCCAGCCGGTCAGCCGGGTGTTGTCGTAGCAGGCATCGTTGATGTCCCAGCCGAACACGACGTCGCAGAAGCCGAAGCCGCCCGCCGCCGCCGACTCGAACTTGTCCTTGTGCAGGTACTTGCCGCGCAGCACGCCGTCGATGTCGCTGACCGCGACCTTGACCTTGGCGGACTGCGAACGCGCAACGGCGTCGAGCGCGCGCCGATCGGCCGCGGCCGCGGTCTTCTTTGTGGCCATGCGTTGTCTCCTGGTGGTGTTCTTGCCGTGCGCGAGCCGGTGCCAGGCTCGAGCGTGCGCCCTGCACCGCTACCGCAGCCCGCGCGCGAGTCTGCAACAGGACACCGCCGCTGTCCAAGGGCGCAGCGCGGACGCGACGGACGGCTTGATTCCGCCGCCGATCTCCCCCATTTCCGGCTTCGGGCCCGTCGCGGTCGGCCCATATAATTCAGCGAGTTACGCATCGGAGAGGACCCATGCCGATCTACGCCTACAAGTGTTCGACCTGCGGGCACGCGCAGGATGTGCTGCAGAAGATTTCCGACGAGCCGCTGACGGTGTGCACGGCCTGCGGCGCGGCGACCTTCGCGAAGCAGTTGACCGCAGCGGGCTTCCAGCTCAAGGGCAACGGTTGGTACGTGACGGACTTCAAGAACGGCTCGTCGGGCAAGAAGGATTCCGGCAACGGCGAGAAGAAGCCGGATGCGGCGCCGTCCGGCGGCCCGCCGGCGGCGCAACCCGCGGCCGCGTGTGGCAGCGGGGCCTGCCCGGCCTGTTCATAGGCCGCACGACCTCGGCGCAGGACAAAGCCGCGGTACGCGCCGCGGCTTTTTTGTCGCAATGCTCAAGAAGTACTTCATCGCCGGCCTGCTGATCTGGCTGCCGCTCGCGGTCACGCTGTGGATCCTGGACATCATCCTGACCACGCTCGACCGCACGCTGTTGCTGCTACCCGCGGCCTGGCGGCCGGATCAATGGCTCGGCGTGCACGTACCCGGCTTCGGGCTGATCCTGTCCGTGCTGGCGATCCTCGTCACCGGTGTGCTGGCCGCGAACATCATCGGCGAGCGGCTGCTGCGCTGGTGGGAGGGGCTGCTCGCGCGCATTCCGATCGTGCGGTCGATCTACTCGAGTGTGAAGCAGGTCTCCGACACGATGCTCGCCTCGCAGGGCAACGCGTTCCGCAAGGCCGTGCTGGTGGAATTTCCGCAGCGCGGGCAGTGGTCGATCGGGCTGGTGGTCGGCGCCCCGGGTGCCACGATCGGACGACACCTGCCCGGCGAGGTGCTGACGGTGTTCGTGCCGACCGCCCCGAATCCGACTTCCGGCTACACCATCATCGTGCCGCAGTCGGAAGTCAAGGAGCTCGACATCAGCGTCGACGACGCGCTGAAGTTCATCATCTCGCTGGGCGTGGTGACGCCGGGCGGTGCGCGGCGGCATCGGCCGGCGGCGCTGACCAGCGAGGATCCGGGCGCGCTGCCGGACAAGCGGGCATGAATCCGACGGGACGCACGCGCGCATGAACGCCATTCCGGGTGCCTGCGCCGCCGCCGTCCCGCACCGCGGGCGAGCGGACTTTGCGGAGTCGCTGCGCGCCTTTCGGTGGGTCAGGCGGCGATGATCGACCTCGGCGCGCTGCGCCCTGACGAGCTCTGGATGCTGCTGTCGGCGATCGCCTGGCTGCTGGCGGTCACGGGCGGGGTCGCGTTCTTCGCCACGCACCGCGACGCGGCGCTGAAGCGCCGGCTGTGGCCGTGGGCCAATGTGCTGGCGGCCGTCACGTTCGTCGCGCTCGCACTGTGGGCGAGCGGGCCGTCGATCGAACTGTCCCCGCTGCTCGCGATCGGCGTGGCGGGACTGACCGCGTTCGGCTGGCGCATCGCGCAGTTTTGCGGACGTTGCGGGGCGACGGTGCTCAACGCCAACCCGTTCGTGCGCGAGCGCTTCTGCCCGCGGTGCGCGGCGCGGCTGCACGCGGACGACGGTTGAGGCGGGCGATGAACCGCTTTAAGCTGCGCCCCGTGACGAAACCGGCGCATCCCGAGCCGACTCGCGCGCCGCGCGTGACGGGCCTCGTCGCGCTTGCCGCTGCCCGGCGCCCCGACCGAAACCGCTAGGGTCGGACGCCGCGCGTTCGGCCCGCCCCACCTGCAGCCGCGCGTTTGCCCCGCAAGCGCGCCCGTTACCCCCGAGTCCCTGGAGTTTTCATGCGTACCGAATATGCCGGCCTGGTGGACAGCAAGTTCATCGGCCAGACCGTCACCCTGTTCGGCTGGGTGCATCGCCGCCGCGACCACGGCGGAGTGATCTTCATCGACCTGCGCGACCGCGAAGGCATCGTGCAGGTGGTCTGCGATCCGGACCGTGCCGACGTGTTCGCGCAGGCCGAGCGCATCCGCAACGAATACTGCGTGCAGATCGTGGGCGAGGTGCGGCGCCGGCCCGAAGGCACGGTCAACCCGAACCTGGTGTCGGGCGAGGTCGAGGTCGTGTGCCGGCAATTGACGATCCTGAACCCGTCGGTTCCGATACCGTTTCAGCTCGACGACGACGACCTGTCCGAAAGCACGCGGCTGACCCACCGCGTGCTCGACCTGCGGCGCGCGCCGATGCAGAAGAACCTGCGCCTGCGCCACCGGGTGACGATGGCGGTACGCAAGTTCTTCGACGCGGCGGGCTTCATCGACATCGAAACGCCGATGCTCACGAAAAGCACGCCGGAAGGCGCGCGCGACTACCTGGTGCCGTCGCGCGTTCATCCGGGGCAGTTCTACGCGCTGCCGCAGTCGCCGCAACTGTTCAAGCAACTGTTGATGGTCGCGGGCTTCGACCGCTACTACCAGATCGTCAAGTGCTTCCGCGACGAAGATTTGCGGGCCGATCGCCAGCCCGAGTTCACGCAGATCGACGTCGAGACGTCGTTCCTGACCGAGCAGGAGATCCGCGACCTGATGGAGGAGATGATCCGCGCCGTCTTCGATGAAGTGCTCGGCGTGAAGCTGCCCAAGCCGTTCCCGGTGATCGGCTACGCGGACGCGATGCGGCTGTACGGTTCCGACAAGCCGGACCTGCGCGTGAATCTGCAACTCACCGAGCTGACCGACGTGATGCGCGACGTCGAGTTCAAGGTTTTCAAGGGTGCGACGGAACTGAAGGACGGCCGTGTGGCGGCGCTGCGCATTCCCGGCGGCGGCGAGATGCCGCGTTCGGAGATCGACGGTTACACCGAGTTCGTCAAGATCTACGGCGCCAAGGGGCTCGCCTACATCAAGGTCAACGACGCTGCGCGTGGCCGCGACGGCCTGCAGAGCCCGATCGTGAAGAACCTGCACGACGCGGCGCTGGGCGAGATCCTGGCGCGCACGGGCGCGCGGAACGGCGATCTGATTTTCTTCGGCGCCGACCGCGCGAAGATCGTCGCCGACAGCATGGGGGCGCTGCGCGTCAGAATCGGCCACAGCGAATTCGGCCGCAAGCACGGGCTGTTCGCCGAAGGCTGGCAGCCGCTGTGGGTGATCGACTTCCCGATGTTCGAGTTCGACGAGGACGAGCAGCGCTTCGTGGCCGCGCATCACCCGTTCACGAGCCCGAAGGACGAGCACATCGACTACCTCGAGACCGATCCGTCCAAGTGCCTGGCCAAGGCCTACGACATGGCACTGAACGGCTGGGAGATCGGCGGCGGCTCGGTGCGGATCCACCGCGAGGACGTGCAGAGCAAGGTGTTCCGCGCGCTGAAGATCGGCCCCGAGGAGGCGCGCGCCAAGTTCGGCTTCCTGCTCGATGCGCTGCAGTACGGCGCGCCGCCGCACGGCGGCATCGCCTTCGGGCTGGACCGCATCGTCACGATGATGGCCGGCGCCGAATCGATCCGCGACGTGATCGCGTTCCCGAAGACGCAGCGCGCGCAATGCCTGCTGACCCAGGCGCCGAGCGCGGTCGACGAGCGGCAGTTGCGCGAGCTGCACATCCGGCTGCGTGGCGAGCCGAAGGCGGCGGAGGCGAAGGTCGTCTCGGCATGATCCTCGTTGCGATGCCGGACCGATGCCGTCGTTCAAGATCCCGGAATCGGTTCTCGTCGTGATCCACACCCCCGCGCTCGAGGTGCTGCTGCTCGAGCGCGCCGATCATCCGGGGTTCTGGCAGTCGGTCACCGGCAGCCTGGCGCGGCTGGACGAGCCGCTGGCGCACGCCTGCGCGCGCGAGGTTCGGGAAGAGACCGGCTACGACGCGCCGCCGACCGCGTTCGACGACTGGCAGCTCACACATCGTTACGCGATCTACCCGCACTGGCGGCACCGCTACGCGCCGGGCGTTACGCATAATACGGAGCATGTTTTCGGGCTGCGCGTGGTGTCCCGGTTCGAGCCCCGCCTCGACCCGCGCGAACACACGGGCTGGCGCTGGCTGCCGTGGCGCGACGCCGCCGACGCCTGCTTTTCCTGGACCAACGCGCAGGCGATCCGGCGGCTGGCGGATCGCTGAACTGGCTGCGGCGCTTGCGCTCGCCGCGCCGCTGGCGGCTACGGCCGCACCGCTGCAGCTCGAAGTCCAGCGCGACGGCGACCGTTTCGAGATCCACGCCGCCGTGCGGCTGGCCGCGCCGCCGAAGTTGGTCTGGGACACGCTGACCGACTACGAGCGGCTGCGCGATTTCATGCCCGGGGTGTCTTCTTCGCGCGTGCTCGAACGCGACGGCAACCGACTGACGGTCGAGCATCACGGCGAGTTCGAACTGCTGTTCTTTACGCGCCCGGTGCGTGTGCGGCTGGCGGTCGAGCACCGCCCCTTCACGACGATCGTCGCGCGCTCCTTGCCGCAGCTCGCCGACGGCGGCCGGCCGACGCTGCGCGACTTCGTGGGCCGCTACGAGCTGGCGGTCGTGCGCGACGGCGAGGTGCGGCTCGCGTACGACACGCGCTTCGAACTGGCCGAGCCGCTGCCGCCGGTGATCGGGCCGCTGTTCGGCACGCTGGCGATGCGCAGCGCGATCCGCGCCGACTTCGAGGCGCTGATCCGCGAGGTCGAGCGCCGGCGCGCACGGCTCCGATCGATCGAGAAGAACGGATGAGGCGTGCCCGCGGCGCACTGCTGGTCGCGCTCGCGCTGGCGGCCGCGGGCTGTGCCACGATCGATCCGTACACGCGCGCGCCGATCGCGCAGCACCTCGAACGCAGCGACGCCGCGGGGGACTGCGCGCGGCTGTTCCGCGATGTCGACGCGCGGATCGACGCGCTCGGCGTGCGCGATGCGCAGGCGCCGCGCGTGCCCGGTTTCCCGTACCTGCGGGTCGATCGCGCGACCGCCGCGCTGCGCGACGAAGCGCTCGCCGCGCGGGCGAGCTTCGGCGTCTGGAGCGAGCTGATGGCGCGGCTCGACCGGCAGGCGCGCGCCGCGGAGCTGGCCAACGGCGAGTCCGGCGATCTGCCGTCGGCGGCCGCGCTCGACGCCTGCCGCTACCAGCTTGCGGTGGCGGACCACGGCGAGATCGCGCGGCTGGCCAAAGCGGCGCAGGTACCCGATGACTATTCGCTGCTGATGCGCGCGCTCGGGTTGTATCCGCTGACACGGATTCCGTTTGCCGCCGGCATCCGCGCCTGGCAGGACCGCTCGCGCGCCGTCTTCGCCACACCGCTCGAAGCGCTGCCGGTCGCGGGCCGGCTGCGCCGCTATGCACCCGCGGCGCACATGGAGTCGGTGCCGTCGGTCGCGCACTCCGCCGCGTTCGGACTGCCCTTGCTGCCGGCCGCGCGGCTCGTCGAACTGGTCCGGCACAACGCGCCGGTGCTGGAAGTCGATACCGCGAGCGACGACGACCGCATCGGTGCGCTCGTCTGGCAGGCGGCCGAGCCGCCGCGACTGGGCGTCGACGTGAAACGGCCCGTGGCGTACGTGCGCATCGCGCACACGCGGATCGCGGGCCGCGTGCACCTGCAGCTCGTCTACACGTTCTGGTTTCCGGCGCGTCCGCCCGAAAGCGCCTTCGACATCCTCGCCGGCCGTCTGGACGGACTCGTCTGGCGGGTGACGCTGGCCGAGGACTCCGAGCCGCTGGTCTACGACTCGATCCACCCCTGCGGCTGCTATCACATGTTCTTCCCGACCGCGCGCGTGCGCGCGCGGCCGCAGCCCGCAACGCTCGACGAAGGGCTGTTCGCGCCGCAGACGGCGGCGGTGCCTGCGGCGGGCGAACGCGTCGTGCTGCGCGTGGCCAACCGGACGCACTATCTGCAGCGCGTGCGCTTTGAGGTCAACGCTGGCGCCGCGTCGATCTACGCGCTGCGCGACGACGACGAGTTGCGCAGTCTGCCGCTGCCTGCCGGCGGGCGCCGCAGCGCTTTCGGCCCCGACGGTCTGGTGCCTGGCAGCGAGCGGTCCGAGCGCTTTTTCTTCTGGCCGATGGGCATCGCCAGTGCCGGGCAGATGCGTCAGTGGGGCCGCCACGCGACGGCGTTCGTCGGCCGCCGCCATTTCGACGATCCGTTGCTCTTCGACAAGTACTTCGAGGTGGTCCGATAGGGAAAATGGTGTCTGACCCCAATTTCTTTGCTGCTGGACCTCCGCCGTGAAGCTGCGCGTCGCTACCTACAACATCCACAAGGGCGTGACCGTGCGCGGGCGTCCGCGCATCCACGACGTGCGCATGGCGCTGCAGGCGATGAACGCCGACATCGTGTTCCTGCAGGAGGTGCAGGACCGCAACGAGCGGCTGGCGGCGCGCCATGCCGGCTACCCGAAGTCCACGCAGATCGAGTTCCTCGCCGCGCAGATCTACGAGCACCACGCCTACGGGATGAACGCGGTCTATCCGCATGGCCACCACGGCAACGCGATCCTGTCGCGTCACACGATCCGGCAGTTCACCAATCACGACGTGTCGGACCACGCGCTGGAAAAGCGCGGCCTGCTGCACGCGGTCTGCCAGTTCGGCAGGCGCGACGTGCACCTGATCTGCGTGCACTTCGGCCTGTTCAAGCGCAGCCGGCTGCGGCAGGCGAGCTTCCTGATCGATTTCGTCGAGGCCGAGATTCCCGCCAAGGCACCGCTGATCATCGCCGGCGACTTCAACGACTGGCAGCGTCGCGTCGACACCGAGCTGCGCCGGTGGCTCGGCGTGATCGAGGTGTCCGACGCGGCGGCCGAGCCGACGCTGCTGGATCGCCTGCTGCCGTGGCGTGGCGTCGAGCGCGCCAACGGCGTGCGCAAGGCACGGCTGGCGCGCACCTACCCGGCCGTGCTGCCCTGGCTGCACCTGGACCGCATCTATTTGCGGGGCTTCCGCGTCGGCGCGGTGCAGGTGCCGCGCGGCGCAGCGTGGGCGAAGCGCTCGGATCATGTGCCGCTGATCGCGGAACTGCAGTTCGCCCGATAGGTCGACGACCCCATGTCCGCGCGCCCGCCGCAGTCGCGCCCCGCGGCGCGACGTTTCGAGCTGTCGCCGCGGCCGGCCGTCTATGCGGGCAACCACGTGCGGCTGCTCGTCAACGGCGAGCAGTACTTCCCGCAACTTCTGGCGGCGATCGAGGCGGCGCGTCGCTCGATCCATCTCGAAACCTACATCTTCGCGGACGACAACATCGGCCAGCGCGTCGTGCTCGCGCTCGCCGCCGCCGCCGGCCGCGGCGTGCAGGTGCGTCTGATCATCGACGGCTTCGGCGGCGGCGAACACGCCCGCCGGCTCGTGCGCGAACTCGGCGCACAGGGCGCGCAGGTGCGCATCTACCGGCCGGAGCGCTGGTGGCGGCTGGAGCGGCGGCTGCTGCGGCGGCTGCACCGCAAGATCGCGGTGATCGACGATGCGATCGCGTTCGTCGGCGGCATCAACATCATCGACGACCATAACCACCCGGGCGGCGAGCGCGGGCGGCTGGGCCCGCGTTTCGACTTCGCGGTCGCCTGCGAGGGACCGATCGTCGCCGCGATCGCGCTGGCGGCCAAGCGGCTATGGTGGACGCTGTCGCTGGTGGACCCGACCGAGCGGGCGGGGCCGTTGCCGCAGTTGGCCGGGCAGCCGCGCACGCCGTACTTCGCCGACGGCGCACGCGCGAGCCTGTTGCTGCGCGACAACCTGCGCCATCGCCGCACGATCGAACGCGCCTATCTCGACGCCATCGCCGGCGCCCGGCATGACGTCCTGATCGCCTGCGCGTACTTCCTGCCGGGGCGGCGCTTCCGCGCGGCGCTGACCGGTGCGGCCACGCGCGGCGTGCGGGTGCGGCTGCTGCTGCAGGGTCGCGTCGAGTATTCGCTGCAGCACCACGCGCAGCGCGCGCTGTACGACCAGCTCTTCGCGGCGGGCATCGAGATCCACGAATACGTGCCGAGCTACCTGCACGCGAAGGTGGCGGTGATCGACGGTTTCTGGTCGACGGTCGGCTCGAGCAACATCGATCCGTACTCGCTGCTGCTCGCGCGCGAGGCCAATGTCGTCGTCTACGACGCGCGCTTCGGCGCCGAACTGCAGACGGTGCTCGAGCGCGCGATCGAGCGCGATGCCTATCTGCTGCGGGCCGAGGACTACGCGCGCCGCTCCTGGCTCGCGCGGCTGCGTGACTGGTTCGCCTACCGCATCGTGCGGTTGGCGACGGTGGTGCTGGCGCGGGCGCGGGACTATTGAGGTGCGCGTGCGCGGCCGCACACCTGCGGGCGTGGCCGGGCAACTCACCGCCAGTCCCACACGGCGGTGGGTCGCGGCCGCAACCTGCGCGATGTGCGGGCTCGCGTCGCCCGCCGGCGGCGTCGCGCAGGAACTTCCGCTATGGGAGCTCGGCCTCGGCGCCGCCGCGCTGCGCCTGCCCGACTACCGGGGTGCGGATCAGGCGCGCGGCTACCTGCTGCCTTTTCCGGTCGTGATCTATCGCGGCGAGCGGCTGCGCGCCGACCGCGAAGGCGTGCGCGGGCGCCTGTTCGACAGCGACCGCGTCGAGCTCGACTTCAGCCTCGGCGGTTCGCTGCCCGTGCGGTCCGGGCGCAACGACGCGCGGCGCGGCATGCCGACGCTCGACACGGTGCTCGAACTCGGCCCGTCGCTCGTCGTGCGGCTCGCGCGCAGCGCGGACGGCCAGCGCACGGTCGAGTTGCGGCTGCCCGCGCGCGCCGCGGTCGCGGTCGGCGCTCGGGGCCTGCACGGCGTCGGCGCCGTGTTCGCGCCGCAGCTTCGCGCGTCCTGGCGTGCCGCCGCATGGGGCTGGAACGTCGACGCCGCCGCCGGGCCGATGTATGCGTCGCGCGCGTTCCACCAGTACGTCTACGGCGTGCAGGACGCCTATGCCACGCCCGATCGGCCCGCCTACAGTGCGCGCGGCGGCTACGCGGGCGCGCAGTTCACGTTGACCGCAAGCCGGCGCCACGGCGCGCTGCGGCTGTTCGGGTTCGTCCGCGCCGAAACGCTCGCCGGGGCGGTGTACGAGTCGAGTCCGCTGGTCCGCCGCAGCACGCACGTGCTCGCCGGTTTCGGCATCGGCGTCGTGCTGGCCGAATCGTCGCGGCGCGTGCCCGCCGTCGAGTAAGCCGGCGCCGCGCGCGGCGCGCCCCCATCCCAAGCCTGCGCTACCGCGCCGGCGCGAGGCCGGCGTGCGCGCGCATCGGGCGGGAATACACTGCCGGTCCGTGTTGTTGACTGTCTGTCCAGCCAGGACGATCAACCGAAGGAGACGAACGATGAAGACGAGACTTGCGTTTGCCGCGGCGGCACTGGCTTTTTCGTCGGCCGCGCTGGCCTTTCACTGCCCGGCCGACATGAAGAAGATCGACGAGGCGATGGCCAAGAACCCGAAGCTCAGCGCCGAGCAGATGGCCGAAGTGAAGAAGTACCGCGCCGACGGCGAAGCGCTGCACAAGGCCGGCAAGCACCAGGCGTCGGTCGATACGCTGGCCAAGGCCATGAAGATCCTCGGCGTCAAGTAAGCGCTGCGCCGCCCTCGGGAAAAGCCGCCCGTCGGGCGGCTTTTTCTTTGCCTGTGCGTCGTCGTCCTCGTCGACCGCGTCGATCGCCGCCGGCGGTCCGGCGCGGCGGCTCGCCTTTGCGCACGCCGCCGGCGCGGCGCACACTGCTGGTTGAACCGGTGGTGCCCGTTGCGCGGGCCAAGGAGAAACGATGGTCGGCGACACCCTGCATGCTAGTTGTTTGCGGCTCGCGCAGCACCTGGCCGACGGCTATGCGCGCAGCGGCGGCGCGCCGTGCACCTTCAGCATCGTCGGCGCGGGCGATCTCGTTCGCGCGCCGCGCCAGACGATCAATTGCACGCTCTACGCATACCGCTTCGCGCAGAACCAGCACCTGCGCAGCGCACGTCCGCGCGATCTGCGGCCGCGGGCGAGCGGCGACGCGCCGCCGGCGCTGCTCGATGTCCATCTGCTGCTGACCGCGTGGGCCGAGCGCGCCGAAGACGAGCTGGCGGTGCTCGGTTGGGTCGCACGCGAACTGAACGGCGCGCCGCGCATCGAGTACCCGACGCCGGGCGGCCCCGCCATGGCCGACGTCGTCGCCGACGAACTGTCGGTCGGCGATCTCGCCGCGCTCTGGCGCGCGCTGGCGCTGCCGCTGCGCCCCTCGTTGACCTATGTCGTGCGCCAGATCGCCTTGTGACCCCATGTTGACTACAAGATATTGAATTTCTGGGCGTACTTCTTCAATATCTTGTAGTGCGATCGGTCGGTGCAAACAGAAGCGCGCTCTGAACAAGCGGCGTTTTCTCTCTGGGCAACGTCGCTCGATCGCAAGATTTTCTGTGTTTTCCCTCTGAAAACGCTTGATTCTCGACGCGTTTCGCTTAGTATCCGGCTCACGCAACGAGAGCGCTCTTCCTGCACTTCGAGTCGAGAACGCTGTCGCTGTGATTCGCCAACTCAATCAGGAGATCGACATGGCAACGAAGAAAGCGAAGAAAGCGGCCAAGAAGGCCCCGGCCAAGAAGGCCAAGAAAGCGGCGCCGAAGAAGGCCGCCAAGAAAGTCGCCAAGAAAGCGGTCAAGAAAGTCGCGAAGAAGAAGGTCGCGCGCAAGCCGAACGCGGCGTTCATGAAGCCGATGACGCCGACCGGCCCGCTTGCCGCGATCATCGGCGCCAACCCGATGCCGCGCACCGAGGTGACGAGCAAGATCTGGGCGTACATCAAGAAGAACAAGCTGCAGGACGCCGTCAACAAGCGCATGATCAACGCCGACGAAAGACTGCGCGCGTTGTTCGGAAAGGCGCAGGCGTCGATGTTCGAGCTGACCAAGTACGTCAGCAAGCACCTCAAGCCGTAAGCGCGCCGATTTGCCGGGCGGCCGACAGGCAACGGTTACCGCTGGCTGCTCGGACGCAGCTGCCCCGCCAGGGAAGGGCGCAGTCCGTCACTCATCGTGCGTGGCGGCTGGAGGTTCCGAACACCGAGCCGGCGCGTCGGCGAAAGGGGCCCGGGCGACCGGGCCTCTTTTCATTCGGAATCAGGCAGCCCACCCATGCAGCTTCGCGCAAGTGCGTCGCGCTACCAGGGCCTGCGGAGTCGACCGCGGTCACCCGTCAAGTGAGTATCCGATCGGCCAGTAAGCCTCGCCACAGCGGAAGGCCGGGGCCCGGAATGACATGCCTGCGACAACCCCGGTGCCGACGGTGTCGTCCCGAGCGCCTATGGTG
>JBBIJJ010000071.1:0-15433 GCA_037446035.1 Burkholderiales bacterium
GAAGATTTCGTCGCGAGCGGGCCGCTGGCTAGGCGCACGCAGCCGCAGGGCCGAGACATATCAAGTAGATAGGCGAGGCCCGAGCAGCGCGCAACGACGCCAGCGGGCCGCGCAGCAGAAAGATTCACACCTTCGGACCGGGCCGACGTCCGTGCGCCAGTCGCGTCCGTTGCCCCCGCGCGCGCGGCGGGATTTGGGCACGGGTCGCCGGTATCGGCCGCAGGATCGTGCCAATTCGGGCTTTTTGGACCGGACTTGCCTGTCTACGCTATTGTTGTGGCACTGAATCGCCGTGCCGACGTCGCACGAGGTAGGAGGGCGCGATGCCGAAGCGGACGAAGTCGTGGTTATCCGCACTGTCTGCCGTTCTGTTCGTAAGTCTTGCCGGGGCCGCATCGGCGCAAACCGCGCCGCCGGCGCCGTCCGGCGGGTCGCCGCAACGCGTGCTCGTGGCGATGGATCCGGCCGACGAAGGCAGCGGACTGCTGTCGATCGCCGTGGCCAATACGCCGTTGGCCCGCCTCCTCGGCGCGCCGGTCGCGGTGCTGCCTATGCGCGATCTGCGCGACGCGATGCGGGCCACCCGAACGGGGGAGAACGACGCGATCGTCGCCCCGGCGCACGTGATCGCGTCCGCACTCGCCTACGGTTACGAACTGGTCGCACACACCGGCGGCGAGGAGCGCTACGTTCTGGTCGCCAGCGGCGGCGCGAAGACCGTCGCGGATCTCAAGGGCCGCAATGCCTACTTCCCGCACGAGGACTCGCTGCGCACCTATGTCGGCCGCGGCCTGCTGAACCAGGGCGGGCTGTCGGTGCGCGCGCTCAAGCAGGTCAGCTACCAGCAGAGCAGCATCGCCGGATTGATGTCGCTCGGCGGCCGCTACGACGTGACGGTCGCGCTCGAACAGGAGTGGAGCCAGTGGGCGGCGGCGAATCCGAAGCGCGCCGAGGTACTCGCGACCTCGCGCCCGCTGCCGGCCGGTTTCGCCGTCGTCGTGCGGCAGGATGCGTCGCCCGCGTTCAAGCGCGCGGTCGTGCAGTGGGTGACGACGACGGACAACGTGTTACCGGGGGCGCCGCGCTTTCGCGCGACCAGCGATGCGCGCCCGTACGAGTACGTGGCGAGCCTCGGCATCGTGACGCCCGAGGGGCTGCAGGGCGTGAAGCGCGTCAGCGCGCGCGCGGCGTTCGAGCTGGCGCAGCGCGGCGCCAAACTGATCGACGTTCGCAGCGAGCGCGAGTTCAAGGCACGGCGCGCGCGCGGGGCGATCAACGTCCCATACGGCGAGAAAAGTCTGAAGGAGCCCGACTTCGACGCGGCCGTCGACTCGTTCGCCGGACTGGCCAAGCTCGACAAGAGCGAGCCGCTGGTGTTCCTGTGCAACGGCGCCGAATGCTGGAAGTCGTACAAGGCTTCGAAGTGGGCGCGCGACGCGGGCTACCGCAACGTGCACTGGCTGCGCGGCGGCATGCCGGAGTGGGTCGCACAGGGGTTGCCGACCGAGCCCTGAGAATGTGTGCGGATGTCCGCGCGAGCGGGCCGCCCAGTAGAAGGATTCAGGCCTTCTGAGCGGGCGTCGGCGCCGCGGGGGGTTGTATCGTTCGCGCCTATCGTCCCACACGAGAGGCGCGACGAGCCGATGACCATCGAGCCACTGTACCGCGTCGATCCCTATCTGCGATCCTGTGAAGCCGTCGTCACGCACGTTCAGGACGACGGCGTCGAGCTCGATCGCACGGTCTTCTATCCGTTGGGCGGCGGCCAGGCCGGCGACTGCGGCACGCTCGCGCTCGGCGACGGCACCGCGTTCGCGGTGCTCGACGCGCGCAAGGCCACGCGCGAAGGCGCCACCCCCGACGACACGCTGCACGTGCTCGACCCGGCCGCCGACTGGCGCACCCGGCTGGCACCCGGCACGCGCGTCGTCGCGACGATCGACTGGGCGCGGCGTTACCGGCACATGCGCTTTCACACCGCCACGCATCTGCTGTGCGCGGTCGTCAAGGAACCGGTCGACGGCTGCAGCGTCACGGCCGAGTACGCGCGGCTGGACTTCGCGATGACCGCGCCGCTCGACAAGGCGGCCGTGCAGGCCGCGCTCGATGCGCTCGTCGCGGCCGGGCAGCCGGTGAGCTACGAGCGGATCACCGACGACGAGATGGCCGCCAATGCGCAGCTCGTCAAGTCGATGAGCGTCAGCCCGCCGATCGGCTTCGGCCGAGTACGGCTGGTGCGCGTGCAGGACGTCGATCTGCAGCCGTGCGGCGGAACCCACGTTCGGAACACGCGCGAAATCGGCGACGTCCGGGTGGCGAAGATCGAGAAAAAGTCCGCGCGCACCAGACGCGTGGTCCTTGAATTCGGTCCGTAACTTTCCGTCGCAAATTGGCGCGGCGCGGGGTTGACTTTCGGCCCATGGCCCGCCGGCGAATCGGCGGTCTTCCAACATCCGATGACCAGGCGATGCGATGAGCGAACCCGGGTACTTGCGTCAACCGACGATCGCGGGCGATGCGATCGTGTTCGTCTGCGACGACGATCTGTGGCGCGTCGACGCCGCCGGCGGCGTGGCGCGCCGCCTGACCGCGGGGCTGGGCGAGCCTGCGACGCCGGCGCTGTCGCCCGACGGCCGCTGGCTCGCCTACGCCGGGCGCGATGAACAGCATCCGGAGGTCCACGTGACGCCGGCCGAAGGCGGGCAGGCGCGCCGGCTGACCTGGCTCGGCCCGGACGTGCTGGTGCGCGGCTTCGCACCGGACGGGCGCATCCTGTTCGTTTCCACCTACGGGCAGCCGTTCTTTCGCAATTACCGCGCGTTCCTGCTGAGTGTCGAGGGTGGATTGCCGGAGTTGCTGCCGTTCGGGCAGGTCAACCACCTGTCGTTCGGGCCGCACGGCGCGATGGTCATCGGCCGCAACACCGCGGACCCCGCGCGCTGGAAGCGCTATCGTGGCGGCACGGCCGGCCACCTGTGGGTCGATGCGACGGGCGGCGGCGAATTCGTGCGCCTGCCACTGGCGGGCAACGTCACCAGTCCGATGTGGATCGGCGAACGGATCTACTTCCTCTCGGACGCCGAAGGCGTGGGCAACCTGTACTCGTGCCGGCCCGACGGCGCCGACCTGCGCCGCCACACCGACCACGACGACTACTACGCGCGCCACGCCGCCAGCGACGGTCGCCGCATCGTGTACCAGTGCGGCGCGTCGATCTGGCTGTTCGACCCGGCCGCCGATCGCACGCGACGGCTCGACATCGAAGTGCCCGCGCACCGCACGCAGGCGGCGCGCCGCTTCGTGGGCGCGGCCGACTTCCTCGCCGGCTTCAACGTCCATCCGGCCGGTCACAGCCTCGCGATCGAGGCGCGCGGCAAGCTGTTTTCGCTGGCGCTGTGGGAGGGCGCCGTGCGCCGACACGGCGCCGCCGAAGTCGGCCGCTACCGGTTCGGGCAGTGGCTCGCGGACGGGTCCACGCTCGTGGCGGTGAGCGACGCCAGCGGCGAGGAACGCATCGAGGTCTTCGAAAGCGCAGGCGGACGCACGCTGCCGTGGAACATCGGCCGCGTGGTCGCGTTGCGTGCCGCGCCGCGGGGTCGCCGCATCGCGCTGGCGAACCATCGCAACGAAGTGCTGCTCGGCGACGTCGACAGCGGCGAATTGAAGCTGATCGACCGCTCGGAGGCCGGGCGCAGCGAGGAACTGGCGTGGTCGCCCGATGGCCGCTGGCTCGCGTATCCGTTCTGGACCAGCCTGCGCCATTGCGCGATCAAGGTGGCCGAGATCGCGACGCTGCGCACGACGCTGGTGACGCAGCCGGAGTTCCGCGACTGGTCGCCGGCGTTCGATCCGGCCGGCAAGTACCTGTACTTCCTTTCGGCACGGACGTTCGATCCGGTCTACGACGCCGTGCAGTTCGAGCTGAGCTTTCCGCGCGCGGCGCGCCCGTACCTGATCGCGCTACAGGCCGACGCGCAGCCGCCGTTCGAACCGCAGCCGCGCGGGCTGAAGCGCGCCGACCCGCCTCAGCCCAAAGGCGCGGAGGCGGAGGAACTGCGTGTCGATCTGGACGGCATCGCGCGCCGCGTCGCCGCTTTCCCGGTGCCCGAGGGGCGCTACGGGCAGATCGCCGGCGCGAACGGGCGGGCGCTGTGGACCGTGTTGCCGATTCCCGGCGCGCACGGCCGCGGCGGGCACAAGGACACGCCGGGCCGGCTCGAGGTGTTCGACTTCGAGGCGATGAAGGCCGAGACGCTCGCCGACCGCGCGGACCGTTTCGAACTGGCCGCCGATCACACGACGCTCGTCGTGCGCGACGGCAAGCGGCTGCGTGCGCTGGACGCGACGGCAAAGCCCGAGGCGAACCAGCAGCGCCCGGAGAAGGCGGACGAGTACTCGCGTGCGACCGGCTGGATCGATCTGGCGCGCGTTCGCATCGCGCTGGACCCGCGCGCCGAGTGGCGGCAGATGCTGCGCGAAGTCTGGCGGCTGCAGCGCGATCAGTTCTGGGTCGCGGACATGTCGGGCGTGGACTGGAACGCGGTGTACGCACTGTACGAGCCGCTGCTCGAACGCGTCGCCACGCGCGCCGAGCTGTCGGATCTGATCTGGGAGATGCAGGGCGAGCTCGGCACGTCGCACGCCTACGAGTCCGGCGGCGATCACCGCAAGCCGCCGCCGGTCGCGCTCGGTTTCCTCGGTGCCGACCTGCGGCCCAGCGCCGACGGGTCGGGCTACGAGATCGCCGAGATCGTGCGCGGCGACCCGTGGGAGGCGAACGCCGATTCTCCGCTGGCCGCGATCGGCGTGAATGCGCGCACCGGCGAACGCATCGTCGCGGTCAACGGCCAGGCGGTGCGGCGCGATCTGCCCCCGCAGGCATTGCTGGTCAACCAGGCCGGCATGAAGGCGGAGCTGGTGCTGGAATCCGCGGCGGGCAGGCGTACGGTGCTCGTGACGCTGCTGGCCGACGAGGTGCCGGCGCGTTATCGCGCGTGGGTCGAGCGCAATCGCGCGTGGGTGCACGCGCGCTCGGGCGGGCGCGTGGGCTACCTGCACCTGCCCGACATGATGTCGGCGGGATTCGCGGAATTCCACCGCTACTTCGGCGCCGAGTGCGATCGCGACGCGCTGATCGTGGACGTGCGCTACAACCGCGGCGGCCATGTCTCGCAACTGCTGCTGGAGAAGGTCGCGCGCAAGCGCATCGGCTACGACCTGCAACGCTGGGGCCCGCCGACGCCGTATCCGATCGAATCGCCCGCGGGCGGCGTCGTCGCCCTGACCAACGAACATGCCGGCTCCGACGGCGACATCTTTTCACACTGCTTCAAGCTGATGAAAATCGGCCCGCTGATCGGCCAGCGCACCTGGGGCGGCGTCATCGGGATCTGGCCGCGCCATGCGCTCGCCGACGGCACCGAAACGACGCAGCCCGAGTTTTCGTTCTGGTTCGAGGATGTCGGCTGGAGCGTGGAAAACTACGGCACCGATCCCGACGTCGACATCGACAACGCGCCGCAGGACGCCGTCGCCGGACGCGACCGACAGCTGGAAATGGCGCTCGAAGTGGCGCTGCGCGAGGCCGCGAAAGTGCGACGGCCCTCGTTCGGCGCGCGGCCGAATCTCGCCCGCCAGCCGCTGCCACCGCGCCGATGACCACGCCGCAGGACGTTCTGGACTTCTGGTTCGGCGCGGCCGGTTCGGCCGACCACGGCTGCGCCAGGGCCTTTTGGTTCGAGAAATCGCGCTCGACCGACGAGGCGATCCGTGCGCGCTTCGGTGCCGATGTCGAGGCCGCGCTGCAGGGCGCGTTCGCGGACTGGTGCGCGACGCCGCGCGGCGCGCTCGCCCTGATCCTGCTGCTCGACCAGTTCACGCGCAACGCGTTTCGCGACACGCCCCGCGCATTTGCAGGCGATGCGCGGGCGCTCGCGACCGCGCGCGCACTCGTCGAAAGCGGCGGCGATCGCACGCTGACGCTGTTCGAGCGTCAGTTCGCGTATCTGCCGTTCGAGCATGCCGAGGAGCGCGCCGCGCAGCAAACCTCGCTGCTGCTTTTCGCGCAGCTCGCCCGGGACGGCCTGCCCGAGCCGCTCGAATGGGCGCAAAGGCATTACGAGGTCATCGCCCGATTCGGCCGCTATCCGCATCGCAACGCGATTCTCGGGCGCGAGTCCACGCCCGAGGAGCGCGCATTCCTGCAGCAGCCCGGATCGCGTTTCTAGCCCGCATGTTTCAAGAAGTCGACCCGCGCCGCCACGCACGGCGATGCTGCGGTGCAGGCTTTCGCTCCGCGATCGCCGGGAGCAGAATTCGCGCATGCCGCGCTCACGAGGCGCCGGCAACGGAGGGCTCCGATGACCGTCGTCGCCCGCTTCGAGATCGAATACACACAGTACGTCGATCACCAAGGCAGGACCGTGCGCCCGCTGCCGGGCTTCGCCCGCGACGCGCGCGCGCTGATCGACGACTACCGCGCGATGGTGCTGATGCGCGCGCTCGATGCCAAGGCCATCGCGATGCAGCGCACCGGCCAGATCGGCACCTACGCGTCGACCCTCGGCAAGGAAGCGATCGATGCCGGTGTCGGCGCGGTGCTCGGGCGCGACGACGTGGTGCTGCCCAGCTATCGCGAAAGCGGCATCCTGTTTTTGCGCGGCGTCTCTCCGCACCGCGTGTTCCTGTACTGGGGCGGCGACGAGCGCGGCAACGAGTTTCCCGAGTCGCCGCGGGACTTTCCGTTCTGCGTGCCGATCGGACTGCAGCTGCCGCATGCGGTCGGCGTCGCTTACGCGATGAAACTGCGCGGCGAGCGCCGCGCGGCACTGGCGCTGTGCGGCGACGGCGCCACCTCCAAGGGCGATTTCTACGAGGCGATCAATGCCGCCGGCGTGTGGAAGCTGCCGCTGGTGGTGCTGGTCGTCAACAACCAGTGGGCGATCTCGGTGCCGCGCAGGATGCAGACCGCGGCGGCCACGCTGGCGCAGAAGGGCATCGCCGCCGGCATCCATTGCGAACAGTTCGACGGCAACGACGCGATCGCGGTGCGCGACGTGGTCGGCCGCGCGCTCGCCCGCGCGCGCGGCGGCGACGGCCCGTCGTTGCTGGAGGCGATCACGTATCGGTTGAGCGACCACACCACCGCCGATGACGCGTCGCGCTACCGCAGCGCCGAGGAACTGGCCGAGATGTGGAAGCGCGAGCCGATCGTGCGGCTGCGCGACTGGCTGGTCGCGCAAGGCGTGTGGGATCGTGCGCAGGAAGAGAAGTTACGCGCCGACGTGGCCGCGCGCGTGCAGCAGGCGGTGGAAGCGTATCTCGCCACGCCGCCGCCGCGGCCGGCGCAGATGTTCGCCCATTTGTACGCCGAACTGCCGCGCGCGTACGCGTGGCAGTTGCAGGCGATCGAGCAGGAAAATGGCAGCGATCACGCTCGTTGAGGCGATCAACCTGGCGTTGGCGCGCGCGCTCGCCGACGACCCGAACGTGGTGGTGTTCGGCGAAGACGTGGGTGCCAACGGCGGTGTGTTCCGCGCCACCGTGGGCTTGCAGCAGCGCTTCGGCCCGGCGCGCGTGTTCGACACGCCGCTTTCAGAGGCGCTGATCGCGGGCATGGCGGTCGGTCTGGCGGTCGAGGGGCTGCGGCCGGTGGCGGAGATCCAGTTCGCCGGTTTTGCCTACACCGCGATCGACCAGCTGCTGAACGAAGCCGGCCGCATGCGCCATCGCACGCTGGGCCGGCTGTCGTGTCCGCTGGTGTTGCGCACGCCGTGCGGCGCCGGCATCCGCGCGCCCGAGCATCACTCGGAAAGCCCGGAGGCGATGTTCGCGCACATTCCCGGCATCCGCGTCGTGTATCCGAGCTCGCCGCGGCGCGCGTACGGGCTGCTGCTGGCGGCGATCCGAGATCCCGATCCGGTCGTATTCCTCGAGCCGTCGCGGCTTTATCGGCGCGAGAAGGAGGAGGTCGAAGACGACGGCCGGCCGCTCGCGCTCGATCGCTGTTTCGTGCTGCGCGCAGGCGGCGACGTGACGTTGGTCACGTGGGGCGCGTGCGTGCTGGAGACGCTCCAGGCGGCCGAGCAGCTCGCCGCCGAAGGCATCGCCGCCGAGGTGATCGACGTGGCGACGGTGAAGCCGATCGATTTCGACACCATCGTCGCGTCGGTCACCAAGACCGGCCGCTGCGTGATCGTCACCGAAGCGCCGCGCACGTGCAGCCTGGCCTCCGAAATCTCGGCCGAAGTCTCCGAGCGCGCCCTGCTGTCGCTGCTCGGACCGGTGGTGCGCGTGACCGGCTGGGACACGGTCACGCCGATGGCGCGGCTCGAACATCTTTACATCCCCGGCCCACCACGCATCTGCGCCGCGGTGCGCAGTGCGATGGCCTACGCGTAATGAAGATCTTCAATCTGCCCGACCTCGGCGAGGGGCTGCAGGAAGCCGAGATCGTCGAATGGCACGTCAAGCCGGGCGACGAAATCGCCGCCGACGCGACGATGGTCTCGGTGGAGACCGACAAGGCGGTGGTCGACATTCCGGCGCCGTTCGCCGGGCGCGTGGAGAAGCTGTTCGCGGCCAAAGGCGAGGTCGTTCGCGTCGGCGCGCCGCTGATCGGGTTCGCCGGCGCGGCGGCCGACACCGGCACGGTGGTCGGCGAGCTGCAGCTGCAGGCTGCGGCGCTGCCGGCGGTGACCGTGGCCGCGCCCGCCACGGGCGTGCGCGCCGCACCGGCCGTGCGCGCGCTGGCGCGCGAGCTGGGCGTGGATCTGACGGCCGTCACGGGCACGGGCCCGGACGGCGCGATCACGTCGGCCGACGTGCGGCGCGCCGCGCAGGCGCAGCCGGTCGCCGCCGCAGTACCGCGCGGCGTGGCGCGCGAGGGCGAAGAATTGCGCGGCATGCGCCGCGAGGGCGAGGAATTGCGCGGCATGCGCCGCGAGGGCGAAGAATTGCGCGGCATGCGCCGCGCCATGGCACAGCGCATGGCGGCGGCGCACGCGCAAGTGGCTTCGGTGACCGTGTTCGACGACGCCGACGTGCATGCCTGGCCGCCGGCCACACCGGTGCTGGCGCGGCTGCTGCGCGCGTTGATCGCCGCCTGCCGCGCCGAGCCGGCACTGAATGCCTGGCTGCACGACGGCGCGCGGCGCGAGGTGCCGACCGAGATCCACGTCGGTATCGCGGTCGACACCGCCGACGGGCTGATCGTTCCGGTGCTGCGCGATGCGCACCGGCTCGACCTGCCGGCGCTGGCGCGCGAAGCGCAGGCTCTGATCGACGCCGCGCACGCGCGCAGCCTGGCGCCGGAACGGTTGCGCGGCGCCACCATCACGCTGTCGAACTTCGGCCCGATCGGCGGCCGCTATGCGACGCCGATCGTGGCGCCGCCGAGCGTGGCGATCGTCGGCGCCGGGCGCATCGGCCTGCGCCCCGTGGCGCTTGAGGATGGCAGCGTCGTCGCGCACCGCGTGCTGCCGCTGTCGCTGACCTTCGATCACCGCGCCGTCAGCGGCGGCGAGGCGGCGCGGTTTCTGAATGCCGTGGTCGCCGATCTGCGGCAGGCGCAGTAAGGCCTGTCGTGCCGAGCCGCGCGCAGCGCGGGGAGGGATCTCAAACGTTACGGCGGCCGAGATCCCTCGCGTGCGCTCGGGATGACAACGCCAGCGCCGGGATGACAGGGCTGTGATCGAGATGAAAAACCAGCGGTCGGATTGACCCTGAAGACCTCATTTGAACCACAGAGACACAGGGAACACAGAGGAAAAACAAACCGTTGTGCGAATACGCTCTCTCACCCAGCGGGTGAGGCGGCGAATGCGGGCAAGGACTTGATTTTTCGCCTTTCTCTGTGCCTCTGTGTCTCTGTGGTGAGGAATCCAGGTTGACAGGTCGGCCGCGGGTGGCATCGGGGGCTGCGTCTTGTATCCGAAGGTGCAACGTCGGCTGCCCGATGGCGCACGAGTCGGAGCGCCGGGACGGTCGGCGTCACACGCGCAATCCCGGGCAACCCAAGGCGTGTTCGCGAAGCTGCAAGTGGCGCCTGCCGAATGAAAAGTCGTGGTCAACCTTCCGGTTGCAGGCTTCGTGCGCGCAGCCACTGCGGGTTGAAGAGGCGCTGAATATAGAGCCGCCCGCTGTCGCACAGCACGGTGACGATCATATGTCCGGGGCCGAGTGCGCGCGCCACCGCAACCGCGGCGGCGACGTTGATGCCGGTCGAGCCGCCGACGAACAAGCCTTCTTCGCGCAGCAGCCGGTACACCATCCGCACGCACGTGGGATCGTCGACGAAAACGGCCTCGTCGATCGGCGTGCCTGCGAGGTTCGCGGTCACGCGCGTGGTGCCGATGCCCTCGGTGATGGAGCTGCCTTCGGCCTTCAGTTCGCCCGTCTTCACCCAGTGGTACAGCGCACTTCCCTGCGGATCGGCGAGCACGATGCGCACGTCCGGTTTCTGCTCTTTCAGGTAGCGCGCCACGCCGGCCAGCGTGCCGCCGGTGCCCACGGCGCTGACGAACGCGTCGACGCGCCCGCCGGTGGCGTGCCAGATCTCCGGCCCGGTCGTTTCGTAATGCGCCTGCCGGTTGGCGACGTTGTCGAACTGGTTGGCCCAGATCGCGTTCGGGGTTTCGGCCGCCAGGCGCCCGGCGATCTTCTGATAGTTGTCCGGATCGACGTAGGGCTTGGGCGGCACCGGGCGTACCTCGGCGCCGAGCACGCGCAGCAGCTCCATTTTCTCCGGCGACTGGTTGTCCGGAATGACGATGACGCAGCGATACCCGCGCGCGGCGCACAGGTGGGTCAGTCCGATGCCGGTGTTGCCGGCCGTGCCTTCGACCACCACGCCGCCGGGGCTCAGCAGCCCGCGCCGCTCGGCGTCGGCGATGATGTACAAGGCGGCGCGATCCTTGACCGAGCCGCCGGGATTGAGGAACTCAGCCTTGCCGAGGATCTCGCAGCCGGTCTCGCGGCTCAGTTTCTCCAGCCGTATCAGCGGCGTATTGCCAACGGTGCCGGCGAATCCGGCGGTGATGCGCATACTCGCCCCCGGTGCAGTGCAGTATTGAGCCTTACCAATCCTTGCGACACGTGGCCACCGCCCGGCGCCCGCAGCCCTCGTCATACCGAGCCGCTTCGTGCCTCGTCATTCCGAGCCGCTTCTTGCCTCGTCATTCCGAGCCGCTTCTTGCCTCGTCATTCCGAGCCGCTTCTTGCCTCGTCATTCCGAGCCACAGGCGAGGAATCTCGGCCGTCCGCAAACACGGGCGCTCTCGCTTGCAGCCCGCCCGATCCGCCAGCGCCGACTTTCCGCGACCCTTGTCGAACACCGAGAACACGGAGAGCAGGCAGAGAGACTCGAAACCGCAAGCCCCGTCCTCCGTGTCCTCCGTATCCTCCGTGTGAAAGGCTCAGAAGCTGTCCGAGCACCCGAGATCCCTCGCGTGCGCTCGGGATGACGGGAATGACGCTGTCGCCGTGCACCAGAATAACGCCGATGAGTTCCGCGCCGACCTGGAAATTTCGCCGCATGCAGCCCGGCGAGATGAACATCGACCCCATCGAGGGCGAGTTCTTTTCCACCGAGGCGCTCGGCAGTCTGGCCGACGCATTGGTGCGCGAGGCGATCCAGAACTCGCTCGATGCGCGCGCCCCGGGCCAGCGCGCGCGGGTGCGGATCGCCTGTTCGTCCGCGCCGCTGGCGGGCGAGGGCAAGGCGCGCTATCTCGAAGCGCTGTGGCCGCATCTGGCGGCCGATCGCAGCGGACTGGCCGACCTGCCGGCGCGCGCCGCGCCGCTCGACTTCATCGTGGTCGAAGACTTCGGCACACGCGGGTTGCAGGGCGACCCAAGGCAGAGCGAGGACCGCGAGCTGACGGCGGACGCGCCGCGCAACGACTTTTACTACTTCTGGCGCAACGTCGGCCGTTCGCGCAAGAGCGCCGCCGAGCTGGGGCGCTGGGGCCTGGGCAAGACGGTCTTTCCGGCCGCCTCTCGCATCAACGCTTTTTTCGCGCTCACCGTGCGCCGCGACGACGGTCGACGGCTGTTGATGGGGCAGGCCGTGCTGCGCATTCATCGCCTCGACGGCGCGCGCTACTACCCGTACGGCTACTTCGGGCGCTTCGAAGGCGACTTCGCGTTACCGGTCGACGACGACGCGACGATCGCAGCGTTGTGCCGCGACTTCGGCATCGCGCGCGACGCCGAGCCGGGGTTGTCGGTCGTGATTCCGTATCCCGATCCGACGCTCACGCCCGAAGCCCTGTTGCCGTCGGTGGTGCGGCATTACTTCGTGCCGATTTTGGCCGGCGATCTGGAAATCGAGATTGTGCACGGCCGCCGCACCGAGCAGCTCGACGCCGCATCGCTGCCGCGCCTGCTGGCGCGCATCGCGTGGTCGGAGGGGCCGGCGCTGCAACGGCTGGTGCAACTGGCGCGCTGGGCACTGGCGCTGCCGCCCGAGCGTCATGCGCGCGTGCCGGCGCCGGAGCCGGATGCCGCGCCGCGCTGGGCGGCGAGCCCGGCGCTCGAGCAGGCGCTCGAACCTGTGCGCGAGCCGTTTAACCGCGGCGATCCGGTCGCGGTGCGCGTGCCGGTGTGGGTCAAGCCGGCCGCTGGTGAGGCGGTGTGTGCGAGCTTCGATGTATATCTCGAACGCGACGACGCACTGTCCGGAGCCGACGAGCACTTCGTGCGCGACGGCATCACGGTCGCCGGCGTGCGCAGCGGCTTGCAAAGCGGCGTGCGCGCGATCGTTGCGGTGCGCGACCGCGCGCTGTCGGGCTTGCTCGGCGACTCCGAGAACCCGGCGCACACCGAATGGCAGGAGCGCTCGCCACGCTTCAAGGAGCGCTATCGCCACGGGCCGTTCACGCTGCGCTACGTGAAGGGGGCGCCGCGCGAGATCGTGCGCGTGCTCACGCGCCCCGCGGCGGGCCGCGACTTCGCGCTGCTGCGCCATCTTTTCTCGCTCGACCTGCCCACCGAAGAGCAGGTCCGGCAGCGCGCGCCGAGCGCGCCGCCGCGCCCCGGCCTGGACGGCACCGGCGAGGCCCCAGCCGTCGAAGCGGCGGGCAAGGAGCGCTTCTTCGAGTTGCAGAAGCTGCACGGCGGCTTTCGGCTCGCAGGCTCGGCCAACGGCGCCGCGCCGCCGCGCTTCGTCGCGGTACTGGCCGCCTACGAGGTCAGGCGCGGCAATCCGTTCGCGCTGTATCAGACGCTCGACTTCGAGATGGATCGGGCACCGATCACGGCGGCGGCGACGGGCGCCGAGATCGTGCGCCGCGAGCGCAACGCGATCGTGCTGCGCATCGACGAAGCGGCGTTTCAGCTCACCGTGCGCGGCTTCGACCCGCGGCGCGACGTGCGCGTCAGGACGCTCGTGCAGGACGACGCATGATCCGGCGCCTGAACTACACCGGCCGCAAGCGCATCGCGCGGGCGCGGGCGACGGTGCGCCTGGTGCCCGCGCCCGGCGGCGGCTGGCAGTTCGACGCCGAGTTCGATCTTCACGGCTACGACTTTCCGGCGGACGCCAGCGTGTTCATCGAGGCCTACAACGCGACGTCGTACATGCGCTTCGACCTCGGCACCGTGGCGGCGCCGCAGCAGCCGCGCGACTTGCGCCTGACCGAGATCACGGCCAGCCCGCTGCCCAAGTTCCGCCTCAAGGTGGTGGACACGCGTCGCGGGCTGCTGCTCGGTGTGGCCGACAAGCTGGTGCCGCTGCAACCGGAAGATGCGCTCGCTCGCAGGCAGTCGCTGCTGCCGGTGGAGTTCCGCGACCTCGGCGATCGCGTCTGGCGACTGGATCTGTCCGATTGGCCGGTGCTGGAGCTGAACCAGCGCATCGCCGACCTCGGCGAGATCGCGCGCTCGGCCGATTCCTTCCTCGCGCTCGTGTACCCGGAAGTCGTGCGTCGCATCCTGCACGAAGCGCTGATCGTGCAGGAGCAGACCGACCCGGACTTCGACGAAGACGACTGGACCAGCCTGTGGCTGCGCTATGTGTGCAGCCTGCCGGGCGTGCGGCGGCCACCCGAGCCGCAACCCGCTACGTCCAGCGAAGAGGCGCAGGCGCAGGCCGAAAGCTGGATCGAGCGCGCGGTGCAGGCGTTTTGCCGCGCGCGCGACGCCCGCGTGCGCTTCGAACGCGCGCTGGCGAAAGGCACGCTGTGAGCGCGCTCGTGCGTGCGCTGCTGCCTGCCGGCATCGAGCGGCTGCGCGACTATCTGCAGGCGCTGCGCGGCGGCGCGCAGCGGCACCCGCCGCACGACCTGCTCACGGACCCGGACGCGACCCGCGAGCTGTCGGTGCAGGTGGCGGTCGCGCCGCAGCCGCTTGCGAGCCGCGCACAACTGGGCGAATACCTGTGGAACCGGCTCGCGCCGCTGCCCGCGGCCGAGGTGGAAGGCGACCGCGGACTGTGGGCGTGGCTTTCGCTGTTGTTCTTCGATCAGGTCTGTCCTGAGCGGCCGGACGGTACGCGCCGTCCGGGACAGGATTACCGGCACATTCCGGACTTCGACTTCCGCCACCGCTATCGCCACCTGCTGTTTGGCCCGTACGCGGTGTATCGGCGCCATCGCGACGACGCTGCGCTGGTGCTCGCCGGACCGCTGCACGTGGAGCCGGCGCTGTATCAGGAGATCGCTGCGCGCCAGGATCTGATCGTCAGCCGCGGCGTGATCGAAGCGCTGAACCTGCTGTATCTGGACGCCGCGCGCGGCGCGCCCAAACGCGGCGCTTCCGCGATCAACCGGCCCGGCACCGTGCGCCGCTTCATCCGCGTGCTGCAGCAACTGGACCTCACGTACGACATCCACGGCATGTCGGGGCAGGCGATCGTCGATCTGCTGCCGCCGGAGTTCGATGCGTGGAAGAGCGAGCGGACGATGTTGTTCGCATCGTAGCGAGGTCGATGCACTGTCATCGCCGGCCAAGGCGCGGGATGTCCGCGTCGCGCAAGGCCGAGACTGCACGCCTTCGGCCAAGAACACCGTATCCCGTCATACCAGGCGCGAGCGAGGGATCTCAGAAGGCGTGAATGTTGCTATCGAGGATTGCCCAACCTCGTGAAACCGCCGCCTTGCATGTTTGCTTCGCCCTCGCCGTGGTCGGGTCCGTCATCCCGAGCAGCGCGAGGGATCTCGGCACCGCGAGCCGCGGAGATTCCTCGCCTTTGGCTCGGAATGACGAGAGCTCGGGGCTGCGGTCGCCGGACGGTTGGCACGCGTCACAAGGATTTGTAAAAGTCAATAGTACGCGGCCCACCGGCGTCGAGATCTTCACACTTGCTCAGAAGGTGTGAATCTTTCTGCTGCGCGGCCCGCTGGCGTCGTTGCGCGCTGCTCGGGCCTCGCCTATCTACTTGATATGTCTCGGCCCTGCGGCTGCGTGCGCCTAGCCAGCGGCCCGCTCGCGACGA
>JBBIJJ010000072.1:0-15149 GCA_037446035.1 Burkholderiales bacterium
AGGGACTTCGGCTCGGAGTGATGAAGGCCTTCGGCTCGGATTGCCCCCGAGGCGGCGCAGCGACCGGACGAAGAATGGCCAACTGCCGGATCTGGGATGACCGATCCCGGCTCATCGGCTTGAGCCCCTGCACAGGCGAGCGTGCCGGCGCGGGCGGCGACGCCCCGGTCAGGCGCCGTCGACCACGAGCAGCGGCACCCCGCGCTCGGCGGCCAGCTCGATCCATTCGCCAAGCGCGGCGTCCTCGGTCGCGCCCTTGGGGACACGCAGCGCGCTGCGCGGCAGCACGATCAACCCCTCGCGCGTCGCCTGCAAGGCGGCCGCAGCGGCACGCGCGGTCGGCGCGCACGGCATTCGGCGCGCCGCAGCCGGCAGTTCCCGCGCCGCATCGCGCTCGGCCTCCAGCGCGATCAGGGCTTCGCCGGCAGCGGCGGCGATGCGCGCGGCGAGGGCCTGCGCCGGCTCGTCGACGCGCGTGGCGACGACGACGACCGGACCGCGCACCCGTCGCAGCCGTCGCGGCAGGATGAGACGCCCGGCCGCGGGCAGCGCGGGCGGCAGCGACGGACGCGCGAACGGGGCGGCCGGCTCCAGCATCGCGAGCAAGTCGTCGGCGGTCGCACGCGCGAGCGACGCCGCCACGTCGCCGCGCAGGATCTCGAGTTCGCACGGCACGCCCGCGCGCGCGGCGGCCGCGCGCAGGCGCTTGCGCGCGGCTTCGGCCATCGCGCCGTAGTCCGCGAGCAACCGCTCGGGGGCGAGCGGACGCCATGCCGCAGCCGTGGCGATCTCGCGGGCGAACGGAAGACGCGCGTACTCGTACAGTGCGGCGTCTTCGACGAACAGTCCGATCAGTTCGGCGTCGAGCCAGCGCGCCAGCGCGGCGGCCGCCTCGAACGCCCGCGCGGGCGTGTCGCCGGCGGCCAGGCTCAGCACGACGCGCCGGAAGCGGATGCGTGCGGTCGTCGTCACGGATCGCCTCGCCGCCTTCAGGACACCGTCTCGTCGCCGCGCGGCTGCGGCCGCACGCGCGCGAACTCGCGCAGGCGCGCCTCGACCCGCGCGTTGACGGTGTCGGCCGCGAACGCGCCGTCGGCGCCGCGTTCTCCGGCCGGCACGCCGGTCAGCAACGCGATCGCCTCGTCGACCGTGCGTATCGGCCAGATCGCAAAGCGGCCGGCCGCGCAGGCTTCGATCACCTCCGCGCGCAGCATCAGGTGCTGCACGTTCGACAGCGGGATCAGCACGCCCTGCGTGCCGGTCAGGCCGCGCGCCGCGCACAGATCGAAGAAGCCTTCGATCTTCTCGTTGACCCCGCCGATGGCCTGCACCTCGCCCGCCTGGTTGACCGAGCCGGTGAGCGCGAGGTCCTGCCGCAGCGGCAGCTCGGCGAGCGCCGACAGCAGCGCGCACAGTTCGGCGGTCGATGCGCTGTCGCCCTCCACGCCGCCGTAGGACTGTTCGAACACGAGACTCGCGTGCAGCGACAGCGGCACGTCGAGCGCATAGCGGCCGCCGAGAAAGCCGGCGAGGATCAGCACGCCCTTGGCGTGGATCGGCCCGCCGAGCGCGACTTCGCGTTCGATGTCGACCACCTTGCCGGCACCGGGACGCACGCGGGCGCTGATGCGGCTCGGGCGCCCGAACGCGTAGCCGCCGAGTTCGAGCACCGACAGCCCGTTGACCTGGCCGACGCGGCGTCCCGTCGTGTCGATCAGCGCGATTTCGCGCAGCGTGGACTCGAGCATGCGTTCGCGCAGGCGGCTGGCGCGGCGGATCTGCTCGGCGATCGCGCGCTCGACGTCGGCCGCGCCGACGACCGCGCGGCCGGCCTCGCCCGCCCAGAAGTCGGACTCGGCGAGCAGGTCGCGCAGCGGGTCGACGCGCAGGCTGAGCTTGGCGGCGTCGTCGGCGAGCCGGCTGGCGCGCTCGATCACGCGCTCGACGGCGCTGCGGTCGAACGGGCGCAGCTTCGCCTGCCGCGCGATCGCGGCGATCAGGCGCGCGTAGGCCGCCTCGTTGCCCGCACCGCGATCGAACGAATCCTCGAAGTCGGCGAGCACCTTGAAGTGTTCGGCGAGCTCCGGGTCGTATTCGGCCAGCAGGTAGTACAGCAGGCGCTCGCCGTACAGCACGACCTTGACGTCGAGCGGGATCGGGTCGGGCTCGAGCGAGACGGTCGTGGTCAGTCCGAGCAGATCGTCGACGCGTTCGATCTTGATCTGCTGCGCACGCAGCGTGCGCTTGAGCGCGAGCCAGCTGAACGGTTCGATCAGCACGCTGCGCACGTCCAGCAGCAGGTAGCCGCCGTTGGCGTGGTGCAGTGCGCCCGGCTTCAGCCGCCGGAAGCTCGTGACCATCACGCCGCGGTGCCATTCGTGTTCGATGCGGCCGACCAGGTTGCCCAGCGTCGGATGCAGTTCCTCGACCACCGGCGCGCCGGGTGCGTCGGCCGGATGCGCGACCAGCACGTTGACCTCGTAGCGGTCGAGCGGTCCGGTGGTCGCCCACTCCTCCGCGCCCTCGCCGTCGCTCGCCTGTGCCGGCGTGACGAACGCGCCGACGTTGTCGAGCAGGTCGGCGCGCATCGCGTCCAGGTGCTCGAGCACCTGCGGCAGGTCGGTGAAACGCGTCTGCGTCTCGTCGATCGAGTGGCCGACGGCGAAGCGCGCGGTGTCGCGGTTCAGCGCGCGGATCTCGTCGCGGCGCTGCTTGTCCCAGCGCGGGATCGAATGCAGGATCGCCTCCAGCTTTTTCTCGAACTCCTGCAGCGTCGTGCGCACGCGCGCGCGCTCGTCCTCGGGCAGCGCGTTGAACAGCTCGGGTTTCAGCACCTCGCCGTCGCGCAGCGGCGCGATGCCGAAGCCGAACGGCGTGCGCACGACCGCGACCGAGCGCTCGGCCGCCTCGCGCGTCAGCGCGCCGAACGCCTCTTCCTGCTTGCGGCGGAACGACTCGTCGATCGCGCCGCGGCGCGCCTGGTAGTCCTGCGACTCGAACGCCGCCGGCAGCGCCACCTCGAGGTCCTTGATCAGATCGCGAATCGCGTCGCGGAACTGCGGTCCGCGCCCGGGCGGCAGCTGCATCGCGCGCGGCTTCTGCGGAGCGGCGAAGTTGTGCACGTAGACCCAGTCGGGCGGCACCGGCTCGTCGCGCGCCTTCGCTTCGAGCATCGCCTTGACGGTGCGATCCATGTCGCTGCCCGGCGAACCGATCACGAACAGATTGAAGCCGGCGTGCTCGATGCGCGCGCCGAAGCGCACCGCGTCGAGCGCACGCTCCTGCCCGACCGGCAGTTCGATCGGCGCCAGCTCGGCGGTGGTCTCGAATGCGAGCGCCGACAGATCGGCCCGGCGCGCGAGTCGCTCGGCCGGCAGCGGCGTGTCCGCGGGCACGAGGTTCATTGCGGGGTTCCGAGTTGTTCCTTCAGCCGCGCCTGCAGTTGCCGGGGCGCGAGCTGCGTGTAATCGTGCGCCAGTTGCGCGTCGACGCAGCGGCGCACCGCCGCCGGCAGTTGCCCGGCGAGCACGCCGAGAAACGGGTTCGACGCCACCAGCGTCAGCCGCTCGAAGCGCCCCGCCTTCAGCGCCGCGGCAAGATGCTGGCCCAGCTCGCGCGCGAATTGCTCGACCTCGTTGCGGCGCGGGTCCGTGCGCGGCACGAGCTTCGTGCTGTCGTTGCCGTGGCCGCGCACGCCGCCCGGCCGGTCGGCGACCAGCTCGGAGCCCTTCATCCGGCTGGCGGCGTGCTCGAACTCGGCCTCGCGAGTCAGCGTCCATGCGGACCTGCGCGCGTCGCGGCTGTAGCAGACCGCGCGCGAGCCGTTGGCGACCAGGATCCAATGTCCGTTGGGCATTCTGACCTCCTGTCGTTCGGTAACCATCGGGGAAAGCGGCGAACCCGGAACGGTCCGGTCAGGCTGCCACATGCGGGCTTTCGTGCGCAAGCATGGACGCGCGCCGGGAGCTGCGCTTGATGACCGTCAAGCCTGCGGGTGTCCGGCCAGACGCGCCATCGGGGTCAGAAGGTGTGAATCTTTCTGCTGCGCGGCCCGCTGGCGTCGAAATCCTCACGCCTTTTCAGCCTGAAAATCTCATTTGAACATCACAGCGACACAGAGAACACAGAGGAAAAACAAACCGTTGTGCGAATAGCCTCTCTCACCCAGCGGGTGAGGCGGCGAATGCGAGCAAGGACTTGATTTTCCGCCTTTCTCTGTGCCTCTGTGTCTCTGTGCCGAGGAGTGTAGGTTCAGTCCTTTGCCGCGAGCGCGCCGGCGAGCGCCTCGCAGCGGCGCGCCACTTCGTCGGGCGCGGCGTCGGTGTCGATGCGCAGCACGGGTTCGTCCGGCTGCAGATCCTCGCGCCAGGCCGTCTGGCGCTCGAGGACCTCGAGCGTGGCGTCGGAGGCGTCGCGATCGGCGGCCGCGCGCGCGGCCACGCGCGCGCGCAATACCGCGGGCGGCGCCTCGCAGGCGACGAACACGCAGCGCGCGCCAAGCGAGCGCGCCAGCGCGGCCAGCGCGTCGCGTTCGGCGCGCTTCAGGAACGCGGCGTCGACGATCGCGACGAAGCCGCCGTCGACGATCGCGCGTGCGGCAGCGGCGAGCCGCTGGTAGGTCGCGCGCGTGGCCTCGGCGCCGTACAGTTCGGCGCGCAACTCGGCATCGACGCGCGCGGTCGGCGCCAGCGAGAACATCCGCTTGCGCTCGACGTCGGAACGCACGCGTATGGCACCCAGCGTTTCGAGCAACGTCTGTGCGACCGCGGTCTTGCCCGAACCGGACAGTCCGTGCATCGCGACGAGCAGCGCGGCGTCCGGGCGCGCCAGTCGTTCGGCGAGCGCCAGATGCGCGGCAAAGTCGCCGTGCTGGTGCAACCGCAGCGGCGGTGCGACCGCCGGCTGCTGCGCGCGGATCAGCGCGACCTTGGCGCGCACCAGCGCCCGGTAGACCGCGTACAGCCGCAGCAGCGGCACGCCGCCATAGTCGCCGGTGGCCTCCAGGTACGCGTTGAGCAGCCGCGCGGCAAGCCGCGGCAGCCGATGGTCGAGCAGGTCCGTCATGGTGAAGGCCAGATCGCTCAGCACGTCGATGCAGCGCAGCTCGTCGTTGAACTCGATGCAGTCGAACGGTACCGGCGCACCGTCGACGACCACGATGTTGGCCAGATGCAGATCGCCGTGGCACTCGCGCACGAAGCCGTCGCGCCGGCGCGCCTGCAGCAGCGCGGCGCGCCGCTCGAGCTCGCGCCGGGTCCAGTCGGCGAGCGCGTCGATGCGTGCGCGGTCCGCGCTGGCCGCCGCGTGCTCGCGCAGGCTGTCGACGTTGTCCAGCATCCAGCGCGCGACCACGCCGGCCGACCCGAGCGGGCTCGCCGCGGGCACGCGCGGCGCCTCAATGTGGAAGAGGGCGATGACGGCGGCGAGCCGGTCGATGCAGGCCGCGTCCAGGCGTCCCGCTCGCGCACGCGCGTCGAGCGTGTCCGCGGCGGCGAAGCGGCGCATCCGCACCGCCCAGTCGATCGGCTCGCCCGTGCCGCCCAGCCGCGGCGCCTGCACGCTGCCGGTGATCGGCACGACGTCGAGGTAAAGCTGCGGCGCCGTGCGCCGGTTCAACTGCAGCTCGCGCTCGCAGTAGCGCTGGCGCGCCGCCGCCGTGGTGAAGTCGAGGAAGCCCAGGTCGACCGGCTTCTTCAGCTTGTAGGCATGCTCGCCCGCCAGCAGCACGGTCGAGATGTGCGTCTCGATCGTCTCGACCGCAGCGCCGCCCAGCTGCGCACGCAGCGCGGCGACGAGCTGCGCATGCTGTTGCATCGGTTCCGGCGTGTCCATCGTGCGGCGGCCGCGGTCGAACTTACCCCCATGCGGCGGCGAGCGGTCCTTACGCGGCGCGACGGTCGAGCGCGTCGAGTATGCGCACCAGCTCGACGAGGTTGTCGGCGTCGATCAGCCCGACGAGCCGTCCGTCGTCGAGCACCGGCACGAGATGCTCGTCGCCGTCGCTCAGCGCGCGCCATACGTCGTCGAGCGAGTCGCGCAGCGCGGCGCGGGCGAACGCCGGCCGCATCGCCTCGGCCACCGCAGCCGTCGCACCGCGCCGACGCAGCGCCTCGAGCAGCGCGCGCTGCGTCAGCAGGCCGACGAGGCGCCCGTCGGCGAGCACCGGAAAGTCCTTCTGCGTGCCGGTGAGCGTCAGCTCGACCGCGCGCGCCAGCGGGTCGTCGGGCGCGAGCACGCGAAAGTCGCGGATCAGCGCGTCGGCGAGCCGCACTCGCCCCAGCGCCGCGCGCAGTTGGGCGTCGGCCGCCTCCATCGCGGCGCCGAACCACACGAACACGGCGATCAGTATCAGCAGCGGATTGAAGAACACGCCGACCACCGCGAACACCGCCGCGATCGTCTGGCCGATACGCGCGGCCGTGGTCGTCGCGCGCAACTGACCCAGCCGCAGCGCCAGCGCCGCCCGCAGCATGCGGCCGCCGTCCATCGGAAACGCCGGGATCAGGTTGAACAGCGCGAGCGCCAGATTCACGGCGAACAGGCTCTGCAGCAGCGACGCCTCGTCGTGCGGCAGCACCGCCAGCGGAACGTCCGCGGCCGACAATGCCGCCGCCAGCGCGAGCGCGATCGCCAGGTTGACCGCCGGGCCGGCGGCCGCGATCGCGATCTCGGCGCGCGGCGAGGTCGGCATGCGCTGCAGCCGCGCCACGCCGCCGATCGGCAGCAGCGTGATGTCGCGCGTGCGCACGCCGTAGCGGCGCGCGACGAACGCGTGCCCCAGCTCGTGCAGCACCACGCAGGCGAACACCAGAACGACGAACCCCACCCCGCCGAGCGTGCCCGCGAGCGTGCGCGTCTGCACCGCCGACACGAGCGCGAACCACGCCAGCAGCAGCAGGAACGTGACGTGTATACGGATGTCGATGCCGGCCACGCGCGCGATCGTCCACGCCATGCCCAGCGCGCCCGCGCCGCGGGCGTTCGAATTCATGCGCATGCCTGGCCCGTGGCGCGCTCGACCTCGACCAGGCAATCGTAGAAGGTCGGCGCGCGTCCGAGGTCGGTCAGCGCCGCACTCGTGACTTCGTTGGCGTTGCGGCCGTCGGCTGTCAGCTTCTTCCACCAGATCGACAGCGCGACGACCACGCCCGGCCGCGCGCGGTCGGTCACCCGCGCCGCGAGCTCGAACGATCCGCGGTCGTTGAACACGCGCACGCGCTCGCCGTCGGCGATGCCGCGCGCGGCGGCGTCGTCCGGATGGATCTCGAGCGACGGCTCGCCTTCGGCGTCGCGCAGGCTGCGGACGTTGACGAAGGTCGAATTCAGGAAATTGCGCGCCGGCGGCGAGATGATGGCCAGCGGAAAACGCGCGGCGAGCTGCGGGTTGCTGGTCGGCCCCTCGTACGGCGCCACGTAGTCGGGCAGCGGATCGAGACCCTGCTCGGCGAGCCGCTGCGAGTACAACTCGCACTTGCCCGACGGCGTGGCGAAGCCGCCCTCGGCGAAAGGCGCGTAGGTCGCCGGCAGGTCGAGCCGTTGCCAGCCCTGCGCTTTCGCGATCCGCCAGTCGTAGTTCGCGGTCGCGCCCCGCTGACGGAACGCGCGCGCGGCGATGTCTTCGTCGCTCTCGCGGAAGCAGTCTTCCGTGAAACCCATGCGCGCGGCAAGCCGGCGAAAGATCTCGCTGTTGGGCAGCGCTTCGCCGAGCGGCTCGATCGCCGGGTTGTTGGCCACTACATACAAGTGCCCGTACGGCTTGACGACATCAAGGTGTTCGAGCTGCGTGGTGGCCGGCAGCACGTAGTCGGCGTAGTCCGCGGTGTCCGTCAGGAACTGCTCGAGCACGACCGTGAACAGGTCTTCGCGCGCGAAGCCCTGTGCGACTTTGCGTGCGTGCGGCGCGACCGCCACCGGGTTGCTGTTGTACACGACGAGTGCGTCGATCGGCGGCTGCGCGTGCAGCAGATCGTCGCCGATCGTGCTCATGTTGATCGTGCGCGGCCTGCGTCCGGCGAGCAGGTCGGGGCGATACAGGTGCTCGGCATCGAGGTCGAACAGCCCGCTGGTCGACAGCAGCAGCCCGCCGGCGGGGTCGCGCCAGTGCCCGGCGAGCGCGGGCAGGCAGGCGATCGCGCGCACGGCATTGCCGCCGCCGCGGCAGCGCTGCATGCCGTAGTTCAGACGGATCGCGGCCGGGCGCAGGTGCCAGTAGTCGTGCGCGAGCGATTCGACCTCGCTCGCCGTGATGCCGCAGATCGCGGCGACGCGCCCCGGGTCGTACGCGCGCACCCGCTCGGCGAACGCCTCGAAGCCGAGCGTGTGGCGGGCGACGTAATCGCGGTCGATCCAGCCCTCGCGGATCAGCACGTGCGCCAGCCCCAGCGCGAGCGCGCCGTCGGTGCCGGGCAGCGGCGCCATGTGCTGGTGGCACTTGTCCGCGGTCAGCGAGCGGTACGGATCGATCGCGACGAGCCTGGCACCGCGTCGCTTGGCCTGCTGCGCGCGGCTCCACAGGTGCAAATTCGACGCGATCGCGTTGCAGCCCCAGAAGACGATCAGCTTGCTGTGCTCGAACTGCTCGACGTCGGTGCCGGCGCGCACGCCGAGCGTGGCGTGCAGCGCTTCGCCGCCGGCGGTCGCGCAGATCGTGCGGTCGAGGAAGCTCGCGCCGAGCTTGTGGAAGAAGCGGCCCGCCATCGCCTCGCCCTGCACCAGCCCCATCGTGCCGGCGTAGCTGTACGGCACGATGCGCTGCGGATCGACCCCGGCGATGGCCTGCAGGCGCGCGGCGATCGCGGCGAGCGCCTCGTCCCAGCGCACGCGCACGAAGCGCCCTTCGCCCTTGCGGCCGACGCGCTTAAGCGGATGCAGCACGCGGTCGGCGTGGTAGGTGCGCTCAAGATACCGGCTGACCTTCGTGCACAGACTGCCGGCGGTGGTCGGGTGCGCGGGATCGCCGGCGATCTTGACCGCGACGCGCTGGCCGTCGCGCTTCTCGACGGTGACCAGCATCGCGCAGGTATCGGGGCAGTCGTGCGGGCACGCGGCGCGCACGACCTCGACGTTACGCTCGGTAGCAAGCATGCGGCGATGCTAGCGCATGCCGCCGCGCCTGAGCCGCGTCACGGCGCGTCGGCAGTGAACGCGTCGCGCTTGCGGCGCCGGGCCGACGTGTTCGCACGCCGCCGCGCGCATGCAGCGCAATCGGCGCGGCATGTCTTCGCTGTCTGTCGATCACGGGCCGTGCGACACGGGCACCGAGCCGCGCCTGCACGCGCTGCTCGGTTGGCTGGAGAAGCGAGCGCTGCCGGCGCGCAATTCCTCCCGGTCCCCTCGGCGCAAGGGCAGTTGGGTCAGAGGCGCGGCAGCGGCGCTTCGATCAGCCGCGCGAAGAACTGCTCGCACGCGGCGACCTGCGCGTAGCTGATGTACTCGTCCGGCTTGTGCGCCTGCTCGATCGAGCCGGGGCCGAGCACGACGGTCGGGATGCCGGCGTTCATGAAGATGCTCGCCTCGGTGGCGAAGCTCACCGCGCCGGCGCCCAGGTGCGCGGTGCGGGCGAGCTGCTGCGCCCATTGCACGACCGGCGCATCCGGCGCGATGCCGAACGCGGGCAGGTTCAGCCCCTGTTCGAACGCGATGTCGGCGTCGTCCGCGACGCGCCGCATCTCGGGCAGCAGCTCGCGCTTGGCGTAGCCGACGATCTCGTCGACCAGCGGATCGGTCGGCGTGGCCGGGATGTTGCGCAGCTCGAAGGTGAACTCGCAGTCGCGCGGCACGACGTTGGTCGCGATGCCGCCCGCGATCGTGCCGGTCTGCAGCGTCGTGTACGGCACGCCGAAACGCGCGTCGCGCGGCTCGTCGCGGCTCATGCGGTCGGCCACGGCGCGGACGTACGCGATCAGCCGCGCAGCGAACTCGATCGCGTTGACCCCGGTCGGTGTCAGCGCCGAATGCGCCTCGCGCCCGCGCACGCGGCAGCAGAAGTCGCGCTTGCCCTTGTGGGCGACGATCGCCTGCATGTCCGTGGGCTCGCCGATGATGCAGCCGGCCGGCTTGATGCCGCGTTCGGCCAGATCGGCCACCAGCCCGCGCACGCCGACGAAGGTCGTTTCCTCGTCGTAAGTGAGCGCCAGATGGATCGGCGTGCGCTCGTGCACGGCGAGGAACTGCGGTGCATACGCCAGCGCGATCGCGATGAAGCCCTTCATGTCGGCGCTGCCGCGGCCGTGGATGCGGCTGTCGCGGTGCGAAGCCTTGAACGGATCGCTTGCCCAGTCCTGGCCGTCGACCGGCACGGTGTCGGTGTGCCCCGACAGCACGAGCCCGCCGGATCGCATCGCCGCCTCGTCGCCGAGCGAGCAGAACAGATTCGCCTTGTTCTCGCGGCGGTCATAGACGAGCTGCGGACGGACGCCAAGCCCCGCCAGGTAGTCGCGCGCGAACTCGATCAAGCCGAGGTTCGAGTCGCGGCTGACGGTCGGAAACGCGATCAGCCGGTCGATCATTTCGAGTGCGGCGGCCGTCGGCGCGGCGACCGGTGGTTCGTGCGGCTTGTTCATGACATGGGCGTGCCGGAGGATGGCCCGGCCATTGTAGGGGCCCGCGCGGGCCGATGCGTTGGCGCCGGTGCGGTGGCCCGGGGCCCTTGAAGCCGTCGGCCGCGACCACCATTTGACAGTGCGGCGGCGCCGGGCGCGCCACTGCACCATGCGCAATGCACTGACGCAAGACAAGGAGGGTAACGAACATGTTTCCATCGTTCTTTGCGCCGGCCGGCGATCTGTTCGCCGAACTCGATCGCCTGAGCCGAGAGATGCAGCAGTTGTTCGACGGCATGCCCGTCAACATCCGCGCCGGCCGCCGCGGCGGGTTTCCGGCGCTGAACATCGGACACACGCCGTCGTCGGTCGAGATCTACGCTTTCGCTCCCGGCGTCGATCCGCAGCGCGTCAAGGTCGAGATCCACAAGGGCGTGCTGACGATCGAGGGCGAACGCGCCTCGGACCTGCCGCCGGCGGGCGACAAGGTCCGCGTGTACGCGAGCGAGCGCATCGCCGGCGGCTTCAAGCGCGTGATCAGCCTGCCGGATGACGTCGATCCCGCGCAGGTCGACGCGACCTATCGCGACGGGCTACTGCACATTTCAATCAAACGCCGCGCCGACGCGCAACCGCGGCGCATCGCGATCAGCTGAAAAGGAGGCGAACGATGACGGAAACGAGGAGCACTGCGCCGGCCGAAGTGCGGCGCGACGAACCCGTGCTGCTGCCGCCGGTGGACATCGTCGAGGACGACGGCGGCATCACCGTGTACGCGGACCTGCCAGGCGTGCCGAAAGACAAGCTTGCGGTGCGCGCCGACAGCGAATCGCTGACGATCGAAGGCGAAATCAGCCTCGGCGTGCCCGAGACGATGGAGGCGGTGGTGGCCGAGATCCAGGCGCCGCGCTACCGGCGCAGCTTTGCGCTGAGCCGCGAACTCGACACCGAAAAGAGCGAAGCGGTCTTCAAGGACGGCGTGCTCAAGCTGCGCATCCCGAAGGTCGAGCAGGCCAAGCCGCGCCGCATCGAGGTCAGGGTCGCCTGAGCAGCCGGTGGCGGAGGAAGCCATGAGCAATCCCATCGACGCCCTGAAACGTACCTTTACCGACGCCTGGGAATCGGTCGAAAGCGGCTGGCAGCGGGTGCGCGCGCAGGCCGCCGATGCGCTGACGCGCTTTCGCGGCGGTTCGCGCCAAGTGCAGCCGGCGCGCACCGAAGGCGAACCGCCGCCACCGGGCTGGGCTCTGCTGGCGAGCGATGTGGTCGAGGATGATCGGCGCGTCGTCGTGCGCGTCGAAGTCCCCGGCATGACCCGCGAGGACCTCGACCTGCAGGTCATCGGCGATGCGCTCGTGGTCAGCGGCGAAAAGCGCTACGAGTCGGACGACGTCCGCGGCCAGTGGCGCGTGCGCCAGTGCGCGGTCGGTGCATTCCGCCGCGTGATCCCGCTGCCGGCTCCGGTGCGCGCCGACGAGGCGCGGGCGACCTGCCGCGACGGCGTGCTGCGCGTGGAACTGCCCAAGCGCGAGCCCGGCGCGCCGCGCGCGTTCCGCTTGCAGGTGAAGTGAGAAGGCGTGAGGCCGTCGTCGCGAGCGCGCCGCGCCGCATAAGAGGACTCGCACCGTCTGCGGGGGCCGGCCGCCGCGCGCGCCGGCGGCCGCTTCAGTGCGCGACCGGCCGGCTGAAGTGCCCGTGCCTGGCGTCGCGCACGAGCGCGTTGAACTGCTCGCCCGACATGCGCAGCAGCGCTTCGTGGTCGCCGGCTTCGATGTAGACCTCGGCGTTTTGGTCCAGATCGTCGTCGACGACCGTCTCGACGCCCCAGGCCATGCCGAGGGCGGGCACGGCGCCGACTTCGCAGTCGGAAAACAGCTCGGCGATGCGCCGCTCGTCCGCCAGATGCAGGTCGTGCCGGCCGAGCAGACGCGCGACCTCGCCGATGCGCACGCGCGTATCCGCCGGCACGACCACCATCACGCAGCCGGCGTCGTCCTCCAGGATCACCGACTTGGCGAGCTGATGCTCGGGCACGTGCGCCATGCGTGCCGTCTGCGCGCTGGTGCTGCTGTGCGCGTGCGTGCAGACTTCGTAGCGGGCGCCGCGTTGTTCGAGGTAACGGATGAGACTGGGAGCGATCGACATGGCTGCCTCCTGCGAGCGTTGAGCCCGGCGCCGGCGCGTCGGACGCGCCGGCGCCGCGTGAATCAGTTTGCGCCGGTACGCGACGATGCGCAAAGCCGGCGGCGCATCGCGGCTTACCCCTACGCGGCGCGAAGCCTTGACGCCGGATCCATCGGCCGACGCCGCGAATTGCGTAAGCTGCGCCCTGTCCCGGCCCTCCGACCCGCCGATGAACCTGCTCGACCCCATCGTCCGCTTCCGTTCCGAAATCCAGGCGATCCGCCGCGACATCCACGCGCATCCCGAGTTGCGCTTCGAGGAAAGGCGCACTGCCGACCTGGTCGCCGCCAAGCTCGCCGAATGGGGCATCGAGGTCCACCGCGGGCTCGGCGGCACCGGCGTGGTCGGCGTGATCCGCAACGGCACCTCGCCCCGCGCGATCGGGCTGCGCGCCGACATGGACGCGCTGCCGATTGCGGAAGCCAACCAGTTCGCGCACCGTTCGGTGTATCCGAACAAGATGCACGCGTGCGGGCACGACGGCCATACGGCGATGCTGCTCGCCGCGGCCCGGTACCTCGCGCAGGCCAGGCCGTTCGACGGCACCGTCGTGCTGATCTTTCAGCCCGCCGAAGAGGGCGGCGCCGGCGCACAGCGCATGATCGACGACGGGCTGTTCGAGAGGTTTCCGTGCGACGCCGTGTTCGGCATGCACAACTGGCCGGGGCTGAACGTCGGCGAGTTCGGCGTCACGCCCGGGCCGATGATGGCCTCGAGCAACGAGTTCGAGATCAGGGTCGTCGGCCGCGGCACGCACGCGGCGCTGCCGCACCTGGGCGTGGATCCGGTGTTCGTCGCGGTGCAGATCGCGCAGGGGCTGCAGGGCATCGTCACGCGCGCCAAGAAGCCGATCGACGCCGCGGTGCTGTCGATCACGATGATCCACGCCGGCGATGCGACCAACGTGGTGCCCGACGTGGCAACGATCGCCGGCACCGTGCGCACCTTCAGCGACGCCGTGACCGCGCTGGTCGAGGAGCGCATGAAGCGCATCGCGCGACTGACCGCCGAGGCGCATGGCGCGGAAGCGCACGTCGAGTTCAAGTGGAACTACCCGCCGACGGTCAACCATCCGGCCGAAGCCGAGTTCGCCGCGAGCGTGATGGACGACATCGTGGGCGCGGCCAACGTCAAGCGCAACTACGAGCCGACGCTGGGCTCGGAGGACTTCGCCTACATGCTGAAGGTCAAGTGCGGCGCGTACGTGTTCATCGGCAACGGCGAAGGCGCGCACCGCGCCGCCGGTCACGGGCTCGGCCCCTGCACGCTGCACAACGCGTCGTACGACTTCAACGACGAACTGATTCCGCTCGGCGCGACCTTCTGGGTGCGGCTGGTCGAGAAATTCCTGGCGGCTCATTGAGGATGATGCACCCTCGTGACACCACCACCTTGCGAGCTCGCCTCGCGCTGGGTGTCGCCGGTGCCGTCATCCCGAGCGAAGCCGAGGGATCTTTGCACCGCGAGCAGCGAAGATTCCTCGCCTTCGGCTCGGCATGACGAGGTGTGGACGCCTCGGAGTAATGCGGTGCGAATGCCTCGGATTGCCGAGGTGTGGCTGCCTCGGAATGACACGAGTCGGCGGCTCGGAGTGGCGGACGCTCGTCATCCCGAGCGAATGCGAGGGATCTCGGCACGGCGCGCGGCGGAGATTCCTCGCCTTCGGCTCGGAATGACGAGGCGTGGGCGCCTCGGAATGACGGGGGCTGACGCATGCGGACGCCAAGCGGTTGGCGCCTGTCCCGACGATAAGAAATGGTCAATCGGACGCGTGTCCGCCACGCCCGCCCTGAGCGCGCCGCGCGGGCCGTACGCTTGACGGCCATCAACTCGCGCCGGCGCGCGCGGCCTAAGGTGGATTCAGCGTTCCGACCGACGGTGAGGCGCTTCGCGCCTTCGCTCGACCGGAACCGCCGGAGGCCAATCATGGACAAGTCATCCTAGATTCGGCAATTGGCGTCACGTCGAAACGGCAGAAAGCCAGCATCCATGCGGGTTTGAAGCCAATTCCGACGACTGCGGAGCAGTTCGAAGTGGGTGATGGTCGTGCTCACTGCAAGCCTTTGGCGCGAACGAATTTCTCGGTACTCCACCCACTTCAACTGCCGTTTCTAGGGTCATCGATTCTTGCGCGCGGTCTCGCGGCCGCGAGCCTCGCCGCGCTCGCCGCGTGCGCGTCGCCACCCACCCAGGAGCAGACCGGGATGATCGTCGGCGGCGTGCTCGGCGGCGTGCTCGGCTCGCAGGTCGGCGGCGGCCACGGCCGCACGACGGCGACGATCATTGGCACCCTCGTTGGTGCGGCGATCGGCGGTGCGGTCGGCCGCTCGATGGACGAGCAGGACCGCCTCAAGACCGCGCACACGCTCGAGACGGTGCGCACCGGCGTGCCGTCGCAGTGGCGCAACCCCGATACCGGCAACG
>JBBIJJ010000073.1:0-15070 GCA_037446035.1 Burkholderiales bacterium
CGGTTTCGCTCCACGCTTCCTCCCCACACTCGGTCGCCCTCGTGCAGTTGCGCTTCGCTTCGTTCGCTGTGGCCAACTCACGGGAGGACTTTCACCTCCAAGATCGCGCCCATGCTGGGCGCACAACTCGTGACACCCCCACCTTGCGAGTTCGCTTCGCGCTGGCTGTCGCCGGTTCCGTCATCCCGAGCGAAGCCGAGGGATCTCGGCACTGCGAGCAGTGGAGATTCCTCGCCGTTGGCTCGGAATGACGAGGGCTGACGCATGCGGGCGCCGGGCGGCGGGCGCGTGTCACGAGGATCGGTCATGGTCGATATCGTCCGCGCCCGCTCCCCAGGCGAAGTCCATCTGGCGCGCGGTGGCAGCGGCCAGCGCCGGCGAAACGAGGCGGCCGACCAGATGCAGAGACATGTCGATGCCGGCGGAAATGCCCGCCGACGTGACGATCCTGCCCTGTTCGACCCAGCGCGGCCCGTCGATCACCTGCAGCGCCGGAAACGACGCCGCGAGTTCGGCCTGGTCCTCCCAGTGCGTGGTGACCGGCCCGCCTTGTAGCACCCCGGCTTGCGCCAGGATGAAAGCGCCCGTGCACACCGAGGCCACGCACTCGCAGGCGGGGCCTGCCGCGCGACCCATCGCAGCACTTCGGGCTTGTGCAGCTCGGCGGTGACCACGCCGCCCGGCACGATCAGCACGTCGATGTCCGGGTGCGCGTCGATCTGGAAGTCGGGCACGATGCGCAGACCCGCACGCGCGGTAACCGGCGCCGGCGTGAGCGCGATGCTGAAGACCAGAAACGGCTCGGGCCGCTGCGGATGCAGCCGCCGGTGGACCCGGCTGGCCGTCGTGAACACCTCGGACGGGCCGGCAAAGTCCAGCACCTCGACGTCCTCGAACAGATAGATACCGACGGTTCTGCTCATGGGTGCACCTCCGCTCGGCTGGCCGGGTTCGGCGTGTCGCACATCTGGGCACCGCCGCGCTCAATGCGCCTCGTCCCAGTTGGCGCCGACGCCGACCTCGGCGACCAGCTTGACCTTCAGTTCTGCCACGCCCGACATCAGCTCGGGCACCCTGGTCTTGACCGGTTCGACTTCCGCCGCGGGCACCTCGAAGACCAGCTCGTCGTGCACCTGCATGACCAGCTTGCTTGCGAGCCGTTCGCGCCGCAGCCAGTCGGCCACCGCGATCATCGCCAGCTTGATGAGATCCGCCGCGGTGCCCTGCATCGGCGCATTGATCGCCGCGCGCTCGGCCGCGGCGCGGCGCGGGCCGTTGGGCGAATTGATCTCCGGCAGCCACAGCCTGCGGCCGAACACGGTCTCGACGTAGCCCTGCCGCCTGGCGAGCGCGCGCGTGGTCTCCATGTAGCGCGCCACGCCCGGGTAGCGCGTGAAATAGCGGTCGATGTAATTGCGCGCCGCGTCCTTGTCGATGCCGAGGTTGGCCGCCAGGCCGAACGCGCTCATGCCGTAGATCAGCCCGAAGTTGATGACCTTGGCGTAGCGGCGCTGCTCGCTCGTGACTTCGCCGAGCGGAACGCCGAACACCTCGGCGGCGGTGGCGCGGTGGATGTCCTCGCCGGCGGCAAAGGCCGCGAGCAAGCCTTCGTCGCCGCTCAAGTGGGCCATGATGCGCAGCTCGATCTGCGAGTAGTCGGCCGAGACGATGCGGCTGCCGGGCGGCGCGATGAAGGCTTCGCGGATGCGGCGGCCCTCGGGCGTGCGGATCGGGATGTTCTGCAGGTTCGGCTCGGACGACGCCAGCCGCCCCGTGACCGCGACGGCCTGCCCGTAGCTCGTGTGAACGCGGCCGGTGCGCGGATCCACGCTCGCCGGCAGCTTGTCGCAGTAGGTGGACTTGAGTTTCGCCAGCGCGCGGTACTCCAGCAGCGCCTTGGGCAGCGGATAGTCGAGTGCCAGCTTTTCCAGCACTTCCTCGTCGGTCGACGGCGCGCCGCTCGCGGTCTTTTTCACGACCGGCAGCCCGAGCTTGCCGAACAGGATCTCGCCGATCTGCTTGGGGCTGCCGAGGTTGAACGGCTGGCCCGCGAGTTCGTGTGCGCGCGCTTCCAGCTCCGCCATGCGCGCGGCCAGTTCGCGGCTGTGCGCGAGCAGCTTGTCGCGGTCGACGAGCACCCCGGTGCGCTCCATCTCCAACAGCACGCGCGAGACGGGAATCTCGATCGCCTCGTACACGTAGCGCAGCCGCGCGTCGTCGGCGATGCGCGGCCATAGCGCGAGGTGCAGCGCCAGCGTGACCTCGGCGTCTTCGGCGGCGTACTCGGTGGCGCGCTCGATCGACACTTCGTCGAAGCCGATCCGGTTCGCGCCTTTGCCGCACACCTGCTCGTAGGTGATCGTCGTGCGCCCCAGATGCCGCTCGGCGAGCGAGTCCATGTCGTGGCTGCGGTGCGGCTCCAGCACGTAGCTTTGCAGCAGCGTGTCGTGCGCGATCCCTTCGAGTCGGATGCCGTGGTTGGCAAACACGTGCGCGTCGTACTTCAGGTGCTGACCGACCTTCTTGTGATGCGCGCTTTCGAGCCAGGGCTTGAGCTTCGCGAGTGTGGCGTCGAACGGCAACTGCGCCGGCGCGCCGGCATAGCGGTGCGCAAGCGGGATGTAGCAGGCGCGATGCGGCTCGACCGCGAGCGAGATACCGACGAGCCGCGCGGCCATCGGGTCGAGCGAGGTCGTCTCGGTGTCGATGCAGGTGAGTTGCGCGCCGTTGATCTGCGCGAGCCAGTTGTCGAGCTGGGCGTCGGTGAGGATGGTCTCGTAGTGCACCGGCGGCCTCGCTCGCTCGCCTGCGGCCGGGCGGAGCCGGTTTGCACCGCCCGGCTCCGCGTCGCCGGCACCGGCGTCGGCGACGAGCGGTGCGGCGGACGGGCTGGCATCGGAGTCGGGTTCGCGGGCGACGGCATCGCCCGCTGCGCCTGCCTGCCCGTTGGAAGGCGAGTCGACCGATGCCGCTTCGCCGAGCTCCTTCAGAAGGCTCTTGAACTCCCAGCGCGCAAACAGCTCGCGCAGCTTGTTCTCGTCGGGCGGCTGCGCCTGCAGCGCGTCGAAGTGCGGCACGTGCGCGGCGATGTCGCTGTCGGTCTTGATGGTGACGAGCGCCTTCGCGGTCGGCAGCCAGTTCAGCGCGCGGCGCAGGTTCTCGCCGACCACGCCGCCGATCTCGTCGGCGTGCGCGACGATCGCGTCGAGCGAGCCGTACTGCTGCAGCCACTTGGCGGCGGTCTTGGGGCCGACCTTGTCGACACCGGGCACGTTGTCGACCGCATCGCCGACGAGCGTCAGGTAGTCGACGATCTGTTCGGGGCGCACGCCGAACTTGGCAACTACGCCGGAGACGTCGAGCTTTTCGTTGCTCATCGTGTTGACCAGCGTGACATGCTCGTCGACGAGCTGGGCGAGGTCCTTGTCGCCGGTGGAAATGATCGTTCGCACGCCGCGGCCGGCGGCCTCGCGCGCGAGCGTGCCGATCACGTCGTCGGCTTCGATGCCCTCGATTTCCAGCACCGGCCAGCCGAGCGCGCGCGCGGCTTCGCGGATCGGCTCGAGCTGCCGTGCCAGATCGTCGGGCATCGGCGGGCGGTTCGCCTTGTACTGCGGATAGAGGTCGTCGCGGAAGGTCTTGCCCTTGGCGTCGAACACGCAGGCGAGATAGTCGGCCGGGATCTGCTGGCGCAGCAGCTTCAGCATCGACACGAATCCGCGGATCGCACCGGTGGGTTCGCCGGTCGAAGTCCTTAGATCGGGGAGTGCATGAAATGCGCGGTATAAGTAGCTCGAGCCGTCGACGAGCAGTAGGGTCTTCACAGGAGAATCGAATGCTGGATCGTCAGAAGAACATCCCGAGCCTGCGGGCCGTGACGATGCCCGAGCGCGCCACCAGCCAGAAGGCGCGCGAGTCCTGGCACCTGTGGGGGATTATCTCCGAGTTCGTCGAGGCGACCGAGCGTCTGTCGGAGATCCGCCCCGCGGTCTCGATCTTCGGCAGCGCGCGGTTGAACGAAGACTCGCCGATCTACCGGCAGACCGTGGAGATCGCGCGCAAGCTGTCCGACGCGGGCTTCGCGGTGATCAGCGGCGGCGGCCCCGGCGCGATGGAAGCGGCCAACCGCGGCGCGTTCGAAGGCCGCTCGCCGTCGGTGGGGCTGAACATCGAGCTGCCGTTCGAGCAGCACGGCAACGCATACCAGGACATCTCGCTGCGGTTCCGGCACTTTTTCGCGCGCAAGGTGGCATTCGTCAAGTACGCGGCGGCGTACGTCGTGATGCCCGGCGGCTTCGGCACGCTCGACGAGCTGACCGAGGCGCTGACGCTGATCCAGACGCGCAAGGGCCGCACGATTCCGATCGTTCTGGTCGGCTCGACCTTCTGGCGCGGGCTGCTCGACTGGATGCGCGAGCGGCTCGTCGGCGACGGCATGATCGACGCGCAGGATCTGGACCTGATGAAGCTCGTCGACGACAGCGACGCGGTGGTGGCCGCGATCTTCGACTTTTATGAGGCGCGCGGCTTCGCGCAGACCGCGGCCGAGCGCGAACAACTGCTTTACCTGTAGCGCGCGGGGCCGCAGGCTACAATGCGGTCGAGGTTTTCGCCATGAGCCTGCCGCTGCTGCGCTTCGTTTCGATGGCGGTCGCCGCGGCGAGCGCGGCGGCCGTGGCCGACGCACAGCCCGGCCGGCCGCTGGACGCACCGCCGCGGCTGCCGAGCGCTGCCGACGCGATCGCACCCGCAGCGCCGACGCCGCCACGCGCGGTGATCCGCCTGCCCGAATCCGAACGCACCCCGCAGCGCGCGCGCGGCGACGAGCCGCTCGCCGAGCCGGCGCCGGAGGAACAGTTGCCACCCGCGCGGCCGACCGCGCCCGAAGCCCGCATCGAGCAGCGCCGCCGGGCCAACCGCGTCGTCGAAGTGATCGTCACGCCGGCGCATTCGACGACGAGCTACGTGATCGTCAACCGCGAGGGCGCACGGCCGCTGTCGCCGCAGGAGCTCAGCGCAGGCTTGTCGGTGCCGCGTTTCCTGCGACTCGATTTCTGATACGCGCGATGGCGGTTTTCACCGCGCTCACGCGCGAGGACATCACCGGTCTGCTGGCCCACTACTCGCTCGGCGAGCTGCTCGCCTACGAGGGCATTCCCGCCGGCATCGAGAACACCAATTACTTCGTCGACACGTCGACGGGGCGCTTCGTGCTGACGGTGTTCGAGCGGCTGACCTTCCGCCAGTTGCCGTTCTATCTGGAGCTGATGCGCCATCTCGCGCGCCGCCTGCTGCCGGTGCCCGAGCCGCAGGAAAACCGCTCGGGATCGCTGGTGTCGGAAGTGCGCGGCAAGCCGGCGGCGATCGTCACGCGCGTCGACGGCACCCCGGTCGAGCGTCCGACCCTCGAGCAGTGCGCGCGCATCGGCACGCTGCTGGCGCACATGCACCTGCAGGCGCGCGATTTTCCGCACTTCCAGCCGAATCTGCGCGGCATCGGCTGGTTAAAGAGCGTGCTGCCTCAGCTCGAGCCTTACGTCGACGACACAACCTACCAGTTCCTCGCCGAGGAAGTCATCTTTCAGGACAGCTTCCATCGCAGTCCCGTGTACGAGACCCTGCCGCACGGCCCGGTACACGCGGATCTTTTTCGCGACAACGTGCTGTGGGAAGGGGGGCCGGGTTCCAACCGCGTCGGCGGCGTGATCGACTTCTACTTCGCCGGCTGTACGACCTGGCTGTACGACCTGGCGGTCACGATCAACGACTGGGGCGTGGATGCCGCCGACGGCGCGTTCGACATGCCGCGCGCGCGCGCGCTGCTGAACGCCTATCACGCGGTGCGGCCTTTGACCGACACCGAGCGCGAGGTTTGGCGCCCGATGCTGCGCGCAGCGGCGCTGCGCTTCTGGATCTCGCGCCTGCACGACCTGCATCTGCCGCGCGACGCGCACGTGCTCAAGCCGCACGACCCGACGCGCTTCGAACTGACGCTGCGCCGGCGCATCGTCGATGCGGAGCTGCCGTGGGCCGAATCGTGAACCGGGCCGCGAACTGACATGCAGATCCGCACCGTCCCTGCCGCGACGGGCGCCGCTTGGCTGCGCGACGGCTGGCGGCTGTTCAGGCGGCAGCCGCTCGGATTGCCGGCGATGGTCGTCGTCTACCTGATGATGCTGCTTCTGCCGGCGCTGCTGCCGTTCGTCGGCATCGCCATCTCCGGTGTGCTGGCGCCGTTCGCGACGGTGGGGCTGATGGCGGCGTGCCGCGAAGTCGCGTTCGGACGCGCGCCGAACCCGTCCGTATTCGCAGAACCGTTCCAGGAAGGGAACCCGAATCGCGTCAAGCTGTTTCGCCTCGGGCTGATCAACGCGGCGCTGGTGCTGCTGCTGGCGACGCTGTTCGCGCTCGTCGGCGACGGCGGCCGCATGCCGCCGGCGGACGGGCAGGCCACGCTCGCCGACGTGCCGTGGGACATGCTGCTGCTGCAACTGCTCGCCTACACGCCGGTGCTGGTGCTGATGTGGTTCGCGCCGCTGCTGGCCGGCTGGCACGGCCTCGGCCCGGCGAAGGCGATGTTCGGCAGCGTGGTGGCGTGCGGCCGCAACCTGAGCGCACTGCTGGTCTACGGGCTGGTCGCCGGCGCAGCGAGCCTGATCGCGAGCACCGTGCTCGTGGGCGTGCTCGCGATGCTGATCTCCTCGCGCGAGCTGCTGTCGCTGCTGCTGGCGCCTTTCGCGCTGGTGCTGATGACGATCCTGCAGGCGAGCTACTACCTGATGTACCGCTCGATCTTCGGGCCGTAGGTCGGCGCGCCGCGCCTACGCCGCCTGCAGCTTCGCGATCGACAGCAGCAGTTCCTTGACGCCCTGCGGGCCGAAGTTGATCTTCGCGCGCGCGTCGTCGCCGCTGCCTTCGAGCCTGATGATCACGCCGTCGCCGAAGCGCGCATGGCGGACCGACTGGCCGATGCGGAAACCGTGCACGGTCTGCGGCTTGGGCGTGATGCTCGGCACGGCCGGCTGCGCGCCGGCGTCGCGCCACTGCGCGAGACCGATGCCGGCGGACTCGCGCAGCCGCGGCGTCAACCACTTGACCGCGCCCGCGGGCAGCTCGTCGATGAAGCGCGACTTCACGCCGTAGCGCGTCTGCCCGTGCAGCATGCGGCTCTGCGCGAAGCTCAGGTACAGCCGCCGCCGCGCGCGCGTGATCGCCACGTACATCAGCCGCCGCTCTTCCTCCAGCCCCTCCGGCTCGGTGACGCTGTTGTCGTGCGGGAACAGCCCCTCTTCCAAACCCGTGATGAAGACCGCGTGGAACTCGAGCCCCTTGGCGGCGTGCACCGTCATCAACTGCAGCGCGTCCTGCCCTTCGCCGGCCTGGTTCTCGCCCGCTTCGAGCGAAGCGTGCGACAGGAACGCCGCCAGCGGCGATGCGATCGCGTTGGCGACATCGGCCTGCGTGGCGGGCGCGTCGGCCGCGTAGCCCTCCTCGCCGACGAATACCGCGGCCGCGTTGACCAGCTCGTTGAGGTTTTCGACGCGCTCCTGCCCTTCCCGCTCGGCGCGGTAGTGCGCAACCAGCCCGCTGCGCTCGAGCACCGCGTCGACGATCTCCGGCAGCGGCAGGTTCGCGGTCTCTAAGCGCAGCGAGTCGATCAGCTTGACGAACGCGGCGAGGTTCGCGCCCGCCTTGCCGCCGACACCGCCGACCGCCGCGTACAGGCTTGAGTTGCCCGCGCGCGCCGCGTCCGCGAGCTGCTCGAGCGTGCGGCTGCCCACGCCGCGCGGCGGGAAGTTCACCACCCGCAGAAACGCGGTGTCGTCGGCGGGATTCTCGATCAGCCGCAGGTACGCGAGCGCGTGCTTGATCTCGGCGCGCTCGAAGAACCGCAGCCCGCCGTAGACGCGGTACGGAATGCCAGCGTTGACGAGCGCGTGCTCGAGCACGCGCGACTGCGCGTTCGAGCGGTACAGCACCGCGATGTCGCTGCGCGCCAGCCCCTCGCCGATCAGGCCCCTGACTTCGTCGACGAGCCACGCGGCTTCCAGCCCGTCGCTGCCGGCCTCGAAGATGCGCACCGGCTCGCCATGGCCGGCGTCGGTCCACAGGTTCTTGCCCAGCCGGCGCGCGTTGTTGCGGATCAGCGCGTTGGCCGCGTCCAGGATGTGCCCGTGCGAGCGGTAGTTCTGCTCGAGCTTGATGACGTTGGCCACGCGGAACTCGCGCTCGAAGTCGGCCATGTTGCCCACGTTGGCGCCGCGGAACGCGTAGATCGAGTTGTGCGTCAGCAGACCGTTGGCGACGAAGTTGTGCGAGTCCTCGACATCGATGTCGTAGACGGTGACGCTCGCGCGCGGCGCCACCGCGACCGCCTCGACGGTGTCCAGGCTGCCGTCCGCCGTGAAGATCGCCATGCCGGCGCGTACGTGTTCGGCCAGCGTCATCGGCAGCGTGCGCCGGCCCAGACGCGCGCGCGTGAGGATGCGGCCGCCGAGCACCGCACGGATCTTGCGCGCGTCGTCGGCCAGTTCGCCGTAGTCGCGGCGGAACATCTGCACGCACCAGCCGCCCTTGCCGTCGTCGACGACGATCGGCTTGTAGCCGGCGTCTTCGAGCTGCTGCGCCTGTTGGCGGTCGAGCGTGCGCGCGTACAGCCGGTGGTTCGGCGCACCGCGCCGCGTCTCCGCGCACAAGGTCAGCAGCACGTCGCCCGGGGCGCCGAAACTCGGGCGGCGGCGATCGTCCGGCCAATCGGAGGAAAGCTTCAGATCCTGCAGCAGCCATTGCGCGGCACGCGCGGTGTTCAACTCCCTGAATTCGGGCGGCACCTCGGCCCGGCCGCGCGTGGCGAACGCGCGCGTCGGCAGCCCGTACTTGAGCGACAGCACGCGCAGCCGCTTCTCCGCGGAACGCTCGTCCGCGTGCGACTCGAGCACCCAGATCGACTCCGCGCCTTCGCGGCGCGCACGGTGGCGGAATCCCGGCACCGTCTTGCCGTCCATGTGCTCGCTGCGGTGGCCGGAGACGGCGAGCCGATAGCCCACGCCCGGCTTGTGCATCAGGCACACGAAGAACCTCGGCGGCAGATGCCCGACCGCGTAACCGGCGAAGTGCGTGTGCTCGGGCGTGCTGGTCAGCGTGCGGCCGCCCGCGGTGCGGATCGTCACCAGCGGCGTGTCCATGCTGCGCGCATGCACGCCGACCACGCGCGAAGCGCCGAAATGCGCGCCGCCGAAGGCGGAGTGCACACGGTCGCCGATGGCGACTTGCTCGATCGGTTTGACCGACCCCTCGTCCATCAGAACCTGCGTGCCCGCAACCAGGCACTGGTCGTCGTCGCCGACCGCAAACACGCAGTTGCGCGGCGCGCCGCCTTCGCCGCAACCGGCGAGCAGCTTCAGCCACTTGTACTGCAGCACGTTGGTGTCCTGGAATTCGTCGACCAGGATGTGGCGGAAGCGTTCCTGATAGTGCGTGCGCAGCGGCTCGTTGCGGCCGAGCAGCTCGTAGCAGCGCAGCAGCAGCTCGGCGAAGTCGACCACGCCCTCGCGCTGGCACTGCGCGTCGTAGGCGGCGTACAGCTCGATGAACTTGCGGTTGTAGTCGTCGTTGACCTCGACGTCCTTGGCGCGCAGCCCGGCTTCCTTCGCGTTGTTGATAAACCACTGCAGGTTGCGCGGCGGGTAGCGCTCGTCGTCGACGTTCAGGCTCTTGAGCAGCCGCTTGATCGCTGCGAGCTGGTCGGCCGAATCGAGGATTTGGAACGTCTGCGGCAGGTTCGCGTCGCGGTGATGCGCGCGCAGCATGCGGTTGCACAGGCCATGAAACGTGCCGAGCCACATGCCGCGCACGTTGATCGGCAGCATCGCCGTCAGCCGCGCGAGCATCTCGCGCGCGGCCTTGTTGGTGAAGGTCACCGCCAACACGCCGTGCGGGCTGACGCGGCGCGTCTGGATCAGCCAGGCGATGCGCGTGGTCAGCACGCGTGTCTTGCCGCTGCCGGCACCGGCGAGGATCAGCGCGGACTGATCGGGCAGCGTGACCGCCGCGAGCTGGCGTTCGTTCAGATTCTCGAGTACGTTCATCGCGGTCGCGAGTGTAGCGGCCCCTATAATCGGCGGCCGAATTCAGGCACCTGGACAACGCAATGCGCGACAAGTACGCACCGGCCGAGGTCGAAGCGGCCGCGCAATCGCACTGGCGGTCGATCGACGCCTATCGCGCGCGCGAAAACGATCCGCGCTACCCGAAGGGCAAGTTCTACGTGTGCTCGATGCTGCCGTACCCGAGCGGCAAGCTGCACATGGGGCACGTGCGCAACTACACGTTGAACGACGTGCTGTACCGCATCCTGCGCATGCGCGGGTACAACGTGATGACGCCGATGGGCTGGGACGCGTTCGGGCTGCCGGCCGAGAACGCCGCCATCGACAAGGGCATCGCGCCGGCCAAGTGGACGCGCGACAACATCGCCGACATGAAGGCGCAGATGCAGCCGCTGGGGCTGGCGTTCGACTGGTCGCGCGAGATCGCGACGTGCGACCCGTCGTACTACAAGTGGAACCAGTGGCTGTTCCTGGAGATGCTCGAGCGCGGCATCGCCTACCGCAAGACGCAAATCGTCAACTGGGACCCGGTCGACAACACCGTGCTCGCCAACGAGCAGGTGATCGACGGGCGCGGCTGGCGCTCGGGCGCCCTCGTCGAGAAGCGCGAGATCCCCGGGTACTACCTGGCGATCACCCGGTACGCGGAGGAACTGCTCGCCGACCTGGCCAAGCTCGACGGCTGGCCGGAGAAGGTCCGCGTGATGCAGGAAAACTGGATCGGCAAGAGCGTCGGCGTGAACTTCGGCTTCCCGTACGAAATCGACGGCGAGCGCAGGCTTTTGCGCGTGTTCACCACGCGCGCCGACACGATCATGGGCGTGACCTTCGTCGCCATCGCCGCTGAGCATCCGCTTGCGGCACGCCTGGCGCGCGACGACGCCAAGGTGGCGACGTTCGTCGAGGAATGCAAGCGCGGCACGGTGATGGAAGCCGATCTCGCGACGATGGAAAAGAAGGGTGTCGCCACCGGCTTTTTCGTCACGCATCCGCTCACGGGCGAGAAGGTCGAGGTCTGGATCGGCAACTACGTGCTGATGGGTTACGGCGAAGGCGCGGTGATGGGCGTGCCCGGGCACGACGAGCGCGACTTCGCCTTTGCGAAGAAGTACGGCCTGCCGATCCGGCAGGTGATCGATTGGCCCGCGCGCCAGATCCCCCCTGCCCGGCCTTCGGGAAAGGCGGGCGCCGAACCGCCCCCGTTGCAGCAGCCGGCCGTCGTGCGCGGCGCACAGGTCCGATCGGCGGGCGCCGACGCGCCCTTCGACGCGGCCTGGCAACCGTGGTACGCCGACAAGGACGGCGTCTGCATCAACTCGGGCAAGTACGACGGGCTCGGCTACGAAGCGGCGGTCGACGCGATCGCGGCGGATCTGCGGGCCAAGGGGCTGGGCGACAAGCAGGTGCAGTACCGGCTGCGCGACTGGGGCATCTCGCGGCAGCGCTACTGGGGCACGCCGATCCCGATCATCCACTGCGCCGCCTGCGGGCCGGTGCCGGTGCCGGAGAAGGATCTGCCGGTCGTACTGCCCGAGCACCACGTGCCCGACGGCAGCGGCAACCCGCTGGCGAAGGACGAGCGCTTTCTCGCGTGCACGTGCCCGCAGTGCGGCCGGCCGGCGCGGCGCGAGACCGACACGATGGACACGTTCGTCGACAGCGCCTGGTACTACATGCGCTATTGCGCGCCGGATGCGCCGACGATGGTCGACGCGCGCGTCGATTACTGGATGCCGATGGACCAGTACATCGGCGGCATCGAGCATGCGGTGCTGCACCTGCTGTACGCGCGCTTCTGGACCAAGGTGATGCGCGACCTCGGTCTGGTCAGGTTTGACGAACCGTTTAAGCGGCTGTTCACGCAGGGCATGCTGCTGGCCGAGTGCTGGTATCGCGAGGACGAGGCCGGGCGCAAGCGCTGGTTCTACCCGAACGAGATCGATGTGCAGTTCGACGAGCGCGGCCGTCCGGTGGGTGCGACCGCCAAGGTCGACGGTCAGCCGGTGTTCTTCGGCGGCATCGAGAAGATGAGCAAGAGCAAGAACAACGTGGTCGAACCGCGCGACGTGATCGCGCGCTTCGGCGCCGACACCGCGCGCGCGTTCGTGATGTTTGCCGGTCCGCCGGACCAGAGCGCCGCCTGGTCGGATTCGGGCGCCGAAGGCGTGTACCGCTTCCTGCGGCGGCTCTGGAGTTTCTGCCACGCGCGGCGCGCGTCGATCGCCGCCGGCGGCGCGGTCGACGCTGTGGCACTGGACGCGCGCGCCAAGGCGCTGCGCCGCGAAGTCCATCTGCATCTGCGCCAGGCCGATTTCGACTACGAACGGATGCAGTACAACACCGTCGTGTCGGCCGCGATGAAGATGCTCAACGCCATCGAGGACGCCGCGCTCGACGATTCGCCCGCGGCCAACGCGGTGCTGCGCGAGTGCATGTCGCTGCTGCTGCGCACGCTGTATCCGATCGCGCCGCACATCACGCATGCGTTGTGGGTCGAACTTGGCTACGCGGACGTCTTCGGCGACATCCTCGATGCGCCGTGGCCGCAAGCCGACGCTGCGGCGCTGGCACGCGACGAGGTCGAGCTCGTCGTGCAGGTCAACGGCAAGCTGCGCGGCGCGGTGCGCGTTCCCGCGCAGGCAGACCGCGCCGCGATCGAGGCCGCCGCGCTGGCCGATGCCAACGTGCGCCGCTTCGTCGGCGACCACGCGGTCAAGCGCGTCGTCGTCGTGCCGGGCAAGCTGGTCAACGTCGTCGTCTGAGAAGGTGTGAAGATTTCGTCGCGAGCGGTCCGCTGGCTAGGCGCACGGAGCCCAGGGCCGAGACATATCAAGCGGATAGGCGAGGCCCGAGCACCGCGCAACGACGCCAGCGGGCCGCGCAGCAGAAAGATTCACACCTTCTGACGGCACGGTCGAAGACCGTCTTCACCACCGAGACACGGAGCGCGGGGAGAAGAAATGAACCTGAATCCGGCAGCCCACCCGTGCAGTTTCCCGCAAGTGCGTTGTGCACCCGGGTCTGCGGCTTCGACCGCGCTCACCCATCGGCTGAATCCGTGATCAGCCGGGTGGTCTCGCGTCGGCGGAAGGCGGGGGCTCGGATTGCCACGCCTGCGACGGCCCAGGCGCCGACGCTCCCACCCCAAGCGCCGACGCTCCTACCCCAGGCGCCGACGCTCCTACCCCAGGCGCCGACGCTCCTACCCCAGGCGCCGACGCTCCTACCCCAGGCGCCGACGCTCCTACCCCAGGCGCCGAAGGTGCCATCCACAGCGCCCATGTCGTCATCCCGAGCGCAGCGAGGGATCTCGGCGCAGCGAGCGGGTGGGATTCCTCGCCTTCGGCTCGGAATGACGAGGGACTCGGAATGCCCCGAGGCGGCGGAGCGAACGGACGACCAAAGGCCAACGGCCCGATTTACGATGAAAGCGAGAGCGCGAGGTTTCTCGGTCATCTCGGTATCCCGGTGGTTCATGTTGAGCCTCGCGCTCGCGCTCGCCGCCTGCGGCTTCAAGCTGCGCGGCGCGCAGCAGCTACCGTTCGAGACGATCTATCTGGGCTTCGGCCCGAACTCCGCGCTCGGCGCCGAGCTGGCGCGCAACATCCGGGCGGGAACGAACACCCAGGTCGTCGACGACCGCGCGCGCGCGCAGGCCGTGCTCGACGTGCTCGGCGAGGCGCGCGAGCGCGAAGTGCTGTCGGTCAACGCGCAGGGGCGCGCGCGCGAGTTCCAGCTCAGGTTGCGACTGCAGTTCCGGCTGCACGACGGCAAGGGGCGCGAGCTCATCCCGCCGACGCAGATCGCCGTGCAGCGCGACGTTTCCTTCAACGAGGCCCAGGTGCTCGCCAAGGAATCCGAAGAGGCGCTGTTGTACCGCGACATGCAGACCGATGTCGTGCAGCAGGTGTTGCGCCGGCTCGCCGCGGTCAGGGTCGATGCAGTTAAAGGCTGACGCGCTCGCCGCCCATCTGGCCAGCCGCGTCAAGTCCGGTGCGCTGGCGCGCGTGTACACCGTCTCCGGCGACGAGCCGCTGCTCGCGATCGAAGCGCAGGACGCAATCCGCGCCGCGGCGCGCGGCTGCGGCTATTCGGAGCGCGAGGTGCTGCACACCGACGCGCGTTTCGACTGGTCGCAGCTCGCGGCGCACGCGCGCGGGCTGTCGCTGTTCGCCGCGCGGCGCATCCTCGAGATCCGGCTGCCTTCGGGCAAGCCCGGAACGGCCGGCGCGGAGGCGCTGCGCGCGCACGCGCAGACGGCCGCCGACGACACCCTGACGATCGTGGCGGTGCCGAAGCTCGACCGCAAGCAGCGCCAGGCCGATTGGGCCACCGCGCTCGACGCCGCCGGCGTCTGGGTCGACGTGCCTGCGGTCGAGCGCGAGGCGCTGCCGGCGTGGATCGCGGCCCGGCTCGCGCGGCAGGGGCAGACGGCGCCGCGGGCGGCGCTGGAGTTCATCGCCGATCGGGTCGAGGGCAATCTGCTGGCCGCACATCAGGAGATCTGCAAGCTGGCGCTGCTGTACCCGGCCCGCGAGCTCACGCGCGAGCAGGTCGAGGCCAGCGTGTTGAACGTCGCGCGCTACGAAGTGTTCGCGCTGCCGCTGGCGATGCTCGACGGCGATGCCGGCCGCGTCGTCCGCATCATGGAGGGGTTGCGCGTCGAGGGCGAGCCGCTGCCGCTGCTGCTGTGGGCCGTGACCGAAGAGCTGCGCACGCTGTTGCGCCTGCGCGCCGCGCTCGACCGCGGCGTGCCGTTCGCGCAGGCCGCGCGCGACGTCTGGGTGCGACGCGAGAAGGAGTCCGCCACGCAGGCCGCGTTGCGTCGGGTCGATGCCGGTACGCTGGCGCGGCTGCTCGCGCGCTGCGCCGACGTCGATCGCGCGTTCAAGGGCTTGCGCACGCCGCAGGCCGACAGCGACGCGTGGCTAGAATTGACCGACATCGCGCTCGCCGTCGCT
>JBBIJJ010000074.1:0-15016 GCA_037446035.1 Burkholderiales bacterium
TTGCGGCGACCCGCGTTCGCGCGATGTGTGGCACAACGCTCACATGCGCGCGCTTGCGCTGCGGGCCGTCGGGTCAGAGAAACGGCTTGGCGCGTTCCAGCAGCTCTTTGAGGCCGGGTTCGTTCGGATTGCGCGGCTTGCCGGGATGAATGATCGCGACCTGACAGGCTTCCGCCGCTTCGACGAGCTGGCGATACGTGCCGGCGTCGATGTCCTTGATGAACGCCTGCTTGTTGTCGTTGTAGCCGAACATCCGGTCGTTGATGTTGCGGCACTCGCCGCAGCTCGGGCAGCGCGCCGTCTCGACCCACGCCTCGTCAGACGGCGGTCTTTCGGCAATGGGCGCCGGTTCGACCGGCGCCGCCGGTGTCTGCGCGGACGGCGCCGACGCCTGCTGTGACACGCTGTCCGGCGCCTGCCGGTGTTGCGCTTCCCACGCAGCGCGCTCGCGCGAAAGCAGCCGCTCGGCGTGCGAATCGTGGATACCGCCATGCTCCTGCAGCCGGCGCCACAACAGCAACGCGCGGCGCATCGCCTGCATCAGCCGCGCGTCGACGATCACCCGGTGCAGGCGGTCGTCGGCGTCGACCGCCCACAGATAGGGCACGCGATCGTTTGCCTCGGCCTCGTGGCGGGCCAGCCAGTCCGCTGCGGGCAGCATCGCCCCGTTCCAGCGGTCGCGCGCAACGAGCGCGAAGTGCGCGGCATGCCGGCGGTCGCACAGCACGAAGTCGGCGTACGTGAACGCAACGCGCTCGCTCGCGCGCTGCAGCGTGTCGTCGGCGATTTCGAGCGACTCGACCGTCCAGTCTGCCTCCGGATCGCGGTTGTTCTCCAGCGAAAAGCGTGCCGCCCAGTTGTCGCCGGCAGCCGCGTCGTAGGTGAATGCCGGAAACGCGCGCGACTCCATCGCCGCGGCGGCGGCCAGATACGGCGGCAGCGTGCTTGCCGGTGTACCCGCGTAGACCGCGAACAGCGCCGGGCCGCGGCACGTCAGACCGCGCCGCAAGCGCTCGCGCAGCGCGTACAGGTTCGAGCTTGTCGACTGCAACACGAACATGCCGCCCAGGCCCATGGCCGTGGTCGCCAGGCGCGCGCTGCGCACGCCGAAGGCGAAGTGGCCCGTGCCGATCGATGCCTCCTCGATCAGCTCGCCGACCTCGACCAGGACCTTGACCGGCAGGCCGGCGGACAGCATGTCCAGCAACACGGCGTTCTCCGGCGCGTCGTTGCGCGCCGGCGGAATGCACACGAGGTAATCGGGGAACAGCGCCAGGTCGTCGGCGGTCAGCGCGGTCGCGTCGTAGCGTTCGAAGAACGGGTCGTGCTCGGCCTCGACGTACGCGCCAGCCGCCTCCAGTTCGGCGATCGCCAGGGCCTTGACCACTTCGACGATCTGCGGCAGGCGCGCGCGATGCGCCTCGATCGCCGCCGCGCAGTTGTCGAATTCGAAGACCAACGCAGGCGCATGCGTTGTCGAGCCGGGGTCCGGATAAAAGCGCTGTGCGCGCAGCACGGCGAGCGCCCATTCGATGCGGGCGCGCCGCGCCGCGGGCAGCTCGTCCTTCGGTGCGTGGCGCGCCAGCCGTTTCGACATCGTGCCGAAGTCGAATACGTCGGCGTGCGGTGCGGAGCGGCCGGAGTCGCGGCCGCGGCAAACGCAGGGCTCAGCGCAGCGAGGCGTTGATCTTCGCGAGCAGGGCCGCGCCAGGGCACAACTGCGCTTCGGCCAGCCGATTCAGCGGTTCCTGGACGGTGTTCAGGCGCGCGTGCAGATCGCGCGCGGTCGGGTCGACGTACAGCAAGCCGGTGACGATCTCGCCGCGCGCCTGGTGCGACTGCACGTGGTCGAGCGCCGCGAGCCGGTCGCCGGGATCGTGGCCCTGGGCGAGCTTGCGTAGCCGCAGCAGACTGCCGTCGTGCTGCGTGATTTCGATGACTTCGCCGGGCGCGTGGTCGGTGGCGATGGCGTCGCGCCTGGCGATGAAGTCGAGCCGGTTGACCGCATCGTTGTGGCTGCGCACGTAGTCGTAGCTCTTGGTGCTGCCGTCGTGGTTGTTGAATGCGACGCACGGACTGATCACGTCGATGAAAGCGGCACCGCGGTGATGCAGCGCCCCTTTGATCAGCGGCACGAGCTGCGCCTTGTCGCCGGAGAATCCGCGCGCGACATACGTCGCGCCCATCTGCAGCGCGAGCGACACCAGATCGATCGGCGCATCGGCGTTGACCGCGCCGCGCTTGGACTTGGAGCCCGCGTCGGCCGTCGCCGAGAACTGCCCCTTGGTCAGTCCGTAGACGCCGTTGTTCTCGACGATGTAGGTCATGTCGACGCCGCGACGCATCAGGTGCACGAACTGCCCGAGCCCGATCGACGCCGAGTCGCCGTCGCCGGACACGCCGAGGTACAGCAGCGAGCGGTTGGCCAGATTCGCACCGGTGGCCACCGACGGCATGCGCCCGTGCACCGAGTTGAAGCCGTGCGAATTGCCGAGAAAGTAATCCGGCGTCTTCGACGAACAGCCGATGCCCGAAAGCTTGGCGAGCCGGTGCGGTTCGATGTCGAGCTCCCAGCACGCCTGGATGATCGCGGCCGAAATCGAGTCGTGTCCACAGCCCGCGCACAGCGTCGAGACCTTTCCTTCGTAGTCGCGCCGCGTGTAGCCGAGCGCATTCTTCGGCAGCGTGGGATGGTGCAGCTTGGGTTTCGCGAGATATGTCATGGTGTCGTCGCGCGGCGGGCGGCGCCTGCCGGCCGTCCTTCGCGCCGTCTGCTCAGTCCTCGATCCTCACGCCCGCCTGCGCTGCGGCAGCCTGGCGGACTCGACGCGCTCGGCGATCGCTTGCGCGATGAAGCGTGCGGTGATCGGCGTACCGTCGTAGTGCAGCACGGGCTCGAGCTTCGCCGGTTCGACGCCCAGTTCGTTGACGAGCAGCGCGCGCATCTGTGCGTCGCGGTTCTGCTCGACCACGAAAACGCGCTCGTGCCGCTCGATGAAGCTGCGCACCGGGTCGGCGAACGGGAACGCGCGCAGCCGCAGCGTATCGAGGTGGATGCCCTGCGCCCGCAGCGCGGCGATCGCCTCGGCCATCGCCGGGCCGGTCGATCCGAAGTAGATCGCCCCCGCCTTCGTCGCGCGGCCGGCGGCCTGTTCGATCGGCTGCGGCACGAGCTGCTTTGCCGTGTCGAACTTGCGCCGCAGCCGCTCCATGTTGTAGACGTAGTCGGCGCCGGCTTCCGAGTAACGCGCGTACGCGTCCTTGGTGCTGCCGCGCGTGAAGTACGCCCCGCGTGTGGGATGCGTGCCGGGCCAGGTTCGATAGGCGATGCCGTCGCCGTCGACGTCCAGATATCGGCCGAAATCTCGGCCCGCCTCGAGCGCCGCGGCGCTCAACACCTTGCCGCGATCGTAGCGACGCGCATCGTCCCACGCCAACGGCGCGGTCAGCCGCTGGTTCATGCCGATATCCAGATCGGACAGCACGAACACCGGCGTTTGCAGCCGGTCCGCCAGATCGAGCGCGGCCGCGGCGAACTCGAAACACTCGTGCGGGTCTTCCGGCAACAGCAGCACGTGTTTGGTGTCCCCGTGCGAGGCGTACGCGCAGGCGAGCAGGTCGGACTGCTGCGTGCGCGTCGGCATGCCGGTCGACGGCCCGCCGCGCTGCACGTCGATGATCGTCGCCGGGATCTCGGCGAAATACGCCAGGCCGACGAACTCGGTCATCAGCGAGATTCCGGGGCCCGAGGTCGCGGTGAACGCACGCGCGCCGTTCCAGCCGGCGCCAATCACGATGCCGATCGAGGCCAACTCGTCCTCGGCCTGAACGATCGCATAGCGATTCTTGCCGGTCGCGGGATCGACGCGCAGCCTGGCGCAGTACTTCTGGAAGGCCTCGGCCAGCGACGACGAGGGGGTGATCGGATACCAGGCGCAGACGGTCGCGCCACCATACACGCAGCCCAGGGCCGCCGCCGAATTGCCGTCGACGAAGATGCGGTCGCCGATCAGATCGCGCCGCTCGATGCGCAGCGCAAGCACGTCGTTCAACTGCTCCTGGCCGTGATACAGACCTGTCATGAAAGCGTCCAGATTCGGCTTGATGAGCCGGTCCTTGCCCTTGTACTGCTCGCCCAGCAACTGCGCGATGACGTCAGGCTCGATGCCCAGCATCGCGGCGAGCACGCCGACGACCATGATGTTCTTCAGCAGCAGTCGCTCGCGCGGGTCGGCGTACTTCGACGCGGCGATTGCCGTGAACGGCACGCCGATCGCATGCACGTCGGCGCGGAACTTCGAGGCTGGCAGCGGCCTAGTGCTGTCGTACAGCAAGTAGCCGCCCGGCTCGATCTCCGCCAGGTCCTTGTCCCAGGTCTGCGGATTCATCGCGACCATCAAGTCCACGCCGCCGCGGCGGCCGAGCCAGCCGGCTTCGCTGACGCGCACCTCGTACCAGGTCGGCAGCCCCTGGATGTTCGAAGGGAAGATGTTGCGCGGCGACACCGGCACGCCCATCCGTATCACGCTCTTGGCGAACAGCTCGTTGGCGGACGCCGAGCCGGAGCCGTTGACGTTGGCGAACTTGACGACGAAATCGTTGACCGCTTCGATGCGCCGCGCACGCCGTGCCATCAGGCGGCCCTCCGCTGCGGTGCGCGGCAGCCGTGTCCCGCGTGCGTCATCTCGAGCAGGAACTTCTGCATGTCCCAGGCGCCGGTCGGGCAGCGCTCGGCGCACAGTCCACAGTGCAGGCAGACGTCCTCGTCCTTGATCATCACGCGTGCCGTCTTCAGCGGCGCCGAGACGTACAACGGCTGCGCGAGATTGCGCGCCGGTGCGCGCAGCCGCGCGCGCACTTCGGACTCGTCGCCGTTGGCGGTGAAGTTGATGCAGTCGGTGGGGCAGATGTCGACGCAGGCGTCGCACTCGATGCACAGCGGCGCGGTGAACACGGTCTGCACGTCGCAATTCAGGCACCGCTGCGCTTCCCGCCAGGCGGTGGCGGCGTCGAAGCCGAGTTCTACTTCGACCTTGACGTCGCGCAACGCCTGCTTGACGTCGCGCCACGGCACCTTGTGCCGGGCATCGGTGGCGACCTCGTTGTCGTAGCTCCACTCGTGGATGCCCATCTTCTGCGACAGCAGGCGCACGCCCGGCGCGGGGCGTGCGCGGATGTCCTCGCCGTGCAGGAACTTGTCGATCGAAATGGCCGCCTCGTGCCCGTGCGCGACGGCCCAGATGATGTTCTTGGGGCCGAGCGCGGCGTCGCCGCCGAAGAACACGTTTGGCCGCGTCGATTGCAGCGTGAGCTGATCGAGCACCGGCATGCCGTCGGCACCGAAGTCGATGCCGATCGACCGCTCGATCCACGGGAAGGCGTTTTCCTGGCCGATCGCGACCAGCACCTCGTCGCACGCGTGGATCTCGTCGGCCTCGCCCGTGCCCACGAGCTGCCTGCGGCCGCGTTCGTCGCGCACGGCACGCACGCGCTCGAAGCGCATCCCGGTGAGGCGGCCGCCCTCATGCAGGAAAGCCTTCGGCACGCGGTAGTCGAGGATCGGGATGCCTTCGTGCATCGCATCCTCCTTTTCCCACGGCGACGCCTTCATCTCGTCGAAGCCCGAGCGCACGATCACCTTCACCTCCTCGCCGCCCAGCCGCCGGGCCGTGCGGCAGCAGTCCATCGCCGTGTTGCCGCCGCCGAGCACGATCACGCGCTTGCCGATGCGCGTGGTGTGTCCGAAGGACACCGAGGCCAGCCAGTCGATCCCGATGTGGATGTGCGCGGCGGCTTCGCTGCGGCCGGGGATTTGCAGGTCGCGGCCGCGCGGAGCGCCCGAGCCCACGAACACGGCGTCGAAGTCCTCTTCGAGAAGCCGCGCCATCGAATCGATGCGCACACCGCCGCGGAAGTCGACGCCCAGATCCAGGATGTAGCCCGTTTCCTCGTCGATCACCTCCGCGGGCAGACGAAAACGCGGGATCTGCGAGCGGATCATGCCGCCGGCCTGCGCTTCGCGGTCGAACAGCGTGACCCGGTAGCCGAGCAGCGCCAGATCGCGCGCGACCGTCAGCGACGCGGGACCCGCGCCGACACACGCGATGCGCTTGCCGTTGCTGCGCCGTGCACGCTTGGGCAGCCGCGCGCGGATATCGCCCTTGAAGTCGGCCGCGACGCGCTTGAGCCGGCAGATCGCCACCGGTTCCGGCCTCGGCATCTGTTGCGCCTCGACACGGCCGCGTCGACACGCCGGCTCGCACGGCCGATCGCACGTGCGGCCCAGGATGCCGGGGAAAACGTTCGACTTCCAGTTGACCAGATACGCGTCGGCGTGGCGTCCGGCGGCGATCAGCCGGATGTATTCGGGCACCGGCGTGTGCGCCGGGCACGCCCATTGGCAATCGACCACTCGATGGAAGTGGTCGGGGGTGCGGGTGTCGGTGGGCTGCAACGGGGTCCTCCTTCCAGCCTTCCTGCCGCATGCGCCGCGCGTGTCGGTCGGACCGCGCGCGCTGTTCGTTGTGGGCACGAGTCTACGCCGCCGCGCCGTGCCGGGTTGCCGCAGCGCCGCGCGACGGCGCTGCCCGCAAGGGCGCGGTCGACACGCCTTCGGCGCAGGGCGCGGTGGTACGATCGCGCCGCGCTGCGCGGACGGCATCACAGACGGTCACAGACGGGTGCGCGCGCGGCGAAGGCCCGACGCGCAACACCGGAATCCGGTGTCGCCGTCGCCGGGTACGCGGTGGCATTCGCCCGCGTCCGGACCTCTTTGACGAGAAGCTCGTTCCGAAAGGTGCAGCACGATGATGCGACAGTTCCAGGTCAACTCGTACCTGTTTGGCGGCAATGCGCCCTACGTCGAGGAGCTGTACGAGCGCTACCTCGACAATCCGGCCTCGGTGCCGGAAAAATGGCGCGCGTACTTCGATCAGATGCAGCTGGTGCCGGCGGCCGACGGCTCGCCCGCGACACCCGACGTCGCGCACGCGCCGATCGTCGAGTCGTTCGCGTTGCGCGCCAAGGAGGGCAAGCTGCGGCCGACGATCGCGCCGACCGATCTGTCGGTCGCGCGCAAGCAGGTCCACGTCCAGTCGATCATCGCCGCGTACCGGTTCCTCGGCTCGCGCTGGGCCGACCTCGATCCGCTGAAGCGGCAGGAGCGCCCGGCCATTCCGGAGCTGGAGCCAGCGTTCTACGACCTGACCGAAGCCGACATGGACATCGTGTTCTCGGCGACGAACACGTACTTCGGCCAGGAGCAAATGACGCTGCGCGAGATCGTCAAGGCGCTGCGCCAGACCTATTGCGGCACGATCGGCGCCGAGTACATGTACATCTCGGACCCGGCGGAGAAGCGCTGGTGGCAGCAGAAGCTCGAGTCGATCCGCTCCACGCCGAACTTCGACGCCGCCAAGAAGCGGCACATCCTCGAGCAGTTGACCGCCGCCGAGGGACTCGAGCGTTTCCTGCACACGAAGTACGTCGGCCAGAAGCGCTTTTCGCTCGAGGGCGGCGAGAGCTTCATCGCCGCGATGGACGAGCTGATCCAGCGCGCCGGCGAACGCGGGGTTGAGGAAATCGTCATCGGCATGGCGCACCGCGGGCGGCTGAACGTGCTGGTCAACACGCTCGGCAAGATGCAGAAGGAGCTGTTCGCCGAGTTCGAAGGCAAGACCAGCGGCGACCTGCCGGCCGGCGACGTCAAGTACCACATGGGTTTCTCCAGCGACGTTTCCACGCCGGGCGGTCCCGTGCATCTGTCGCTCGCGTTCAATCCGTCGCATCTGGAGATCGTCGATCCGGTCGTCGAGGGCTCGGTGCGCGCGCGCCAGGAGCGGCGCGGCGATACCAAACGCGAGAAGGTGCTGCCCGTGCTGGTGCACGGCGACGCGGCGTTCGCCGGCCAGGGTGTGGTGATGGAGACGCTGAACCTTGCGCAGACGCGCGGCTACAAGACCGGCGGCACGGTGCACATCGTCATCAACAACCAGATCGGCTTCACCACGTCCGACCCGCGCGATTCGCGCTCTACGCTGTACTGCACCGACGTCGTGAAGATGATCGAGGCACCGGTGCTGCACGTCAACGGCGACGACCCCGAGGCGGTCGTGCTGTGCGCGCAACTGGCGATGGAGTACCGGCAGGAGTTCAAGAAGGATGTCGTGATCGACATCGTCTGCTTCCGCCGGCTCGGCCACAACGAGCAGGACACGCCGGCGGTCACGCAGCCGCTGATGTACAAGAAGATCGGCCAGCACCCCGGCACGCGCAAGCTGTACGCGGACAAACTGGTGACGCAGGGAACGGTCGGACCGGACGAGCCCGAGCAGATGGCCAAGGCCTACCGCCAGGCGATGGACGAGGGGCGGCACACGGTCGATCCGGTGCTGACCAACTACAAGAGCAAGTACGCGGTCGACTGGGCGCCGTTCCTGAACCGCAAGTGGACCGATCATGCGGACACCGCGGTACCGATGGCCGAACTGAAGCGGCTGGCCGAGAGGATCACGACGGTGCCGCAGAACTTCAAGCTGCATCCGCTGGTGGAGAAGATGCTCGCCGACCGGCGCGCGATGGGCGAGGGCAAGATGCCGCTGGACTGGGGCATGGCCGAGCATCTGGCGTTCGCCTCGCTGGTGGCCAGCGGTTACCCGGTGCGCATCACCGGACAGGACTCGGGACGCGGCACGTTTTCGCACCGGCACGCGGTACTGCACGACCAGAACCGCGAGCGCTGGGATGCGGGCGTCTACATTCCGCTGCAGAACGTTTCGGACAAGCAGGCGCCTTTCCTGGTGATCGACTCGGTGTTGTCCGAGGAGGCGGTGCTCGCCTTCGAATACGGCTACGCGACGGCGGAGCCGAACGCGCTGGTCATCTGGGAGGCGCAATTCGGCGACTTCGCCAACGGCGCGCAGGTGGTGATCGACCAGTTCATTAGCTCGGGCGAGGTCAAGTGGGGACGGCAGTCGGGACTCGCGCTGATGCTGCCGCACGGCTACGAAGGGCAGGGCCCGGAGCACTCGTCGGCGCGCATCGAGCGTTTCCTGCAGCTTGCTGCCGACAACAACATGCAGGTCGTGCAGCCGACCACGGCGGCGCAGATCTTCCATCTGCTGCGGCGGCAAATGATCCGGCCGTTCCGCAAGCCGCTCGTGATCATGACGCCGAAGTCGCTGCTGCGGCACAAGGATGCGGCCTCGGAGATCGCCGAACTGGCGCGCGGCGAGTTCCAGACGGTCATCGGCGAGCTCGCCGAACTGGATCCCGCCAAGGTCAAGCGCGTGATCGTCTGTTCGGGCAAGGTGTATTACGAGCTGGTTGCGGCGCGCGCCGAGCGCAAGGCCGACGAGGTGGCGATCATCCGCATCGAGCAGCTCTATCCGTTCCCGCACAAGGCGCTTGCCGCCGAGCTGAAGCGTTTTTCCAACGCGACGGACGTGATCTGGTGCCAGGACGAACCGCAGAATCAGGGCGCATGGTTTTACGCGCAGCACCATCTGCTCGAAAACATGAGCGACGGCCAGAAGCTCGGTTATGCCGGGCGGCCCGCCTCCGCTTCGCCGGCGGTCGGCTACTACGCCAAGCACGTCGAGCAGCAGAAAGCGCTGATCGACGCGGCGTTCGCCAAGCTCAAGGGCATCGTCTTGAACAGGTAGCCGCAGACCGGATGCAAGGCGCCGGTCGCGGCTGCCTGGGTTCGAGCGCACGTCTCGCACCGCTCGACGCCGGCCCGACCACGGGCGCCGCGCAACGCCACGGCGCGCTGCCGATCGCAAACTGAACGGAACAAGAAAATGGCCATCGTTGAAGTCAAGGTCCCGCAGCTGTCGGAGTCGGTTGCGGAAGCCACGTTGCTGCAGTGGAAAAAGAAACCGGGTGAACCCGTCGCTATCGACGAAGTGCTGATCGAAGTCGAGACCGACAAGGTCGTGCTCGAAGTGCCGGCACCGGCTGCCGGCATGCTGGCATCGATCGTCAAGCCAGACGGCAGCACGGTCGTCGCCGGCGAACTGATCGCGACGATCGACACCGCGGGCAAGGGGGCCGCCGCACCGGCGCCCGCGGCGCAATCTGCGGCACCCGCGGCAGGCGCTGCCGCTGCAAAGGCGGCGGTCGCGATGCCGGCGGCGGCCAAGTTGATGGCCGACGCCGGCCTGTCGCCCGCGCAGGTAACCGGTACCGGCAAGGACGGTCGCATCCTGAAGGGCGACGTCATCGCGGCCAAGGAGGCTGCCGCGCGCGCGCCTGCGCCGGCGCCTGCGGTCGCCCCGTCTGCACCGCCGGCCGCCCGGCCCGCGCTGCCCGAAGTCAAGGCGCCGGTCGATCTGTCGATCCTCGCCAATCGCCCCGAGCAGCGCGTGCCGATGTCGCGCTTGCGCCAGCGCGTTGCCGAGCGCCTGGTGCTGTCGCAGTCGACCGCGGCGATCCTGACGACCTTCAACGAAGTGAACATGCAGCCGGTCATGGAGCTGCGCAACCGCTACAAGGACCGCTTCGAGAAGGAGCAAGGTGTGAAGCTCGGCTTCATGTCGTTCTTCGTGAAAGCGGCGGTCGCGGCGTTGAAGAAGTTTCCGATCGTCAACGCATCGGTCGACGGCACCGACATCGTCTACCACGGCTACTTCGACATCGGCATCGCGGTCGGCAGCCCGCGCGGGCTGGTCGTGCCGATCCTGCGCGACGCCGACCAGATGAGCTTCGCCGACATCGAGAAGAAGATCGCCGACTTCGGCAAGCGCGCGGCCGACGGCAAGCTCGGCATCGACGAGCTGACCGGCGGCACGTTCTCCATCTCCAACGGCGGCGTGTTCGGCTCGATGCTGTCCACACCGATCATCAACCCGCCGCAGAGTGCGATCCTCGGCATCCACGCGACCAAGGAGCGCGCGGTCGTCGAAAACGGCCAGATCGTCATTCGGCCGATGAACTATCTGGCGCTGTCGTACGACCACCGCATCATCGACGGCCGCGAAGCGGTGCTGTCGCTGGTGGCGATGAAGGAAGCGCTGGAGGATCCGGCGCGGCTGCTGCTCGAGCTGTGAGATCGGGATTGCGGTTCGCGGACTGCGCGTCCGTGAACTGCGATCCTCACCGCAACGCGCTGCGTACTGCGCCATCCGATGTCAACGGCAGACGAGATCGCCAAGCTGCACGACCTGCTCGCCAGGGGCGCGCTCACGCCAGCCGAGTTCGAGCAGGCCAAGGCGAAGCTGCTTGCCGAGCCGGCCGGTACGGCGCTTCGGCTCAACCGGCTGCGGCTGTCGGATCGCGACAAGTGGATCGCCGGCGTGTGCGGCGGCATCGGCGCCGTCACCGGCGTGGAGTCGTGGCTCTGGCGGCTGATTTTCGTGCTCGGCCTGGCTTTCGGCGGCTTCACGCTGCTGCTGTACTTGCTGTTGTGGATCTTCGTGCCGCGCGAAGGCGCATAGGTCCGCGCCGTTTCAGAAGGAACGACCGTCCATGTCCAAGCGTTTCGACGTCGTCGTGATCGGCGCCGGTCCCGGCGGCTACATCGCCGCGATCCGCGCGGCCCAACTCGGTTTTTCGGTCGCCTGCATCGACGACTGGAAAAACGCGCAGGGCGGCCCGGCCCCCGGCGGCACCTGCACCAACGCCGGCTGCATACCTTCCAAGGCGCTGCTGCAGTCCTCGGAAAACTACGAGCACGCCGCGCAGCACTTCAAGGACCACGGCATCGAGATCAAGGGCCTCGCGATGAACGTCGCGCAGATGATCGCGCGCAAGGCCGCGGTGGTGAAACAGAACAACGACGGCATCCTGTATCTGTTCAAGAAGAACAAGGTCGCGTTCTTTCACGGCCGCGGCAGCTTCGCTGCGAGCGGCGCCGAGGGTTACGAAGTGACGGTCGGTGAAGAAACGCTCGTCGGCAGACACGTGATCGTCGCCACCGGATCGAGTCCGCGCGCGCTACCCGGCGTCGACTTCGACGAGCAGCTCGTGCTGTCCAACGACGGGGCGCTGGCGATGGCCGACGTGCCGAAGCGGCTCGGCGTGATCGGCGCCGGCGTGATCGGGCTGGAGATGGGTTCGGTGTGGCGCCGGCTCGGCGCCGACGTGACGATCCTCGAGGCGCTGCCGACCTTTCTCGGCGCAGCCGATGTGCAGATCGCGCGCGAGGCGCAGAAGGCATTCACGAAGCAGGGCCTGCGGATGCACTTCGGCGTCAACATCAGTGCCGTCAAGCGCGCGAAGAAGGGCAAGGGCGAAGAGGTCGTCGTCGAGTACAAGGACGACCAGGGTGCGGCGCAGTCGCTCGCCTGCGATCGGCTGATCGTGTCGATCGGGCGCGTGCCGAACACGAACGGGCTCGCAGCCGACGCGGTCGGCCTCGCGCTCGACGAACGCGGCTTCATCGTCGTCGACGACGAATGTCGGACCAATCTGCCGAACGTCTGGGCGATCGGCGACGTCGTGCGTGGACCGATGCTCGCGCACAAGGCCGAAGAGGAGGGCGTGGCGGTGGCCGAGCGCATCGCCGGCCAGCACGGGCACGTGGACTTCAACACGATCCCGTGGGTGATCTACACGTCGCCCGAGATCGCCTGGGTCGGACAGACCGAGCAGCAGGTCAAGGCGTCCGGCCGCGAGTACCGCGTCGGAACTTTTCCGTTCGCCGCCAACGGCCGCGCGCGGGCGCTCGGCGACACGACGGGCCTGGTCAAGTTCGTCGCCGACGCCAAGACCGACGAGATTCTCGGCGTGCACATCATCGGCCCGCTGGCCTCCGAGCTGATCGCCGAAGCCGTCGTCGCGATGTCGTTCCGCGCCTGCAGCGAGGACATCGCGCGCGTCTGCCACGCGCATCCTTCGCTCGCCGAAGCGACCAAGGAAGCCGCGCTCGCGGTCGACAAGCGCACGCTCAATCTTTAGTGACCTTCCGCGCCCATCTGGACGAAGCGCTGCGCACGCGTGGCTACACGCTCGACGCCGCGCAGGAGATCGCCGCCGCCCGCCTCGAACGGCTCGACGCCGAGTGGCGCGCGTACAAGGCGCAGCGCGCCAACGCGATCGCCAAGCTGCTGCGGCGGCCGCCGATTCCGCGCGGCGTCTACCTGTGGGGCGGTGTGGGCCGCGGCAAGAGCTTTCTGATGGATGGCTTCTTCGCCGCCGTTCCGCTGATCCGCAAGACGCGCGTGCATTTCCACGAGTTCATGCGCGGCACGCACCGCGAGCTCGACGAGCTGAAAGGCACGGCCGATCCGCTCGACGAGGTCGCGCGGCGCGTCGCACGGCGGCACCGGCTGATCTGCTTCGACGAGTTCCACGTTTCCGACATCGCCGACGCGATGATCCTGCACCGGCTGCTCGCCCGGCTGTTCGAGCTGGGCGTCGGCTTCGTGATGACCTCGAACTACGCGCCCGACGCGCTGTATCCGGACGGCCTGCACCGCGACCGCATGCTGCCGGCGATCGCGCTGCTGAAGGAACGGCTCGATGTCGTTCATCTCGACGGCGGCGTCGACTACCGGCGGCGCACGATGGCACGCATCGACGCGTACCTGACGCCGCTCGGGCCGGAGTCCGACGCGCATCTCACCGAAGCCTTCGTGCGGCTCGCCGAAACCGAGGACGACGATCCTGTGCTGATGATCGAGTCGCGTGCGATCCGCGCGCGGCGTCGCGCCGGCGGCGTGGTCTGGTTCGACTTCGCGGTCCTGTGCGGCGGGCCGCGCTCGCAGAACGACTACCTGGAAATCGCCGCGCAGTTCCATACCGTGCTGCTGTCGAACGTGCCGCGCATGTCCGCCGGTCAGGCCGCGGAGGCGCGCCGTTTCACCTGGCTTGTCGACGTGCTGTACGACCACCGCGTCAAGCTGATCGCCTCCGCCGAGGTGCCGCCCGAGCAGCTTTACACGGCGGGCGCGCTCGCCAACGAGTTCCAGCGAACGGCATCGCGGCTGCTCGAGATGCAGTCGCGCGAGTATCTGCAAGCGCCGCGCCGCGCGGTCGTCGCCGGCGTGTAGATTCCCCGCGGTGATGGGTACTGTCGCCCGCTGGCTTGCATCGCTTGCGCTTGCCGCTGCGCTTCCGGCGCACGCCGCGCTGACCGCACAGTTTCCAGCGGGCAGCATTCGCACGCGCGAGGACACCAGCCGCGCGCTCGCCGCCGCGCGCGCCGAGACAGCGGCCGTCGAAGCCGCCTACGCCGCCGAGCAGCGGCGCTGCGCAACGACGTTCTTCGTCAACCGCTGCCTGGACGAAGCTCGGCGGGCGCGCGAGTCGGCGCTGCGCGAAATCCGCCGCGTCGAGCGGCAGGCACGCGACACGCAACGGCGGCTGGATGCCGAAGAACGCGCGCAGCGCCGTGCGCGGCAGCCCGCCGCCGATGCGCAGGAGCAGGCAAAGCGCACCGCCGAAGGGCGCGCCGCACAGGAAAGCCGCGAGCGCGCCGCGCGCGAGGCGGCCGAGCAGCGCAAGCTGCGCGAGCAGCAGGCGGCTGCCCGTCGCGCGCAGGCCGAGCGGCGCGCGGCCGAACGGGCGCAAGAGCAGGCGAAGCGCGCCGAGCAGGCGCCCGCCGAGGCGGCCCGCCGCGCCGAATACGCGCGCCGCGCGGCTGAACGCAAACGCGCCGCCGACGCGTATGCGAAAGAGAAGGCCGAAGAGCGCGCCGTCAACGAGCGCCGGCGCGAAGAGCGCCGCAAGGCGCGGGAGGAAGAACGTGCGCGCCGCGCCGCGCAACAACCGCAGTAGTGCCGTCGCCGGCTATTGAGGATTGCGCAACCTCGTGACACGCCCACCTTGCGAGTTCGCTTCGCGTTGACTGTCGCCGGTTCCGTCATCCCGAGCGCAGCGAGGGATCTCGGCACTGCGAGCAGCGGAGACTCCTCGCCCTTGGCTCGGAATGACGAGGGCTGAGAAGCTGTGAAGATTTCGTCGCGAGCGGGCCGCTGGTTAGGCGCACGCAGCCGCAGGGCCGAGACATATCAAGTAGATAGGCGAGGCCCGAAAACGCAGTTTCGGCGCAGGCTCAAATCGGCAGAGCCGATGT
>JBBIJJ010000075.1:0-14750 GCA_037446035.1 Burkholderiales bacterium
GATGGGTGAACCTAAATCCGGCAGTTCGCCTCACGTCGAAACGGCAGAAAGCCAGCATCCATGCGGGTTTCAAGCCAATTCCGAGGACTGCGGAGCAGTTCCAAATGGGTGATGGTCGTGGTCACTAGAAGGCTTTGGCGCGAACGCGTTTCTCGATACTTCACGGACTTCAACTGCCGTTTCTAGGGTGAACGAGGTCGAATCCGCAGCCGGCGGAAGACGAAGGAACCCTTTCCCAAAGCCGCAAGCGGTCGGCTGCCGGATGCAGGCCTGACCTAGCCCGGATATTTCGCGAGGTCGCCCCCGTATGTGCAGGCTCCGTCTCGGTGAATCGGCACTTCCGGCCCCCGGTGTGTCGATCCAGTTTGTACCGCCGGGGCTGCGCGGGTTTGCACGGCGCCTGCGGGCGCGGGCTTGCGCTCAACTCCTCGCCAAGGCCTGCGGGCCTTGGCTGTGGCCGTCTCGCGCAATCCGCATCCCGCATGCATCCGCGCAATTGCCGCGCCCCTCGTGAAATATCCGGGCTAGGCCGCTGCAGGTGCGCCCTCGCGCCGCATCCGCAGCCCCTGCATCCACCAGATCAGCGCAGCGAGCAGCAGTCCCGGGATGTAGAACCAGTGCGCGTTGATGCGGTCGGTCGGCACCTTGACGCCGACGATCTCGAAGCCCGGCTCGATGCGCGCCTTGGCTGCCGTACTGCCGAAGCGCACATTGGTCACCTGCAGCATCTCGCCCATGCCGGAGACGGTCATGCCCGCCTCCGCAAGCCGCTTGCGCGCGGCCGCGAGCGGGTTCGGCTCGTCGGCGCGCGGCCCCATGCGCAGCGCGACCGTCTTGCTGCGCTCCTCGCCCTCGAGCGTCTGCCCGGCGATCACGAACACGAGCCGGTCGCCCTCGTCGAGCTGCGCGGCGACCTCGTAGAACCGAGAGGCCGGCGCGTCGGTGTATTCGGGCGCGATCCGGTCGGCGAACCAGTCCGGGCGGAACAGCGCGAAGGTCGCCGCCAGCAGCAACAGCACTTCCCACCAGCGGCAGCGGATGCGGAACCACGCCATCGTCGCCGCGGCGAACAGCAGCGAGGCCACGGTCGAGGCGAACGCGACCAATAACGCTTCGAACCAGCCGTGCACGTCGATCAGCAGAAGCGCCGGATTGAAGATCCAGATGAAAGGCAGCACGACGGTACGGATCGCGTAGACCGAGCCTTGGATGCCGACCGCGATCGGGTTTTCCTTGGCGATCGCCGCGCCGGCAAAGCTCGCCAGTCCCACCGGCGGCGTGATGTCGCCCATGATCCCGTAGTAGAAGACGAACAGGTGCACCGCGATCAGCGGGATCACCACGCCCGATTGCGCGCCCAGCTCGACGATCACCGGCGCCATCAACGTAGCCACCAGGATGTAGTTGGCGGTGGTCGGCACGCCCAGCCCGAGCACCAGGCAGACGAACGCCGTGAAGACCAGCATCGCCAGCACGTTGCCCTGCGAGACGAACTCGACGAAGTCGGTCATCCGCAGGCCGAGCCCCGTCAGCGTGATGCTGCCCACGATGATGCCGGCGCAGCCGGTCGCCACCGCGATGCCGATCATGTTGCGAGCGCCCTCGTTGCAGCCGTGCACGATGTCGCGCAGCCCGACGACGAACTGCGCGCCGACGTCGCCGCTGCGACGGAAGGCCGCGATCAGCGGCCGCTGGCTCGCCATCAGCAGCAGTTGCGCCAGCACGCCGTAGAAGGCCGACAGGCCCGGCGACAGCTCCTCGACCATCAGACACCAGATCAGCACGCCGATCGGGATCAGGAAGTGCAGGCCCGCTTTCACGGTCGGCCAGGTCGGCGGCAGCACCGGGTTCTTCACGTCGATCTCGGTCGGGAGATCCGGCTGCCTGGCCGCGACCCGCACGCCGTAGACGTACAGCAGCGTCAACAACGCGCCGAGCACGTAAGGCGCGCCGCCGCCGAACAGCGCCTTCGCACCGATCGCGACGTAGTAGATGACGGCGCAGGCGACCAGCGTGCCGGAGATGCCCAGCCCCCAGGACACGAGCCGGTCGCGCATCGTGCGTTCGCGCTCGCGCGCGGCCGGCTGGATGCCGAGCTTCAACGCCTCCAGATGCACGATGTAAAACAGCGCGATGTAGCTGATGACGGCCGGGATGAACGCGTGCTTGACGATGTCCGAGTAGGGGATGCCGACGTACTCGACCATCAGAAACGCGGCCGCGCCCATCACCGGCGGCATGATCTGACCGTTGACCGACGACGAGGTCTCGATCGCCGCCGCCTTGACGCCGCCGTAGCCGGCGCGCTTCATCAGCGGGATCGTGAAGATGCCGCCGGAAACGACGTTGCTGACCGACGAGCCGGAGATCAGGCCGTTGAGCGCCGAGGACACGACCGCGACCTTCGCGGGGCCTCCGCGCAGGTGGCCGAGCAGCGCGAAGCTCACCTGCATCATGTAGTTGCCGCCGCCGGCGCGGTCGAGCAGCGAGCCGAACAGCACGAACACGAAGATGAAGCTCACCGATACGCCGAGCGCGATGCCGAACACGCCTTCGGTCACCATCCACATGTGCGACACCACGCGCGGGATCGACGCGCCCTTGTGCGCGATCACGTCGGGCAGGTAAGGCCCGGCCATCACGTACGCGAGGAACACCGCCGCCAGGATCGTCATCGGCAGGCCGACCGCGCGCCGCGTCGCTTCCAGCAGCAGCAGCAGGCCGGCGATGCCGACCGCCACGTCCAGCATCGTGGGGTTACCCGGCCGCAGCGCCAGCTCGCGGTAGAAGATGATCAGGTACAGCGCGGTGAAAGCGCCGACGATCGCGCAGATCCAGTCGAGCGCCGGCACGCGATCGCGCGGCGAGCTGCGCAGCGCGGGAAAGGCGAGGAAGGCCAGCAGCAGCGCGGTCGCCAGGTGGATCGAGCGCGCCTCGGTGTCGTTGAACACGCCCCAGCCCAGCGCAAACGGCACGGGTGAGGCGTACCAGAGCTGGAACGCCACCCACGCCAGGCCGAGCGCCATCATCACGGCGCCGATGGCCCCCGCGGTCGTGCGGCCGCCGAGGTCCGCGTCCTTGGCCAACTGCTGGACGTTCGGCGGCTCGCCGAGCTGCATTTCGGCGGTCGGGCCCAGATCCTCCTCGATCTTCCTGTCGTGCACGCGCGCCCCCTCGAGAAAAGACGGGCGGCTCGTCGGCCGCCCGTGCACGTTACGCCACCCGCTGCCGCGCGCCGCTGCGCGCCGGCGCGCTCATTCCTCGCCGCTGCGCGCCTCGGGGCGGAGCGCGACGAGCGCGCAGCACCTGCGTGCTGAGCGCCGCCCGCAGCCGACCGCGCCTGCCAGCGCGGCCGTCGGGCAACGCATTCGTGGCCGTTCGCTGCGCGGCTGCACGGTCATCCCGAGCCGCAGGCGAGGGATCCCGACGCATCGCACCGCGCGAGGTCCCGCACCGCTGCGCGCCTCGGGGCGGAGCGCGACGAGCGCGCAGCACCTGCGTGCTGAGCGCCGCCCGCAGCCGACCGCGCCTGCCAGCGCGGCCGTCGGGCAACGCATTCGTGGCCGTTCGCTGCGCGGCTGCACGGTCATCCCGAGCCGCAGGCGAGGGATCCCGACGCATCGCACCGCGCGAGGTCCCGCACCGCTGCGCGCCTCGGGGCGGAGAGCGACGAGCGCGCCGCACCTGCGTGCTGAGCGCCGCCCGCAGCCGGCCGCGCCTGCCAGCGCGGCCGTCGGGCAACGCATTCGTGGCCGTTCGCTGCGCGGCTGCACGGTCATCCCGAGCCGCAGGCGAGGGATCCCGACGCATCGCACCGCGCGAGATCCTGCGCCGCTGCGCGCCTCGGCATGACGCATTCGTGGCCGTTCGCTGCGCGGCTGCGCCGCTGGCCCACGGACGAATGCGTCACTTGATCCAGCCCTTCTCGCGGTAGTAGCGCAGCGCGCCGTCGTGCAGCGGCGCCGACAACCCGTTCCTGATCATGTCTTCGGGCTTCAGGTGGGCAAGCGCCGGGTGCAGCTTCTTGAACTCGTCGAGGTTGTCGAACACCGTCTTGACGACCGTGTAGACGACGTCGGCCGGCACCTTGGCCGAACTGACCACGGTGGCCTGAACGCCGTAGGTGGTCGTCGTTTGCGGGTTGTTCGGATACAGGCCACCCGGAATCGTCGCCATCGCGTAGTACGGCTTTTCCTTCACGAGCTTGTCGATCGCCGGTCCGGTCAGCGAGATCAGCTTCGCGCCGCAGATCGTCGTCGGATCCTGGATGTTGGCCGACGGGTGGCCGACCGCGTAGAAAAAGCCGTCGATCTTGCCGTCGCACAGCGCCGGGCCGTGCTCGTCGGGCCGCAGCTCGGAGGCCAGCCCGAAGTCGCTCATCTTCCAGCCCAGCGCGGCCAGCAGCTCGTTCATCGACGCGAGCGTTCCGGAGCCCGGGTTGCCGACGTTGAAGCGCTTGCCCTTGAAGTCCTCGAACTTCGTGATGTTGGCTTCCTTGCGCGCGACCACGGTGAAGGGCTCGGGATGCAGCGCGAACACCGCGCGCAGGTCGCCATAGGCGCCGTCCTTCTGGAACTGGCCCTGCCCTTTGGTGGCGTTGAACTGTACGTCGGACTGCGCGACGCCGAACTCGATCTCGCCCGACTTCAGCAGGTTGACATTGGCCACCGAGCCGCCGGTGGACTCGACCGAGCAGCGCAGCCCGTGCTTGGCGCGATCGCGGTTGACCAGCCGGCAGATCGCCCCGCCGGCCGGGTAGTACACACCGGTGACGCCGCCGGTGCCGATCGTGATGAAGCGCTGCTGCGCGCCGGCCGTCTGCGGCAGCGAAGCGGCTGCGACGAAAGCGGATGCCAGCGCGGCAGCGGTCAGGGAAAGCTTGATTCGCATGGTGGTCTCCTTCCTCGATCGAACGAAAGCCTTGCGGCGGTGGGCGACCTTACCCCCCGCGTCGGGCCGTTGCAAGCCGCAGCCCTTGCCGACGTCCGCATCAGCCCACGGCGCCGGCGACGGCGCGATCGACCGCCTCGACCAGCCGCTCGATCAGCAGGTCGAGCTCCTCGTCGGTGACGATGAACGGCGGCGCCAGCAGCACGTGATCGCCGCGGGCGCCGTCGATCGTTCCGCCCATCGGGTAGCACATCAGTCCCAGTTCCATCGCCTGGTGCTTGATCCGCGCGGCAAGCCTGAGCTTGGGATCGAACGGCGCCTTGGTCGCGCGGTCGCGCACCAGCTCGATCGCCCAGAACAATCCGCGCCCGCGGATGTCGCCGACGTGCCGATGCGCGCCAAACGCGCCGGCGAGTCGCTCGCGCAGCTTTTCACCCTGGCGTGCGCAGCGCTCGACGAGTCGGTCCCGCTTGAGCACGCGCTGCACCGCGAGCGCCGCGGCGCACGCGACCGGATGACCGACGTAGGTGTGGCCATGCTGGAAGAAGCCCGAACCCTGCGCGATGGCATCGATTACGCGGCCGCCCACGAGCACCGCGCCGACCGGCTGGAAGCCGCCGCCCAGTCCCTTGGCGATCGCCATCAGGTCGGGCGCCACGCCTTCCTGCTCGCACGCGTGCAGCGTGCCGGTGCGGCCCGTCCCGCACATCACTTCGTCGAGGACGAGCAGGATGCCGTGCCGATCGCAGATCTCGCGCACGCGCTGGAAGTAGCCGGGCGGCGGCGTCAGACACCCGCTGGTGGCGCCGCCGACCGTCTCCGCGACGAACGCGATGACGTTCTCGCCGCCGACGCGCGCGATCGTCTCTTCCAGCTCGCGCGCGAGCCGCTCGCCGTACTGCCGGGGCGACTCGCCTTCGCGCTGCTCGCGGTACGCGTAGGTGGGGGCGACGTGCTCGACGTCGATCAGCAGCGGCGCGAACTGCCGGCGCCGCCAGACGTTGCCGCCAACGGCCAGTGCGCCGAGCGTGTTGCCGTGATACGAATTGCGGCGCGCGATGAACTTCGCGCGCTGCGGCTGGCCGATCTCGACGAAGTACTGGCGCGCGAGCTTCAGCGCCGCCTCCATCGCCTCCGAGCCGCCGGAGACCAGATACACGTGCGAGATGCCCGCCGGCGCATCCGCGATCAGCGCGTCGGCGAGCTGCTCGGCGACCTCGGTCGAGAAGAAGCTCGTGTGCGCGTAGACGATGCGCTCGATCTGCGCGTGCATCGCGGCCAGCACGTCGGGATGCCCGTGCCCGAGGCACGACACCGCCGCGCCGCCGGAGGCGTCGAGATAGCGTTTGCCGCTGGCGTCGGTGATGAAGCAGCCCTGTGCGGAGACGGCGAGCGGATACTGGCCGCGCAACTGGCGGTGCAGGATGTGGGATTCGGCGTGCATGCGGGTCGTCGGGCGGCGGGTCGTCAAGCGGTCAGGCGGGAGCGAACGGACGGGAGCGAACGGACGGGAGCGAACGGACGGGAGCGAACAGACGGGAGCGAACAGACGCGGATCGATTGTAGGCCGCGCGCCGACGCCGCCGTCCCGAGTGCCGACGCTGCCGTGCGCTGCACCTCGGTTGTCATCCCGAGCGAAGCCGAGGGATCTCGGCGTGGCGGGCGGGTGAGATTCCTCGCCTTCGGCTCGGAATGACGAGGCAAGGGCGGCTCGGAATGACGAGGCAAGGGCGGCTCGGAATGACGCCTGCTCGTCATCCCGAGCGTAGCGAGGGATCTCGGCTTGGCATGTACTGGAGATTCCTCGCCTGCGGCTCGGAATGACGACGAGGAATCTCGGCTCGGAATGACGACGAGGAATCTCGGCTCGGAATGACGACGAGGAATCTCGGCTCGGAATGACGGGGGACTTCGGCTCGACATGCCCCGAGGCGACGGAGCGACCGGGCTGCAGATGGGCAACCGCCGGATTCGGGTTCACCTCGCCGGCGACGGTTGCCGCGCCAGATCGACGGCCACACCGTTCGCCCACGATTTGAGCAGCGGATCATGGCCGAAATAGCAGGCCAGATCGCGCGGATGGTCCACCGCCCATAGCGCGAGATCGGCGCGCAAGCCGACTGCCAGCCGGCCGGTTTCGCCCTGCAGCCCGAGCGCGCGCGCGGCGTGGCGCGTGGCGCCGGCGAGCGCTTCGTCGGGGCGCAACCCGAACAGCGTGCACGCCATGTGCAGCATCAGCAGCAGCGAGGTGCACGGACTCGTTCCGGGATTGCAGTCGGTCGCGACCGCCATCGGCACGCCGTGCGCGCGCAACGCGGCGATCGGCGGCACCTTCGTTTCGCGCAGGCAGTAGAACGCGCCGGGCAGCAGCACCGCGACCGTGCCCGCGCGCGCCAGCGCCGCGACCGCATCCTCCGACGCGTATTCGAGATGGTCCGCCGACAGCGCGCCGTATTCGGCCGCGAGCGCCGCACCGCCGAGTTCGGAGAGCTGGTCCGCGTGCAGCTTGACCGGCAGGCCGAGCGCGCGCGCGGCGTCGAACACGCGCCGCGTCTGCGCGGGCGTGAAGCCGATGCCTTCGCAGAATGCGTCGACCGCGTCCGCCAGCCCGGCCGCGTGCACCGCAGGCAGCATCGCGCTGCAGACGTGGTCGATGTAATCGTCGGCGCGCCCCGCGTATTCGGGCGGCAGCGCATGCGCGCCGAGGAAGGTCGTCTTGACCGCGATGCCGAACTCCGCGCCGAGTCGCCGCGCCGCCTGCAGCTGCCGCAGTTCGGTCGCGGTTTCGAGTCCGTAGCCGGACTTGATCTCGATCGTCGTCACGCCTTCGCGCGCGAGCGCGCGCAGCCGCGGCCGCGCCGCTGCGACGAGTTCATCGAGCGTGGCCGCGCGCGTGGCCCTGACCGTCGAGACGATGCCGCCGCCGGCGCGCGCGATGTCCTGGTAGGTCGCGCCGGCGAGCCGCTGCTCGAAGTCGCGCGTGCGGCTGCCGGCCCAGACCAGATGCGTGTGGCAGTCGATCAACCCGGGTGTCAGCCACCCGCCTGCGCCGTCGATTTCGACCGCCACGTCGAGCCCCGCCGGCAGCGCACCGTCTGCGCCGAGCCAGGCGATGCGGCCGTCGCGCACGAGTAGCGCGGCGTCGCGCGACTCACCGTAGCCTGAGGCCTCGGCGAGCGTGGCCAGGTGAGCCTTGCGGATCAGCAGGTCGGCTCGCACGTCGACTTCAGCGCGGCGCGTCCAGATGCGACCGCACGATCCGCCACGCGATGCGCGCCGCCACCCGCGCGGTGCGCTGGTCGATGTCGTGCGGCGGGGACAGCTCCGCGATGTCCGCGCACCGCAGCTTGCCGCTGCCGGCGGCGAGCGCGACCAGCGGTTCGAGCACCTCGAGCGCCACGCCACGCGCGGCGGGCGCGCTGACGCCGGGCGCGATCGCCGCCGGCAACACGTCGAGGCAGAACGTCAGATAGAGATGATCGATCGTGCGCAACCAGTCGGCGAGTTCCGCCGTGCGCGCGTCGAGCGCGAGCAGCGTCAGATCGTCGTCGCGCCGCCAGGCCACGCCGCGTTCGCGCGCGCGCTCGAACAGCGCGCGCGTGTTCGAAGATTCGCTCACGCCAAGACAGCGGTACTCGACGTGCAAGCCGTTCGCCGCCGCGTGATCGAGCGCCTGCAGGAACGGCGTGCCGGAGGTCGAACGTTCGTCCTTGCGCAAGTCGAAATGCGCGTCGAAGTTCAGGATGCCGAGCTTCGCGGGCGTGCCCTTGATCGTGCCGCTGCGAACTACAGCGAGATAACTCGCCCAGGCGATCTCGTGGCCGCCGCCGAGCCCGACGACGAGTTGACCCTCATCGAGCAGCATCCCAGCGCGCTCGGCGTACGCCTCCTGCGCCGCCTCGAGCGCGCCGCCTTTGCACGGCACGTCGCCGGCGTCGTACAGCGCGAAACGCGAATGCACCGGCAGGTTGGCCAGCAGCCGCCGCAGCGCCTGCGGTCCCTGCGCTGCGCCGATCCGGCCCTGGTTGCGGCGAACGCCCTCGTCGGACGCGAACCCGAGCAGCGCCACGCCGCGCGCCGCGCCCGCGCGCCACGGCTCGACGAGCTGATGCCAGCGCAGCCCCGCTTCACCGTCGGCTGCGTCGATGCGGCCCTGCCAAGGCGCGCGCCAGTCGTTCATTGCGGATTCCATGACGGCAGCACGCCGCGCGCGTACGCGGTGAATGCGTCGGCGTCGATCAACTGCTCGACCGCGCGGATGTCGGCGGCGAATGCGCGGTCCTGCACGTAGTGCGGCACGCGCGTGCGGATCATCGCGTGCACTTCTTCGAGCGCGGCGGAGCTTCGCAGCGGTCGGTGAAAGTCGATGCCCTGCGCGGCGGCGAGCAGCTCGATCGCGATGATGTGCCGCACGTTCAGTGCCAGGTCCGCCAGCTTGCGCGCGGCAAACGTCGCCATGCTGACGTGGTCCTCCTGGTTCGCCGAAGTCGGCAGCGAGTCCACGCTCGCCGGATGCGCGAGCGTCTTGTTCTCGCTCGCCAGCGCCGCCGCGGTCACGTGCGCGATCATGAAGCCCGAGTTGATCCCCGCCTCCTTGACCAGAAAGGGCGGCAGCCCGGACAGTGTGGCGTCGATCAGCAGCGCGATGCGCCGCTCGGACAGCGCACCGACCTCGGCGATCGCGAGCGCAAGCGTATCGGCGGCGAAAGCGACGCACTCGGCGTGGAAGTTGCCGCCCGACAGCACGGCGCCGTCGGCAGCGAACACGAGCGGGTTGTCGGATACGGCGTTCGCTTCGGTGAGCAGTGTGGCCGCCGCGTTGCGGATCAGTTCCAGGCACGCGCCCATCACCTGCGGCTGGCAGCGAAGCGAATACGGGTCCTGCACGCGGTCGTCGCCGGTGCGGTGCGACGCGCGGATCCCGCTGCCGGCGAGCAGCTCGCGATAAAGCCGCGCGACTTCGATCTGGCCGGCGTGGCCGCGCAGCTTCTGGATGCGCTCGTCGAACGGATCGTCGGAACCCTTGGCCGCGTCGACCGCCAGCGCGCCGGCGACCACCGCCGCGGCGAACACCTGCTCGGCGCGCAGCAGCCCGCGCAGCGCGATCGCGGTCGACACCTGCGTGCCGTTGAGCAGCGCCAGTCCCTCCTTCGCTTCGAGTACCAGCGGCGCGATGCCCGCCTCAAGCAGCGCAGCCGCCGCCGGCCGCACGCGGCCGTCGACGCGCACCTCGCCTTCGCCGATCAGCGGCAGTGCCAGATGCGCGAGCGGCGCGAGATCGCCGGAGGCGCCGACCGATCCCTGCGACGGAATGCACGGCAGGATCTGCGCGTTGTACAGCGCCAGCAGCGCATCGATCACCGCGGACCGCACGCCCGAGTAGCCGCGCGCGAGAGACGCGATCTTCAGCAGCAGCACGAGCCGCACCGTGTCATCGTCCAGCAGCGGACCCACGCCGACCGCGTGCGAGCGCACGAGGTTGGTCTGCAGTTGCGCGAGCTGGTCGTCGGCGATGCGCACGCGCGCGAGCTTGCCGAATCCCGTGTTGATGCCGTACGCGGGATCGCCGCGCGCGACGATGCGCGCAACGGCTTGCGCGCTCGCTTCGATGCCGGCGCGGCACGCGGGATCGAGCGCGATCGGCTCGAAGCGGCCGGCCAGCGTACGCAGGTCGGCGAGCGTCAGGTGGCCGGGGCGCAGCGTGATCATCGGATTACCGAACGATCCGTCGGCGCGTCACGCCCCGATCCATCGCCGGCTCGGCGGGCCATCCTCGCCCCGGCGTTCGTCGGGGGCGCCGCTGCGAGGCGTCCTGCGCCCTGCGGGCGGGTCCCCGCCAGCGGGGGCGAAAGAAGGAACCCTCCCGCGCGCTGCGGGCCCAGCCACTTCGCAGGAGGCCGATGAGCAACGCCGCCCAGCGAAAGCCGGGGCCGGCCTCGGGTTGGGCGACGTCCGCTCACGGCAGACAGCAAGCGCTTCACGCTAACCCAGCTCGATCGCCGGCGTCTTCAATCCGAACCTGCGCGCGGTTTCGAGCGCGCGTTCGTAGCCGGCATCCGCGTGCCGCACGACGCCGAGCGCCGGGTCGTTCCACAGCACGCGTTCGAGCCGCGCGTCGGCTTGCTTCGTGCCGTCGCAGACGATCACGACGCCGGCGTGCTGCGAGTAACCCATGCCCACACCGCCGCCGTGATGGAAGCTGACCCAGGTCGCGCCGCCGGCGGTGGCGACGAGCGCGTTGAGCAGCGGCCAGTCGGACACGGCGTCGGAGCCGTCGCGCATCGCTTCGGTCTCGCGATTGGGGCTCGCGACCGAGCCGCTGTCGAGGTGGTCGCGGCCAATCACGATCGGCGCCTTCAATTCACCCTTGCGCACCATCTCGTTGAACGCGAGCCCCGCGCGATGTCGCTCGCCGAGCCCGAGCCAGCAGATGCGCGCCGGCAGCCCCTGGAAGGCGATGCGTTCGCGCGCCTGGTCGAGCCAGCGGTGCAGATGGCGGTTGTCCGGAAACAGTTCCTTGATCTTCGCGTCGGTGCGATCGATGTCCTCGGGCTCACCCGACAACGCGACCCAGCGGAACGGCCCTTTGCCTTCGCAGAACAGCGGGCGGATGCACGCCGGCACGAACCCGGGGAAATCGAACGCGTTGCGCACGCCTTCGTCCAGCGCGACCTGGCGGATGTTGTTGCCGTAGTCGATCGTCGGCACGCCCATCGCATGGAAGTCGAGCATCGCGCGCACGTGCACCGCGCAGGAGGCCGCGGCCGCGCGCACGAGCGCCTTGCGGTCGGCCTCAGAAGCCGTCCGCGCGGCGAACCAGCGATCGACGGTCCAGCCGATCGGCAGATAGCCGTTGACCAGATCGTGCGCCGACGTCTGGTCGGTCACCGCGCTCGGGCGCGGCCCGCCTTTGCGCGCGATCTCGACGAAGCGCGGCATCAGCTCGGCGGCGTTGCCGAGCAGCGCGATCGAGGTCGGCTGCTTCGCCTGCGCCAGCAGCGCCAGCGCCTCGTCGATCGTGCGCGCCTTGTGGTCGACGTAGCGCGTGCGCAGCCGGAAGTCGATGCGCGACTCCTGGCATTCGACGACGATGCAGTGCGCGCCGGCGAGCACCGCCGCGAGCGGCTGCGCACCGCCCATGCCGCCGAGCCCCGCGGTCAGGATCCACTTGCCCGACCAGTCCCCGCCGTAATGCTGGCGGCCCAGTTCGACGAAGGTCTCGTGCGTGCCCTGCACGATGCCCTGCGAACCGATGTAGATCCACGATCCCGCCGTCATCTGGCCGAACATCATCAGCCCCTTTCGGTCCAGCTCGTGGAAGTGCTCCCAGGTCGCCCAGCGCGGAACGAGGTTGGAGTTAGCGATCAGCACGCGCGGCGCGTCCGCATGCGTGCGGAACACCGCGACCGGCTTGCCCGACTGCACCAGCAGCGACTCGTCGGGCGCCAGTTCGCGCAGCGCCTGCAGGATCGCGTCGAAGCACGCCCAGTTGCGCGCGGCCTTGCCGATGCCGCCGTAGACGACAAGATCCTCGGGACGCTCGGCCACGTCGGGATCGAGGTTGTTCTGGATCATCCGGTACGCGGCCTCGATCTGCCAGTTGCGGCAGGCGAGCTGCGTTCCCGTGGGCGCGCGCACGAGGCGCGGGGTCGAAAGATCGGTCATCGCGGTCCTCCTCGTGGAAGTTCCTGCGCGCGCACGGTGGGTTTCGTGCGCGTGCGGGCAGTGTAGAACCTATCTCGGAACCCGGGCTGTGGCGGGCGCGAAACGATTGCCGAGCGATTGGCCGGTAGGATCGCGACTAACCCGAGTGACCCTGAAGACCTCATTTGAACCACAGAGACACAGAGAACACAGAGGAAAAACAAACCGTTGTGCGAATACACTCTCTCACCCAGCGGGTGAGGCGGGGAATGCGAGCAAGGACTTGATTTTTCGCCTTTCTCTGCGCCTCTGTGTCTGTGTGGTGAGGAATTTAGGTTCAATGGTTTGAAGTTCGTGCTTCGACGAGCGCCGTCCTGAGCTTGTCGAAGGGCTCAGAAGGTGTGAATCTTTCTACTGCGCGGCCCGCTGGCGTCGTTGCGCGGTGTTGGCTCCGGCCGCTTCGCTTCACATCGGCTCCGCCGATGTGAGCGTGCGCCGACACTGCGTTTTCGGGCCTCGCCTATCCACTTGATATGTCTCGGCCCTGCGGCTGCGTGCGCCTAGCCAGCGGACCGCTCGCGACGAAATCTTCACACCTTCTCAGCACGAACGGAGTGAGAGGTCGGTCCTCGACCCGGAACTCGCTTCCGGACCGCAACAAGAAGCCGAAACGCATGACCCTCGTCCAAGCCCGCCGCATCGTCTTCGGCCTCGCACTCGCAAGCTTCGTGTTGTCGTTCGTGCATCGCACCGCGCCGGCGGCGATCGCCGGCGAGCTGACGCAGGCGTTTTCGATCAGCGGCGCGGTGCTGGGCACGCTCGCGGCGACCTACTTCTACGTCTACACGCTGCTGCAGGTGCCGGTCGGCGTGCTGGCGGACACGCTCGGACCGCGCAAGATCCTCGCCGCCGGCTCGGCGATCGCGGCGGCGGGCTCCTTGCTGTTCGCGCTCGCGCCGGTGTGGGAGATCGCCGCGGTCGGCCGCACGCTGGTCGGCGTGGGCGTGTCGGTCGCGTTCATCGCGATCCTGAAGGTGTCGGCGGTGTGGTTCCCGGCGGAGCGCTTCGCGACCCTGGCCGGCGTGACGATGTTCGCGGGCAACCTCGGCGCGGTCGCGGCCGGCGCGCCGCTGGCGTGGATCGTGGGCTTCGCGTCGTGGCGGGTGGTGTTCGTCGCGCTGGCGGCGCTGTCGGCGCTGCTGGCGATTGCGACCTGGCTCGCCGTGCGCGATCGGCCCGAGGAGCTGGGTTATCCGCCGGTGCACGCCGCGCCGGCAACCGGCGCCAACCTGCAATGGCTGCGTGCGCTGCGGCACGTGCTCGCCAACCCGGCCATCTGGCCGGCGTTCTTCGTCAACGTCGGCGTCGGCGGCAGCTTTCTCGCGTTCGCCGGGCTGTGGGCGGTGCCCTATCTGCAGCAGACCCGCGGCATGCCGCGCGTGCAGGCCGCGCAGCACGCGAGCCTGCTGCTGCTCGGCGTGGCGGTGGGGTCGGTCGCGATCGGCATGATCTCGGATCGATTAAAGAGCCGCCAGGGCGTGATGCGCATCTTCGTGCTCGCGTACACGCTATCGTGGCTGCCGTGGTTGCTGCACGCGCAGTGGCCGCCATGGGCCACACTGGCGTGGTTCCTGCTGATGGGGCTGCTGATCCCCGGCTTCACGCTGTCGTGGACGATCGCCAAGGAAGCGAACCCGCCCGCGTACTCGGGCATCGCGACCTCGGTGGTCAACGTCGGCATCTTTCTCGGCACCGGCATCCTGCAGCCGTGGGTCGGTTGGGTGCTCGACCGCGGCCGCGCGGCCGGCGACTTGGCGGCCGCGTGGGACCGCGGCATCGCGCTGCTCGCTGCGGCTGCCGCGTTCGGGCTGGTGATGAGCTTCTTCGTCCGCGTCAGGCCGCGGGAGTAGAACCTATCTAAAAATCCCCGGCGGCCGCGGCGGGGTCGCCTGGGGAGGCAGCGCAAGGCGCGGGCAGCGAGACCATTGGCCAGAGCCAAGGACCCGAGCCGCAACGACGCGATGCGCCCCAGGCGACCCCGCCCGGAAGGGTTGCGACCGGCGCGGGGTTTTGAGATAGGTTCTATTGAGGATTACGCAACCTCGTGACACCTCCACCTTGCGAGTTCGCTTCGCGCTGGCTGTGGCCGGTTCCGTCATCCCGAGCGCAGCGAGGGATCTCGGCACTGCGAGCAGCGGAGATTCCTCGCCGTTGGC
>JBBIJJ010000076.1:0-14745 GCA_037446035.1 Burkholderiales bacterium
CTGCGCGGCCCGCTGGCGTCGTTGCGCGCTGCTCGGGCCTCGCCTATCTACTTGATATGTCTCGGCCCTGCGGCTGCGTGCGCCTAGCCAGCGGCCCGCTCGCGACGAAATCTTCACACCTTCTCAGTGCTCCGCAGCGCGGGCGGTCGTTGGGGCCGAGCGGCGCCTGCGCGACGCGGTCGGCCGCGCGGGCGCGGCCGGCAGCGCCCCATGGTCTTCGCGCATCCGTGTCGCCACGCCGGCCACGTTTTCAGTCGCGAACAGTGCGCGCTCGGCGAGCTGCGGGTCGACGTACTCCTCCCACGGCAGCAGCAGCAGCGCGTAGACCAGCTTCTCGAATTCCGGCGCGAAGCGGTCGATGATGTCCTGCGGGTCGGCGCACAGCTTCTTGTCGGCGACCAGCCCGAACTGCACGCCGCCGTCGTACGACAGGATCGACACGCCCACGCCGATGTCGCCCGACTGCGGCACCCAGAACATCATCTGCTTGAGCCGAGCGCCGGCCAGGTACAGCGTCTGCTGCGGCCCGGGCACGTTGGTCATCACCGCGGTCGCCTTGCGCTGGAAGATCTCCAGGATCTGGTTCTGCACGGCGCGCGGCACCAGGCCCGTCATGCCGAGGATCGCCATCGCCAGCACCGGCATGTAGCCGCCCTTGAGCTGCTCCATCCGCGCGTGTACTTCGAGCACGCGCGCGATCGGGTTTTCGATGCCGACCGGCAGCAGCAGCGGCACCAGCCCGAACTTGTTGCCGAGCGTCTTCGGCGGACCGGGCGGCCGCAGGTTCACCGGCACCATCGCGCGGATCTCGCAACCGGTCACGTCCTCGCCGCGCGCGATGAAATACTCGCGAAAGGCGCCCGCCACGCACGCCAGCAGAACGTCGTTGACCGAGCAGCCGAGCGCGTGGCCGACGGCCTTCACGTCGAGCAGCCGCAACGGCTCGTTCCAGGCGACGACCTTGGAACCCGTGGTCTTGCCCTTGAGACTGGTCGGCGAATCGCTGTCCATCAGGGCCAGCGCCGCGGCGTCCTGCGCGACGCGCGCGGCGATGCGTGCGTAACCGGCGGCCGCTTCGCCGGCGAGGTTCGGATCCTCCAGCACCGCGCCGTAGGCGTGCAGCACGCGGGCGGCGATGTCGCCGGTGGCGTCGATCGCCCTGACCGTGGCGTCGGTGAACGGCCGCAGCCACGCGTCCCAGGTGCCGTCGCGCATGCGCCGGTCGCGCCGCGCGGGCGGCGGTTCGGCGCGGTCGTCGGAGTCCGGGCTCGTCGAGGTCATTGCCAGCAGCACGCCCATCAGCGCCATGCCGTCGGCGATGCAGTGGTGGATGCGCACGATCAGCGCCGAGCCGCCGTCGTAGTGCTCGACCAGATGCATCTGCCACAGGGGTTTGCCCGGATCGAGCGCCTGGCTCGCCAGTTGCGCGGCGAACTTCTGCAGCTCGCCCTTGCCGCCGCGGGCGGGCAGCTCGACGCGGACCAGATGGCGGTCGAGGTCGAAATCCTCGTCCTCCTCCCACCAGTAGCCGGTGGCGTCCTGCACCACGCGGCAGCGAAAGCGGTCGTATCGGAGGAACTGGCGCTCGAGCACCTGCTTCAGCCGCTCGCAATCGAGGCGGTCGGCGAAAAGGTCGATGCCGACGATCATCATCAGATTGCCCGGCGAATCCATGCGCAGCCACGCCGTATCCACCGGCGACATCCGTTGGCGGCCCGCCATCGTCTCCTCCTCGTCGTCGCGCACCCGCGCCGGCATAATAGCCGCGCGCGCCGAGACGGCCGCGCGATGGAGGAGACGATGAGCGAGCTGAAGTCGAAATTCGAAAAGGCCGTAGCGGATTCGAAAAACCTGCCTGAGCGCCCTGACAATGCCACGCTGCTGAAGATCTACGCGCTGTACAAGCAGGCCACCTTCGGCGACGTCGAAGGCAAGCGGCCCGGATTCACCGACATGGTCGGCCGCGCGAAGTGGGATGCGTGGAACGAACTGAAGGGCCTCGCCAAGGAAGACGCGATGCAGCAATACGTGGACCTGATCGAGGAACTGAAGGGCTGACCGCCAGCCGCGCGCACCGCTGGCCCCGCGATCGTCGGCGCGGGGCGGTCACGCCTTGTGCTTGCCGGCCTTCTTCGCGGGCGCCCTGCCCGCCGCGTGCGCGGACTTCGCCTTGTCCAGCAGCTCGTCGAGGTGACGCTCGATGTTCTGCTCGAACCTGGCCTTGAATGGTCTGAGCAGGAAGCCGAGCTTTACGTCCAGGTCGATGTACGACTCGGTCACGTGCATGTGGCCTTCGACGCCGGCGCGATGAAAGTGCAAGGTATCGCCCTCCCACTCGCTGACGAGGTCGTACTCGTCGGCCAGGTCGTCCGCGGTCTTCTGCGCGATCTTTTTCGCTTGCGCGAGCGACAGGTTGTGTTTGCGCGTGTACTTGATGTCCGACATCGGGCGGCTCCTTCAGGTGCGCCGAGCTTGCCACACGTCCGGGTTCAGCAGCGACGGAGGCCGCCGGCCGGCGAGCGTTTCGGCCAGGTTGCGCATCGCCAGCCGCGCCATCGCGTTGCGCGTGGCGCGCGTGCTCGACGCGATGTGCGGTGTCAGCACGGCGTTTTCCAGCTCGCGGAAGCCGCGCCGCAGCTTCGGCTCGTCCGCGAACACGTCGAGCCCCGCCGCGGCGAGCCGCCCGTTCTTCAGCGCGTCGATCAGCGCATCGTCGTCGACCACGCCGCCGCGCGCGATGTTGACCAGCACCGCCGTGGGTTTCATCAACGCGAGCTCGGCCGCTCCGATCAAATGATGCGTGTCGGGCGTGTACGGCACCGTCAAGACCACGTGGTCGGACGCGCGCAGCACGTCCTCCTTGGTCGCCCAGATCGCGCCGCCTTCCTGCTCGGCCGGCAGCCGCGTGCGGTTGTGATACAAGATCCGCATCGAAAAGCCCGCCGCCCGCCGCGCCACCGCGCGGCCGATGCGGCCCATGCCGATGACCCCGAGTGTGGTGCCGTGCAGCTCGGCGCCGAGAAACATCTCGAACTCCCAGCGCTGCCAATGCCCGGCGCGCAACCAGCGCTCGGACTCGCACACGCGCCGGGCGGCGGCCAGCAACAGCGCCCACCCGTGGTCGGCGGTCGCCTCGTTCAGCACGTCGGGCGTGTTGGTCGCGACCACCCCCAACTTCGTGCACGCGGCCAGATCGATGTTGTTGTAGCCGACCGCGATGTTGGCCACGACCTTCAGCCGCGGGCAGCGCGCCAGCAGCGCTTCGTCGATGCGGTCGCCCGCGGTGATCAGCGCGCCGTCGACGTCGGCGAGCCGCTCGGCGAGCTGTTCTGGCGCGAGCGACAGGTCGTCCTGGTTGTCGAGGAGATCGTAGCTTTCCTTCAGTTCGTCGATCAGTGCCGGAAAGATCCGGCGCGTGACCGCCACGCGGCAAGGTCGCTTGCTCATAGGAAGAAGACGAAAGTCAACAGCCCGAAGATCGGCAGCAGGATCGCGCCCGACCACAACATGTAGCCGAAGAAGCTCGGCATGGCAATGCCGCTGTCCTCGGCGATGGCCTTGACCATGAAGTTCGGCGCGTTGCCGATGTAGGTATTGGCGCCCATGAAGACCGCGCCGGCCGAGATCGCCGTCAGCGTCGGCGCCAGCGTCGTCATCAGCGCCTGCGGGTCACCGCCGGCGAGGTTGAAGAAGACCAGATACGTCGGCGCGTTGTCGAGGAACGACGACAGCGCCCCGGTCAGCCAGAAGTACGCTGCGTTGACCGGACGGCCCGCCTCGTCGGTCACCAGCCGCACCAGCTCGGCGAACGCGCCGGACTCGCCCGCGCGCAGCATCAGCAGCACCGGCGCCATCGTGATGAAGATGCCGAAGAACAGCTTCGCCACCTCGGCGATCGGCGCCCAGCCGAACTCGTTGGACTGCCGTGTCGCCTTGGGCGTGATCGCCAGCGAAACGCCGGCGACGACGAGGAAAATCGCGTCGCGCACCAGCCCTTCGAGCGGCAGCTTCTGCCCGAGCACGCCGATTTCGACGCCCGGCTTCCACAGGCCGCTCATCAGCACCGCGGCGAGCACGACCGCAAGCAGCACGAAGTTCACACCGCCTTCGATGCGCAGCGCACTGACCGGCGTCGGGTCGCGTTTCAGCCCCTGCGCGATGTCGCGCATGTACAGCGCCGAGTCGAGCGCGAAGTACAGCGCCAGCAGGATCGTCACGGTCAGCAGCATCGGCCAGAACAGGTGTTGCAGCGTCCAGAAGAAACTCACACCCTTCAGGAAGCCGAGGAACAGCGGCGGATCGCCAAGCGGAGTCAGCGAGCCGCCGACGTTGGCGACGATGAAGATGAAGAAGACCATCGTGTGCACGTTGTGCCGGCGGTCGTCGTTGGCGCGGATCAGCGGCCGGATCAGCAGCATGGCGGCGCCGGTCGTTCCCATCAGGCTGGCGAGCACGCCGCCCAGCGCGAGGATGCCGGTGTTGATCGCCGGCGTGCCGTTCAGGTTGCCGCGCACGTAGATGCCGCCGGCGATCACGTACAGCGTGCCGATGAAGACGATGAACGGGGCAAACTCCAGCAGCAGCGTGTGCAGCGCCAGCTCGATCGCGGTGGGCGCGCCGAACGCCACGCCGAGCGGCACGACACACGCGAGCGCCCACGCGAACGCGATTTTGCCGTAGTGGTGATGCCAGACGCGCAGCGCGACCAGCGGCAGCAGCGCGATCGACAGCAGGATGCCGACGAAGGGCAGCGCCCAGGCGAGCCCGAGCCGGGTTGCGTCGAATTCGGCCGCCGCCGCGGCGCAGGGCACGATCGCGGCGACCAGCGCCGCCGCGCGCCCGATGCGGATTGCCTTCAATGCTCCCTCTGTCCTGCCGTGCGCACGCAGCGGACGGTCCGCCTCATTCTTCTGTAGCGACGACCAGATGCACGCGGTACGGCCCGTGCGCGCCGAGCACGACCGTCTGTTCGATGTCCGCGGTGCGCGACGGACCCGACACCATGTTCAGCGCGCGCGGCAGCATCTGCCGCGCGTCGCCGCGCTCGGCGCGCAGCAGCGCGAACGCGTCCTCCATGCCGGCGACGATGCGCGACGCGCGCACCAGCGCGATGTGGGTCTCGGGCAGCAGGTGCGTCGACGCCGGCGTGTCCGGCCCCGACAGCAGCACGATCGTGCCGGTCTCCGCCAGCGCGCAGTGGCAACCGGTGATGCCCACCGGGTCCGCTCCTTGCGACTCGTCGAAGCGCGGCGCGCGGAACTCGACTTCGAGCCCGGCGCCCGCCCAGTCGAGCGCAGCGAGCGCCGGCCAGGCCACCGCGCGCCGTGCGAGCCCCTGCGCTTGCAGATATCGCGCGACCGCGGCGGGCGCATCGGCGAGCCGCGGCACTTCGTCGACCGTGCTCGCCATCTTCTCCGACATCGCGCGAAAGCGCACGCGCAGATCGCCTTCGAGCGCCGGCCGCGGCCCGGCCGGATGGCGCGCGAGATAGTCCTCGGCTCGCGCGCGCTCCGCCGCGACCGGCTCGCCGGTGCGGTGCTGGTTGACGCGAATGCGCTGAAAGATCGCGGCGCGCGCGCGGCGGGTATCGAAACTCACGGGTTCGCGCTCAACGGGTCGCCTTGCGGATGAAGTCGGCGATGCGCGCGACACCGGCTTCGATCGCCGCCTCGCTGGTGGCGTACGAGAAGCGGATGTGCTGCCCCTCGCCCTCGATGCGCGGCCCGAAGTGGATGTCGGCGAGCACCGCCACGCCGGCCTCGTGCAGCAGCCGCTTGCGCAGCTCCTCGGAATCCTTCGCGCCGATCCGCGCACAGGCCTCGGTGACGTTGGGCCACGCGTAGAACGCGCCGCCGTGGCAAGCGCAGCGAAAGCCCGGCACGTCATTGAGCAGCCGCACGATCAGGTCGCGCCGCGCACGGAAGCGCGCGCGCATCTTCTCCGCTTCGTCCTGCGGGCCGGTCAGCGCGGCGAGCGCGGCCCACTGGCTGATCTGGCTCGCGCAGCTCTCGGTGTTGATGATCCAGCGCGTGAACACCGGCGCCAGCACGCGGTTGGCGGTGAAGCCGATGCGCCAGCCGGTCATCGCGTAGGTCTTCGACGCGCCGTCGGAGATGATCGTGCGCTCCTGCATGCCGGGCAGGCTCGCGATCGAAACGAACTCGCCGTCGTAGACGAGCTTCGAGTAGATCTCGTCGGCGTAGACCCACACCTGCGGGTGCTTTGCCAGCACCGCGGCGATCGCTTCGAGATCACCCCGCGCAAGCAGCCCGCCGGTGGGGTTCTGCGGCGAATTGAGGATCAACAGCTTCGTCTTCGGCGTGATGCGAGAAGCAAGTTCCGCCGGGTCGAACGCGAAGGCGCGCGACTCGCGCAGCGGCAACGCAACCGGCACCGCACCGTGGGCGACGATCTGCGACTCGTAGATCGGAAAGCCCGGTACCGGGAAGATCACCTCGTCGCCCGCGCCGTAGTCGGTCGTGGAGGCGATCGCGTACGCAATGAAGGGCTTGGCGCCCGCGCCGACGACGACCTCCTCCGGCGCGATCGCGATGCCACGCAGCTTGCCCATCGACGCCGCCGCGGCGGCGCGCAACTCGTCGATGCCGGCCGACGGCGTGTAGCCGTGCCGGCCGGCGCGGATCGCCTCGATCGCGGCGTCCTGGATGTGCGCCGGCGTCGGAAAGTCCGGCTGGCCGATGCAGAACGAAACGACGTCCTTGCCAGAACGGATCAGTTGATCGACTTCGGCGAGGACGACGAAGGCGTTTTCGGTGCCGAGCGAGGCGGCGCGTCGGGAAAGTGCGGGCATGAGGAGTCCGTGCAAGGTCGCGCGATTCTAGAACCCATCTCAAAATCCCCGGCGGCCGCGGCGGGGTCGGCTGGGGAGGCAGCGCGAGGCGCAGGCAGCGAGACCATGGGCCAGAGCCAAGGACCCGAGCCGCAACGACGCGATGCGCCCCAGGCGACCCCGCCCCGAAGGTTTGCGACGATAAGCGGCCGTCTGGCGTCGTTGGCGCGCTCGGCCGTAGGCCCAGCGACTGTCCTTCGCGCGCCGCCTCGCATCCGACCGCTTCTCGTCGCAACGCGACCGTCGGGGTTTTTGAGATAGGTTCTAGCAACAGCGCTCGACGACGCGCCGACGGGATGGAAAAAAAGCGGCGCCTGGCCGCCTAACCCGGATGGCTCACAAGGGTCGCGGAAAATCGCGCCGGGATCAGGCCGATCCGGGCGAGCGCCGCAGCGAGGAACGTCGCCGTCGCGACGTTCCGCATGAAGCGCCGGCCGGGTGGCGCGAGACCCCGCGAGCACCGCGACAGCGAGCGCCCAGGCGCACGCTGTCGCGAGGCCGTATCGCCCGGCGCGCCGCATGCAGCAACGATGGCACTCGCATCCAGCGAGCGCCTTGCGAGAAATGCGGGCTAGCGCTCGGACGCAAACACGCCGCGCCTGTGGGCGTGACTCGGAACGAGGGCTGAAGCAGGCTCGCGCTTAACTTTGCCGTACCGAGGTTCAAACACACCCGCGGTGCGCAACTTCGAACTGGGAGCAGCGATGAACCAAACCGCAATCCGAACCGACGATCCCGCGCGCTTGATGCATTCGATCATTCAGCGCATCGCCACCGGCCCGCAGCTTTCCAAGGACATCGCCCGCCAGGAGGCGTACCTGGGAATGAAGGCGATCCTGGAGGGCCAGATCGATTCGGTGCAGACCGGGATCTTCTTCATCGCGCTGCGCATGAAGCGGGAGACGGACGAAGAGAACCAAGGCGTGTTGGACGCCATTCTGGAGGCAACGCATCGGGTGACCGCCGCGGCGGACGAAGTCGTCGATATCGCGGACCCCTACGACGGCTACACCCGTAGTTTGCCGGCGTCGCCGTTTCTGCCGCCGCTGCTCGCGGAACTGGGGCTGCCGGCGGTCAACCATGGCGTAGACCGAGTCGGGCCCAAGTACGGCGTGACGGCGCGCCACGTCCTGCTGGCGGCGGGGGTTGATGTGGATCTGTCGCCGCAGGCAGCGGCGGCGCGCTTGAGCAACTCCGCGCTGGGTTGGACTTACATCGATCAGGCGCGCTTCTGTCCGAAACTGCACGACCTGGTGCCGCTGCGCGGCAGGATCGTCAAGCGACAGGCGGTCACCACGGTTGAAGTGGCAGCGCGCCCCATCGTCGGCCGCCAGCGCACCCACTTCGTCACCGGCTACGTGCACAAGCCTTACCCGCCGGTGTACGCAATGCTGGCTCGCCATGCGGGCTTCGACTCTGGGCTGATCATCCGCGGGACGGAAGGCGGCGTGATCCCCAACTTGCGCCAGTCAAGCCCCTATTACCGGTTCCAGGACCGCGGTGCGGAGGTGGAAGCCCGGATCGACCCGCGCGCGTTGGGCGTCGCGCAAGAGCTACGCGCGGTGCCGCTACCCGAGGGCCTGCCACGGCACCAGGCGGAGGACCAGGTGGCTGGCGCGACGGAGCGCGCCGCAATGGCTCGCGCCGCGGCCGAGGCCGGGCTGGCGGCGTTGAGCGGCCAGCGCAGCCCGACATACGACGCGTTGCTGATCGGCGCCGCGCTGATCCTGCACCATGTCGGGCGCGCGCGCACGCTCGGCGAGGCCGCGGACCGGGTGCGGGCGGTGCTGGATTCGGGTCGCGCGCTGACGAGGGTGAAGTGAGCTGCGGCGAATACCTGGCCGTGGCGGACGCGCAGGAGCTTAAGCCTGGTCAGATGAAGCGCATCGAAGTTGCGGGACGCAAGCTGCTGCTTTGTCGTACCGACAATGCCTGGTATTGCGTGGACGAAATGTGCAGCCACGAGGAGTACTCGCTTTACTTCGGCTGCATCGAAGGCGGCACCCTGCGTTGTTCGCTGCATGGCAGCCGATTCGATCTGGCCAGCGGCCGGGCACTCGACGAACCGGCCGAGCAGCCGCTGCGTACCTATCCGCTGCGGCTGGCCTCGGGCCGGATCTGGGTGTGCCCGGTACCGACGCCCGACGCGCAGCCTGAAGAAGGCGCCTGACGCCTCTACTACTTCAGATACCGCAACACCGCCGGCACCTGTCGGCGCAGCAGCGCGTTGCGCGCATTCCACTGCGCCTCGGGCGCAAGCGTTTCGAGGAAGCGTGTCTCGCCGGCGGCGAGCAGCGCGATCGGCACGCCGTCGCGGTACAGCACGCGGTTGCCGGTCAGCGCAGGCAGCCGCGCGCCGGGGGTGAGGATGCCGATCAGGTTCAGCGGGTCGGCGCCGCTGACGGCAACCAGTGTGCCCGCGCACGGCTGCCGCCGTACGTCGCGCAGCAAGCCCACCGCTTCGGGGGCGGCGAACTGCTCGCCCGCCATGCCGGCGACGAAGCGGCCGCCGCGGATCTCACCGCGCGCTTCCAGCCGCCGATAGCAGCGCAGCAGGTTGCGCCACGGCGGCAGCCAATCCGCCTCGCGCGCGACCAGGCGCCAGAACACCACGCCGTAACGGCGCAGCAGCGTACGTGCGACGTGCTCGACGACTTGCGCATCGTCGGCGGCGTTGCCGCTCGCGGCGCCGGTGTTGCGGCGGGCGAGTGCCCAGCGGCCGGCGTCCTCGATGCCGAACAGCGCCGTGCGCCGCAAACGCTTGCTGCCGTCGAAGCCGCGGCGTCGATCGGAAGGCACGAGCAGCGCGCGCAGTCCGCCGAAGCTGTCGGAGTTGACGAGCCCCTGCGCCACCAGTTCGCCGAGCGCTTCTTCGACCTGCGTGCGCAAAAGCCCCGTGCCTTCCACCAGCTCGTCGAAGAACGACGCGCCGTGCGACGCGATGAACGCGAGCACGCGCTCGCCGCGCGAGGTCAGCGCAACGTCGTGCCCGTTGCGCGCCAGCCGCGACCACAGGCCGAGATTGCGGCGGCTGGCGAGCGCGATCGGCGTCGTGCGCACCGGCGCAGGCGCGCGTTCGCCGCTTGCCGCCAGCGGCGCGATGCGTGTCCACACCACGCGGCCGGCGCGCGCCAGATCGTCGAGCCACGCCGGGTCGTATTCGTTGACGCGCGCCGGCAGGATCTCCGTTTCCCACGCCGCCGCCGGTGCCTCGAAGCCTTCGAGCTGCGCCACCACGTTCGCGACCGCGTCCGGCCCCTCGACGCGCGCGCCGGGCGCGACGCGCTGCCACTCGAAGAGGAACACGAGGAAGTCGCGCGCCTCGACCGGCTCGCTCTCCTGCCGCAGCCGGTGGACCGTGTAGCGATGGATGCGCGCCAGCAGCCGCCGGTCGCACCATTCCGTCCGTTGACCGTTGTCCGTTGACCGTTGTCCGTTGTCCGGGGTGAAGGCGCCACGCATCACCGAGCCTTCGGCTTCGAGCGCGATCAGCGCGGCTTCGATCTGCGGCTCGGGCAGGGCGAGCGAAGCGGCGAGTGCGGCGGGCGTCACCGGGCCGAGACCCTGCAGGCGGTCGCGCAGGATTTCGGCGAGCGCCTCCTCGGGCGTCCAGGGCTTGCGGTATTCGGGCGGGGCGTCGATGGCCGGGTCGCGGGCCGCGGACGGAAACAGCGCGTCGAACTCCGGCAGGCGTTCGGCGGGGATGAAGATCGCCGTTGGGCCCCGTCCGAAAATCCCCCCTGGCCCCGCTTTTCCAAAGGGGGGTAACGGCAAGCGTGCCGCGCGCCTGGAGGCCGCGAGTTCGTTCGCGAACGCGCGCCAATCGGGCTGCGCGTCGATCTCGGCGTCGGTCAGGAAGGCGAGGCTCATCAGCGCGGCGTGCAGCTCGTCGGCGTTGCGCGCTTCGGGCCACACCTCCGAGCGCACGCGCGCGATCGCTTCGGCGTCCAGCCGGCCCAGGTCGGCCGCGCTTTCGGGGTCCAGGAAGCGGCGCGCGAGCACCGCCTGCGTGCGGCGTTCTTCCAGCGGCGCATCGTCGAGGAACGCGTACGGCCGCGCGGACAGGATCTCCAGCGCCAGCGGCGACGGCTCGGTCAGATCGCGCGCGACGATCTCGACCTCGCCTCGTTCGATCGCAGCGAGCAGGCGTTCGAGACCCTCGATGTCCATCGCCTCGTGCAGGCAGTCCTCGATCGTCTGCCGCACCAGCGGATGGTCCGGGACCTCTCGGTCGCCGACGATGTTCTCGCCGCACGCCACCTGGTCCGGAAAGATCGTCGCCAGCAGATCCTCGGCCAGCATGCGCTGCAGTTGCGGCGCGATCTTGTTGCCGCCGCGAAAGCGCAGCAGCGCGAGCGCCACCGTCGCGTTCCAGCGCCAGCGCGTCGGGAACATTGGCGCCGCGAGCAGCGCCTGCACCAGCAGCGGCCGCACGGTCGCGGCGGACAGATAGTGCGCGATGTCCGCGAGCGGGAAACTGTGCGCGGTGGCGAGCGACAGCACGATCGCGTCTTCGGTCGCCGCCGCCTGCAGCTCGAAGTCGAACTTGCGGCAGAAGCGCTTGCGCAGCGCCAGCCCCCAGGCGCGATTGAGCCGGCTGCCGAACGGCGCATGCACGACGAGCTGCATGCCGCCGGATTCGTCGAAGAAGCGTTCCAGCACCACGCAGCTTTGCGTCGGCAGCGTGCCCAGCGCCGCTTTGGCCGCCGCCAGGTAATCGAGCATCTGCTCGGCCGCGGCGGAGAACACGCCGACTGTGCCGGTGAGCCACGCCAGCGCCGCGTCGCGGCCGCCGACGTCGAGTTGCGCGGCGATCGTCGCGCGCAGCCGCGACACTGCCTGCGACAGCTCGTCCGAGCGGCCCGGCGCCTCGCCTAACCAGAACGGCACCGAGGGCGGCTGGCCGGCCGCGTCCTCGACGCGCACCGTGCCGCGCTCCACGCGCACGATGCGGTACGAGTGGTTGCCGAGCTGGAACACGTCGCCGGCCAGACTTTCGACGGCGAAGTCCTCGTTCACGCTGCCGATCGTCTGCGCCTGCGGCTCCAGCACCACCGTGTAGTCGGCCGTGTCCGGGATCGTTCCGCCGGACGTCACCGCCGCGAGCGCCGCCCCGCGCCGGCCGCGCAGCACGCCGTTGACCGCGTCCCGATGCACGAGCGCCTGCGTGCGGCCGCGCCGCGAGTGAAAGCCGTCGGCGAGCATGCGCACGACTTCGGTGAACTCGTCGCGCGTGAGAGCCGCGTACGGTGCCGTGCGCGCATACTGCGCGAACAGTTCGTCTTCTTTCCACTCACGCAGCGCCACTTCGGCGACGATCTGCTGCGCCAGCACGTCGAGCGGCTTGGCCGGCAGCGCGATGCAGTCGAGCTCGCCGCGGCGCACGGCGTCCAGCAGCGCCGCGCACTCGACCAGCTCGTCGCGCGACAGCGGAAACAGCCTTCCTTTCGGCGTGCCGCCGACCGCATGCCCGGAGCGGCCCACCCGCTGCAGGAACGCGGCGATCGAGCGCGTCGAGCCGATCTGGCACACCAGATCGACGTCGCCGATGTCGATGCCCAGTTCCAGCGAGGCGGTGGCCACCAGCGCGCGCAGTTCGCCGCGCTTCAGGCGCTGCTCGGCATCGAGCCGCAGCTCGCGCGCTAGCGACCCATGATGGGCGGTAACGAATTCCTCGCCGATGCGCTCGGAGAGATGCCGCGCGACGCGCTCGGCCAGCCGGCGCGTGTTGACGAAGACGAGCGTGGTGCGGTGCTCCTGCACCAGTTGCGCGAGCCGGTCGTACACCTGTGTCCAAACTTCGCCCGACATCACCGCCTCCAGCGGCGACGACGGCAGCTCTAGTGCCAGGTCGCGTTCGCGCGCATGCCCCGTGTCGACGGTCGTGCACGCGTCGTCGCCGCCGACCAGAAAGCGCGCGATCCGCTCGATCGGCTTCTGCGTCGCCGACAGGCCGATGCGCACCAGCGGCCGGCCGGCCACCGCCTCGAGCCGCGCCAGCGACAGCGCCAGATGCACGCCGCGCTTGTTCGGGGCGAGGGCGTGGATCTCGTCGACGATCACCGTGCGCGTCGTCGCAAGCATCTTGCGGCCCGACTTGCTGGTCAGCAGGATGTACAGCGACTCGGGCGTGGTGACGATGATGTGCGGCGGGCTCCTGCGCATGCGCTCGCGCTCGGCGGCCGGCGTATCTCCGGTGCGCACCAGCGTGCGAATCTCGACGTCCGGCAGGCCGAGCGCCGCAAGCTCGGCGCGAATGCCGGCCAGCGGGCCTTCGAGGTTGGCGCGGATGTCGTTGGACAGCGCCTTCAGCGGCGAGACGTACACGACCTGCGTTTCGTCGCGCAATCCGTGCGCCACGCCTTGCCGCACCAGCTCATCGATCGCGCCTAGAAACGCCGCCAGCGTCTTGCCCGAGCCGGTCGGTGCGGCCACCAGCGCGTGCCGACCCGCCTTGATCGCCGGCCAGGCTTCGACCTGCGCCGGGGTCGGCGCGGCGAACGCGCGCGCGAACCACGCGCGCACGGCGGGGTGAAACAGGTCGAAGACGTCGCGTGTCATGCGCCAGCCAAGGGTTGGCGCGCAGTGTAAGCGCCGTTCAGCGCCGGCAGCCGGCCGTCCGCAAGCCACGAGCCGAGACGCTCCGTCGATGCCGGCCGCACCGGGCCGCGGGGCACGGTCGCGGCTCAAGGCGTCGCCGCCGGTTCCGGCTTCTTGATCTGAAAGACCTGACGCAGATAGGCGAGATAGGCTTCGTCCTCGCACATGTTCTTCTCCGGCGAGTCCGTCAGCTTGGCCACCGGCTGGCCGTTGCAGCGGACCATCTTGATGACGATCTGCAGCGGCGTGTAGCCGAGGTCGTTGGTCAGGTTGGTGCCGACGCCGAAAGCCACCCGCGCGCGGTCCTTGAACCGCTTGTACAACTCGACGACCTTCGGAAACGTCAGCGCGTCGGAGAACACGAGCGTCTTGGTCTTGGGGTCGACGCGGTTCTTCTCGTAGTGCGCGATCAGCCGCTCGCCCCAGGCGATCGGATCGCCGGAGTCGTGGCGCGCACCGTCGAACAGCTTGCAGAAGTACATGTCGAAGTCGCGCAGGAACGCATCCATGCCGTAGACGTCGCTCAGCGCGATGCCAAGATCGCCGCGATACTCGCGTGCCCACACCTCGAAGCCGAAGGTCTGCGAATCGCGCAGCCGCGGACCCAGCGACTGGCACGCCTGCAGGTATTCGTGCGCCATCGTGCCGAGCGGCGTCAGCCCGTGCTTCTGCGCGTACATCACGTTGCTGGTGCCGGCGAGCCTGTCCTTCAACTCTTCTTTCAGCGTCAGCAGCACCTCGTCGTGCCACAGCCGCGAAAAGCGCCGGCGCGTGCCGTAGTCGGCGATGTGCACGCCCTCCATCTGCGGATCGTCGCGCACCAGCGCGATCTTCTCGCGTAGCCGCCGGCGGCCCTCGGCGTAATCCGGGATCGGCTGCGTGTTGCGGAAGTACACCTCGTTGACGATCGCCAGCACCGGGATCTCGAACAGGATCGTGTGCAGCCACGGGCCCTTGACGACGATCGCGATGCCGCCGTTTTCGCGGTCGGATCGTTCGACCGTGATGTACTTGGTGTTGAGCTGGAACAACCCGAGGAAGTCGACGAAGTCGCTCTTGATGAAGCGAAAGCCCCGCAGGTAATCCAGCTCGCGCTCGCGGAAGCGCAGTGTGCACAGCCAGGCGATTTCCTCGCGGATCTCGTCGATGTACGGCGACAGGTCCACCCCCTTGTTGCGGCAGTTGAACCGGTACTCGACCTGTGCTCCCGGAAAGTGATGCAGCACGACCTGCATCATCGTGAACTTGTACAGGTCGGTGTCGAGGAGGCTGGTGATGATCATTCGGTCGGTAAA
>JBBIJJ010000077.1:0-14717 GCA_037446035.1 Burkholderiales bacterium
CGACGATGACAGCGACGACGATGACAGCGACGACGACCGCGGCCGCTGGCGCCGCCCATTTCGAATACGTGCTGCGTCTGGCCGACAGCGCGCTCGTACTCGGCCAGCGGCTTGCCGAGTGGTGCGGCCACGGCCCCGTGATCGAAGAAGACATCGCACTGACCAACACCGCGCTCGATCTGATCGGGCAGGCGCGGCTGCTGCTGACGCACGCGGGGCGCCTGGAGGGGCGCGGGCGCGACGAGGATGCGCTCGCTTTCCGGCGACACGAGCACGAGTACCGCAACCTGACGATCTGCGAGCTGCCGAACGTCGACTTCGGCCGCACGATCCTGCGCAACTTTCTGTTCGCAGCGTTGCAGGCACCGCTGTGGGAGGCGCTGGCGTCGTCGCGCGACGGCGAGCTCGCGGCGATCGCCGGCAAGAGCGCCAAGGAGACGCGCTATCACCTGCAGCACGCCGCCGACTGGACGGTGCGGCTCGGCGACGGCACCGACGAGTCGCACGTGCGCATGCAGCGCGCGCTCGACGATCTGTGGCCATATACGGCGGAGTTCTTCGCGCCGAACGCGATCGACGAGCAGATCGTCGCCGCCGGCATCGGCCCCGCGTGGTCCGCACTCGCCCCGGCCTGGGAGCGTGCGGTGCTGCCGGTGCTGGCGTCCGCCACGCTCGCCGTGCCGGCGCGCACGCCGTTCCTTTCGCGCGGCAAGGAAGGCCGCCACAGCGAGCATCTCGGCCATCTACTCGCCGAGATGCAGTACCTGCAGCGCGCATACCCGGGGGCGAAGTGGTAGTGCCGAGCGGGTGTCGAGAAGATGAACGCACAGCGTACGGCGAACCGGCCAGCCCCCCGTCGTGCGTTCCGCGCGGCGGAGGCGGCGGACCTGCGGCGGGCGTTGGTGCGCTCCCAGGCGCAGGTATGCACGCGATGACCGCGGAGCAGGCGTGGCAGGTGCTGGCGCGCGTGGCCGACCCCGAGATCCCGGTGATCTCGGTGACCGAGCTGGGCATCGTGCGCGACGTGCGTGCGGACGGCAGCGCGGTCGAGGTCGTCGTCACGCCAACCTACTCCGGCTGCCCGGCGACCGAGGTCATCGAGCTGTCGATCGCTGCCGCGCTGCGCGAAGCGGGCGCAACCGACGTGCGCATCCGCACGCAGCTCGCACCGGCGTGGACGACCGACTGGATCGCGCCCGCGGCGCGGGAGAAGCTGCGTCGCTACGGCATCGCACCGCCGACGATGGCACACGACGGCGCGCAACCGCTCGCATTCGTGCCGCGCGTCGATTGCCCGCTGTGCGGCAGCCGCGACACCGAGCGGTTGTCGCAGTTCGGTGCGACCGCGTGCAAGGCGCTGTACCGCTGCCGCGACTGCCGCGAACCGTTCGAGTACTTCAAACCGCTGTGAGCCGCGCGCGATGACGCCGAAGTTCCATCCGCTCGCCGTCGCCGAGGTGCGGCGCGAAACCGCCGACGCGGTGAGCCTGCGCTTCGAGGTGCCGGCGGCGCTGGCCGACGACTACCGCTTCGTGCAGGGTCAGCATCTGAACGTGCGCGCGTGGCTCGACGGCGAGGAGCTGCGGCGCTCGTACTCGATCTGCTCCGCACCCGACGACGGCGAGCTGCGCGTGGCGATCAAGAGGGTGCCGGGCGGCCGCTTCTCGGCGTGGGCCGTCGAGCGATTGAAGCCCGGCGACGTGCTCGACGTGATGACGCCCGAGGGCCGTTTCTTCACGCCGCTCGATCCGCGCAACGCCAAGCATTACGTCGCTTTCGCCGCCGGCAGCGGGATCACGCCGATCCTGTCGCTTGCGCGCGCCACGCTCGCGCGCGAGCCGCGCTCGCGCTTCACGCTCGTGTACGGCAACCGGCGGCTGGCGAGCACGATGTTCCTGGAGTCGCTGTGGGCGCTGAAGGACCGGTATCTGCCGCGCTTTGCGCTGTACCACGTCTTCTCGCGCGAGACGCAGGACATCGAGCTGTTCAACGGCCGCATCGACGCCGCCCGGGTGCGCGCCTTCCTCGAAGCGCTGATCCCGCCGGCATCGATCGACGAGGCCTTCGTGTGCGGGCCGGCGTCGATGATCGACGAGGTCGAGGGCGCGCTCGCCGCCGCCGGTGTCGCGCGCGTGCACGTCGAGCGCTTTGGCGTCGCCGGCGCGGCGGCCGCCGCGCCCGTGGACGACGCCGAGGCGGCCGAGGCGCGCATCACGCTGCTGGTCGACGGCGTGCGGCGCGAGATCGAGTTCCATCGCGGTGCGCATTCGATCCTGGACGCGGGCCGTGCCGCCGGCATCGACCTGCCGTTTTCGTGCAAGGGCGGCATGTGCAGCACCTGCCGCGCCAAGCTGCTCGAAGGCGAAGTGAAAATGGCCAAGAACTACGCGCTCGAGCCCCACGAAGTCGCCGCCGGCTACGTGCTGACCTGTCAGGCTTACCCGCTGACCGAGCGGGTGCTGCTTTCGTTCGACGACCGATGAGCCGCACGCGCTCGCCCGCCTTCGAGCAGCAGCGCGACGCGATCCGCGCGTCGGCGGCGCGACTGTTCGCGCGCGACGGCTACCCGGTCGCCTCGATCGCCGAGCTGGCGCGCGCCTGCGGCGTGTCCAAGGCGCTGCTGTACCACTACTACCGCGACAAGGAGCAGTTGCTGTTCGACATCGCCGACCGCTATCTGGACGGGCTGCTCGCGATCGTCGCCGAAGTCGATGCGCTGCGGTTGGCGCCGGCGGCGAAGCTGCGCCGCCTGATCGATCGATTCATGGCCGCGTACGCGGACGCGGGCGCGTATCACCGCGTGCTGGTGCAGGACGTCAAGTACCTGAAGGCGGCGCACCGCAATCTGGTCAACGCCAAGCAGCGGCGCGTCGTCCAGGCCTACGCGGACGCGATCGCCGCGACCGCGCCGCAACTGGCCGGTGACCCGCTGCTCAAGCCGGTGACGATGACGCTGTTCGGCATGATCAACTGGACCTTCACGTGGCTCAAAGACGACGGGCCGGTGCGGCATGCCGACATGGCGCCGATGGTCGCCGACCTCTTTCTGCGCGGCGTGGCCGCCGTTCGCCCGTTGCGGCCCGCGCGCGCCGCCGGTCGCGGCGGCCGCGCGGCCAGGGCGGCGGTCCGGCCGTTGCGGGAGGTCGCATGAGCCGGGGCTTGCGCAACCGCCGCAGCGGCGACGCCATCCGCGCGAGCGCAGCCTGCCGCCCGCGCGATGCGGCGGCATGGGCTGCGGGATCGTCCCTTCTTGCGCTCGGCGGCGAAGTTTTTTCTGATACCGCAAAGCTTTTGCGCGTGCAGTCTGCTCTGATCGATGGCCTGACGAGCCGTGGAGATCGCGTCGCAAGCGGCTTGCTGGCTGGGCGCAGCGAGCGCAGGGCGGAGAGATGTCGGCTGGATGGCGAGACCCGAAGAAGGCCTTTGCCTTCCGGCGCAGGCTCACGCACGCGCGGCGCATGTCGCGCCCGCCTCAGGCGGGCGGCCGCAGCCAGCACTGCGCAACGATGCCGGCGGGTCACGCAGTAGAAAGATTCACGCCTTCTGACCGCGGGGTGAAGTCGGCGCCCTGAATCGACGGTCCCGTTCCGACGGTGCGAACAACGACGAGGAGACGCACGATGAAACTGCATCTGAAACTGTTGGCGGGGCTGCTTGCCCCGATCGCCGCGCTCGGCAGCGGCGCGGTCGCGGCCCAGGACCTCAAGGTCGGCGTCACATTGTCGGCGACCGGACCGGCCGCCTCGCTCGGCATCCCCGAGCGCAACACCTTCGCGCTGGTGCCGCAGACCATCGGCGGGCGCAAGGTCCGGTACATCGTGCTCGACGACGCCTCCGACACGACGACCGCGGTGAAGAACACGCGCAAACTCATCAGCGAGGACCGCGTCGACGTCGTCATCGGCTCGACCATCACGCCGAACTCGCTGGCGATGATCGACGTTGCCGCCGAGGCCGAGACGCCGATGATCTCGATGGCCGCGTCCAGCCGCATCGTCGAACCGGTCGACGCCAAGCGCCGCTGGGTGTTCAAGACGCCGCAGAACGACCAGCAGATGGCGGTGGTGATCGTTGGCCACATGCTCGCCAAGGGTCTGAAGACAGTCGGGTTCATCGGCTTTGCCGACGCCTACGGCGAAGGCTGGTGGAACGAGTTCTCCAAGATCGCCGAGGCGCGCGGGCTGAAGATCGTCGCGAGCGAGCGCTACCAGCGCACCGATACCTCGGTGACCGGGCAGATCCTGAAGATCATGTCCGCGAACCCCGACGCGGTGTTGATCGCCGGCAGCGGCACGCCGGCTGCGCTGCCGCAGAAGACGCTGAAGGAGCGCGGCTACAAGGGCCAGATCTACCAGACGCACGGCGTGGCCAACCGCGACTTCCTGCGCGTGTGCGGCAAGGACTGCGAAGGCACGTGGTTGCCGGCCGGGCCGATGCTGGTCGCGCGCCAGCTACCGGCCGATCATCCGGTGAAAAAATCGGCGCTGGCCTACGTCGAGACCTACGAAAAGGCGCACGGCAAGGACAGCGTCTCCACTTTCGGCGGCCATGCGTGGGACGCGGTCGCGCTGCTGCAGGCGGCGATTCCCGAGGCGCTGAAGAAGGCGCAGCCGGGCACCAAGGAGTTCCGCGCCGCGCTGCGCGACGCGCTCGAGGGGGTGCGCAACGTCGCCGGCGCGCATGGCATCTTCAACATGTCGCCGACCGACCACCTCGGCCTCGACCAGCGCGCCGCGGTGATGGTGCAGATCGTCAACGGCGACTGGGTGCTGCAGAAGTGATGTGAGGATCGCGGCGCGCGGGCTGGGGACGGCGTTTCCCGGTTCGCGCCGCCGCCACCGCCGCGGCACGGGCGGGCGTTGACCTCGGCGCGTCCCACCCCCGCCTGCGCCACGCCGGCAGGCGTCGCGCCAGCCAGTCGCCGGCGCGCCCGCCATCCGCCATCGACCCTTCGCACTTCGACCCTTCGCACTTCGACCCGCGATGGACTTGCAGATCGCCCTGATCCTCGGGCAGGACGGCGTGACCAACGGCGCGATCTACGCGCTGCTCGCGCTCGCGCTCGTGCTGGCCTTCGCCGTCACGCGCGTGATCTTCATCCCGCAGGGCGAGTTCGTCGCCTACGGCGCGTTGACGCTGGTCGCGCTGCAGGCGGGGCGGCTGCCGGGCACGCTGTGGTTGCTCGCCGCCGCCGGTGCGCTGGTCGCGGCAATCGACGGCTTCGACGCGGTCCGCACGCGCGCGTGGCATCGCCTGCCGGGCATCGCCGCGTGGAACCTCGGACTGCCGCTGGCGCTCTGGGCCCTGCTCGCCGCGGTGCCGATGGGTAGTGCGCCGATGCCGCTGCAGATCCTGCTTGCGCTCGCGGTGGTCGTTCCGCTCGGGCCGATGATCTACCGGCTGGCGTACCAGCCGGTCGCGGAAGCGTCGGTGCTCGTACTGCTGATCGTGTCGGTCGCGGTGCACCTGGTGATGGTCGGCCTGGGGCTGCTCGTGTTCGGCGCCGAAGGCTCGCGCACGCCGCCGTTTTCCGACGGGCGCTTCGATTTCGCCGGCATGACGGTGACCGCGCAGACGATCTGGGTGATCGTCTGTTCGGCTGCGCTGATCGTCGTGCTGAACCTCCTGTTCGAGCGCACGCTGTACGGCAAGGCGCTGCGCGCGACCGCGGTCAACCGCAACGGCGCGCGGCTGATGGGCATTCCCACCGCGCTCGCCGGGCGGCTGACCTTCCTGTTGTGCGCGCTGATCGGTGCGTTTTCCGGCGTGCTGATCGCGCCGCTGACCACGATCTACTACGACACCGGCTTCCTGATCGGGCTGAAGGGCTTCGTCGGCGCGATCATCGGCGGGCTGGTCAGCTATCCGCTCGCGGCGGTCGGCGCGGTGCTGGTCGGTCTGCTCGAGTCGTATTCGTCGTTCTGGGCGAGCGCGTACAAGGAGGTGATCGTCTTTACGCTGATCATCCCGGTGCTGCTGTGGCGCTCGCTGCGCGCGCATCACGTCGAGGAAGAAGAATGAGCGCGGCGAAACGGCAGCACGGCGTGCGAGTGCCGCTTAGTCATCGCGGTGACGCGGAGCGCACCGGCGACAGAGATGCGCGTCGTGCTCTTTGTCGGCGTTCGCCGTGTCTCGGCGGCGCCATGCAATCGAGCGTGAACCGCAGGTGCGCCGCATGACCCCGCGCGCGCTGTTCGTGCTGTTCGTCGCGGTGCTGGCGCTGGTGCCGGTGTTTGCGCCGGAGTTCACCGTCACGCTGGCCAACTACATCGGGCTGTATGCGCTGGTCGCGCTCGGGCTCGTGCTGCTCACGGGCGTGGGCGGGCTGACTTCGTTCGGCCAGGCCGCGTTCGTCGGGCTGGGCGCCTACACGACCGCGGTGCTGACGACGATGACCGAACTGCCGCCGTGGCTCGCGTGGCTCGGCGCGTCGGCCTGGTTGTCGCTCGCCGCGGGGCTGGCGCTGACGGTCGCCTTCGCGGTCGTGCTGGGCATGCTGACACTGCGGCTGTCGGGGCATTATCTGCCGCTCGGGACGATCGCCTGGGGCATCAGCCTGTACTTCCTGTTCGGCAACATGGAGTGGCTGGGCGGATTCACCGGGCTGCGCGGCATCCCGCCGGTCGAACTGCTCGGCCATCCGCTCGACAGCGCGCGCGAGATGTTCTATCTGATCTATCTGTTCCTGCTCGCCGGGATCGTGACGATCCAGAACCTGCTGGACTCGCGCGAGGGACGCGCGATCCGTGCGCTCAAAGGCGGCATGGTGATGGCCGAGTCGATGGGCGTGAACACGGCGGTCTCGCGGCTGGTGATCTTCGTTCTCGCGGCGCTGCTGGCGTGCGCATCGGGCTGGCTGTACGCGCACATGCAGCGGTTTCTCAATCCGACGCCGTTTTCTCTGCACGTCGGCATCGAGTATCTGTTCATGGCCGTGGTCGGCGGTGCCGGTTACGTGTGGGGCGCGCTGGCCGGCGCGGCGGTGATCGCCGTGTCCAAGCAATGGCTGCAGGACTTCCTGACCAAGGTGATCGGGCAGGCGGGCAACTTCGAGGTGATCGTCTTCGGCATCGTGATGATCGTCGTGTTGCAGCGCGCGCGCGACGGCTTGTGGCCGGCGCTCGCGCGCTCGGTGCCGCTTGCCCGTGCGCCGCGGCGCATCGACCCGGGTGTGCCGCCGCTGGCGCGCCGGTCGCTGCCGGCCGCCGGTGAAGCGCTGCTCGAGGTCGAAGGCGCGACGATGCGCTTCGGCGGGCTGGTCGCGGTCAACGACATGAGCCTGTCGGTCAAGGCGGGCGAGATCGCAGCGCTGATCGGGCCGAACGGCGCGGGCAAGACGACGATGTTCAACCTGATCTCGGGCGTGCTCGTTCCGACCGCGGGTGAGATCCGTTTTCGCGGCGTGCCGATCGCCGGCCGTCGCTCGCGCGACATCGCGCGCTTGGGCATGAGCCGCACGTTCCAGCACGTCAAGCTGCTGCCCGCGATGAGCGTGCTGGACAACGTCGCGATCGGCGCGCATCGGCGCGAATATCCAGGTCTGCTCGCGGGCGTGGTCGCCGGCGCGTGGCGGCTCGACCGCAAGCAGGAGGCGCGCGTGCTCGCCGAGGCGGCGCGGCAGATCGAGCGGGTGGGGCTCGCGGATCACATGTTCGACGCCGCGGGCTCGCTGCCGCTCGGCAAGCAACGCATCCTGGAGATCGCGCGTGCGCTCGCGGCCGATCCGTGCCTGCTGCTGCTCGACGAACCCGCCGCCGGGCTGCGCTATCTCGAAAAGCGCGCGCTCGCCGAACTGCTGCGCAAGCTGCGCGCCGAAGGGCTGGCGATCCTGCTCGTCGAGCACGACATGGACTTCGTGATGGGGCTGGTCGATCGGGTGACCGTGATGGACTTCGGGCAGAAGATCGCCGAAGGGCTGCCGCGCGACGTGCAGCGCGACCCGAAGGTGCTCGAGGCCTACCTCGGAGGTGTCGAGTGAGGACCGGCAAAGCGCGCCATCGCGCAGACCCCGCTGCGGCGACGGAACAAGCCGGCGCGCTGCTGCGCGTGCGCGATCTGTCGGTCGCCTATGGCAAGGTCGAAGCGCTGCACAACGCCAACCTGCGCGTCGGCGCCGGCCAGATCGTCACGGTGATCGGACCGAACGGCGCCGGCAAGACCACGCTGCTGGCGGCGATCATGGGGATGCTGCCGGCCAACGGCGAGGCCGACGGCGAGATCTGCTTCGACGGCGCCGACTGCGACGGGGTCGCGGTCGAGCGCATGGTCGCGCGCGGCATGACGCTCGTGCCGGAAAAGCGCGAGCTGTTCGGCGAAATGACCGTCGAGGACAACCTGCTGCTCGGCGGCTTCCAGCGCTACCGCGCGGGGCACCGCGACCACGGACAGACGATGGCCGAGGTCTACGCGCTGTTTCCGCGCCTGCAGGAGCGGCGCGCGCAACTGGCCGGCACGCTGTCCGGCGGCGAGCGGCAGATGCTGGCGATCGGCCGCGCGCTGATGGCCCGGCCCAAGCTGCTGCTGCTCGACGAGCCGTCGCTCGGGCTGGCGCCGCTGATCGTGCGCGAGATCTTTCATATCATCGTCGAGCTCAAGCGCCGCGGCGCGGCCATTTTGCTCGTCGAGCAGAATGCGCGCGCGGCGCTGCAGATCGCCGACTACGCGTACGTGCTGGAAACCGGCGAGATCGCGCTCGAAGGGCCGGCCGCGCAGTTGGCGAGCGATCCGCGCGTCATCGAAAGCTATCTGGGAGGCAAGACGTGATTCGTTCGTTGCTCGTCGCGATGGGATTGGCGTGCGCGCTCGGCGCTGGCGCGGCAGCGCAACCGGCGCCCGAGACCGGCTGCACGCAGCCGCTCGATGCCTGCACGAAGGCGCGCACCGCGGCGCTGCAGACGGCGGCGCGCCGATTCACCGCGGCTTCACGCATGAAACCGACGACGACGCTGACCGCGGAGGAGCGCGCCAAGGTGCAAGGCTACGACCGCTGGCTGCGAGCGCAGAGCCAGCAGGCGCGCGAACTGGCCGAACGCGGGACCGCGGCGACGACCGCGCAGATCCAGACCGCCTTCAACCGCGAGTACCTGCAGCTGCGGGAGCGCATCGAGCGCGAGCACGCGCGGTTTGCCGAGATCTCGAATATCATGAAGTCCAAACACGACGCAGCGACGAGCGCGATCCGCAACCTGCGCTGATCGCGCCGCGCGGCGCCACGCGTTGGGGGTACTGGCCGCCGTGCCGGCGGCCGGTTGAGACAGTCCCTTGGAGCCGTGCCGGCGCCGTGGCCGGGACGGCGCCAGAACCTGATCCGGTTAACACCGGCGGAGGGAAACGCACCGGCTGCCTTCGGCCCGTACGTCCGCTCTCCGCCAAACGGGGAGAGCCGTATGAACGCCCGCCAGCCTTTCCGCGCCGTCGAGGCGTACGTCGACGAAGCGGCGATCGTGCCGCTGCCCAAGTCGCGCAAGATCTACGTCGAGGGTTCGCGCCCCGACATCCGCGTGCCGATGCGCGAGATCGCTCAAAGCGACACGCCGGCTTCCTTCGGCATCGAAAAGAACCCGCCGCTCGCGGTCTACGACACCTCGGGTCCGTACACCGACCCGGCGGTGAAGATCGATATTCGCGCCGGGCTGCCGCCGCTGCGCGCGAACTGGATCGCCGAGCGCGGCGACACCGAGGAACTGCCCGGGCCGACCTCGCGCTACGGCCTCGAGCGCCTCGCCGACCCGAAGCTCGCCGAGCTGCGCTTCGACCTGAAGCGCCGGCCACGCCGCGCGAAGCCGGGCGCGAACGTGACGCAGATGCACTATGCGCGGCGCGGCATCGTCACGCCCGAGATGGAATTCGTCGCGATCCGCGAGAACCGGCGCATGGACGGGTTTGCCGACATGCTCAGGCGCCAGCATCCGGGGCAGCGCTTCGGCGCGCAGCTGCCGGAGCGCATCACGCCGGAGTTCGTGCGCGACGAGGTCGCCCGCGGCCGCGCGATCATCCCCGCCAACATCAACCACCCGGAAGCCGAGCCGATGGCGATCGGCCGCAACTTCCTGGTCAAGGTCAACGCCAACATCGGCAACTCGGCCGTCACCAGCTCGATTGGCGAGGAAGTCGAGAAGATGACCTGGGCGATCCGCTGGGGCGCGGACACGGTGATGGATCTGTCGACCGGCAAGCACATCCACGAGACGCGCGAGTGGATCCTGCGCAACTCGCCGGTGCCGATCGGCACGGTGCCGATCTACCAGGCGCTGGAGAAGGTCGAAGGCAAAGCCGAAGAACTCACCTGGGAGATCTTCCGCGACACGCTGATCGAGCAGGCCGAGCAGGGCGTGGATTACTTCACGATCCACGCCGGGGTGCGCCTGCCCTTCATTCCCATGACCGCGAAGCGGATGACCGGCATCGTCTCGCGCGGCGGCTCGATCATGGCCAAGTGGTGCCTGGCGCACCACCGCGAGTCGTTCCTGTACGAACGCTTCGAGGAACTCTGCGAAATCATGAAGGCGTACGACGTCGCCTTCAGCCTTGGCGACGGCCTGCGCCCCGGCTCGATCTACGACGCCAACGACGAGGCGCAGATCGCGGAGCTCAAGACCCTCGGCGAGCTCACGCAGATCGCGTGGCGGCACGACGTGCAGGTGATGATCGAGGGGCCGGGGCACGTGCCGATGCAGCTGATCCGCGAGAACATGGACCTGCAGTTGCAACACTGCCACGAAGCGCCGTTCTACACGCTGGGCCCGCTGACGACCGACATCGCGCCGGGCTACGACCACATCACCAGCGCGATCGGCGCGGCGCTGATCGGCTGGTACGGCACGGCGATGCTTTGTTACGTCACGCCGAAGGAGCACCTGGGCCTGCCGAACAAGAAGGACGTCAAGGACGGCATCATCGCGTACAAGATCGCCGCGCACGCGGCCGATCTGGCGAAAGGTCACCCCGGCGCGCAGTTGCGCGACAACGCCTTGTCGAAGGCGCGCTTCGAGTTCCGCTGGGAGGACCAGTTCAACCTCGGGCTCGATCCCGACACCGCGCGCGATTTTCACGACGAAACGCTGCCGAAGGAGGCGATGAAGACCGCGCACTTCTGCTCGATGTGCGGGCCGCACTTCTGCAGCATGAAGATCACGCAGGACGTGCGCGACTACGCCGAGCGGCAGGGCCTCGCGGCCGCGGACGCGTTACAGCGTGGCATGCAGGAAAAAGCCGTCGAGTTCGTCCGGCAGGGCGGCGAGATCTACCGGCGCGCGTGAAGCGGGACAGGGCAAGGGGCCGGCGCGGGCTGCGCGCGCGTGGCGCGCGCGGGTAGATCGCGGCGGTCCGAACGAGCGCGATTTCCAGCCTGCGGCGGGCGTGCGCGGCTGTGGGCGGGTGTCATCCCGGGTCGTAACTGCCGATAAGATTCGGTGCGCGCGCCGGCTGGCTGCGGCGGCGCGCACGTGCCGGTGCAGCGGTCCGTCGCGCGCGCCGAACCTGCGAGAAGCAAGAACATGAACCTCGAAAAAGTCATCTTCGGCGCCTTCGTGATCCTCGCCTGCACGCTGAACTTCGGCTTCTTCATCGGCGAGATCGACAACCCCGAACATCACCATCCGCTCGAGCTCGGCGCCACCTTCGTCGTCAACCTGATCGCGATGACGCTGAAATTCGGTGACCGCACGCACATCGGCGCGGTGCATCTGGCCACCAGCATCGTCGCGGTGCTGCAGTTGCTCGCGGCGGCGATCATGTGGATGTGGGCGACGAACGTTTCGGGCCTGCCGTCCGAGGGCGAGGTGATCGCGACCGTCGTGTCGCTGTCCGGCGGCGCGCTCGTGGCCAACTTCATCTCGGTCGCGCTGCTGATCGGCGAAACCCTGCGGCGCGCCCGCTGAGAAGGCGTGCGGATTCCTTCGCCGGCGGTCCGCGCAGTCGAACGATTCACCCCCTCTGAGGGCACGGCCACGACAGCATGACGGACATCCAGCTCATCGTCCTGCGGCGGCTGCGCACGCCGCTGATCGTGCTGATCGGCGCCTACGCGATCTCGATCTTCGGACTGGTGCTGATGCCGGGGCGCGACGCCGACGGCAACCCGTGGCGCATGTCGCTGTTCGACGCGTTCTACGTGATGAGCTACACGGCGACGACGATCGGCTTCGGCGAGGTACCGTACCCGTTCTCGTACGCGCAGCGACTGTGGATGACCGTCAGCATCTATCTGTCGGTAGTCGGCTGGGCGTACGCGCTCGGCTCGATCATCGCGCTGGCGCAGCACCCGGCTTTCCGCGAAGCGCTCGCACGCGGTCGTTTCCAGTCGCGCGTGCGCCGGCTGTCCGACCGTTTTTTCGTGATCTGCGGCTACGGTCAGAGCGGGCGCCGACTGGCCGAAGCGTTCGACCGTCTGGGCTACGCGACGGTGGTCATCGAGCGCAGCCCGGAGCGGCTGCGTCCGCTCCTCGTGCAGGACAGCGTGCAACCGGCGATCGGCGCGATCGGCGATGCGCGTGCGCCCGATCTGCTCGAGGCCGCGGGCATCCGTCATCCGAACTGTCAGGGCCTTGCGGTGCTGACTGCCGAGGACGCGGCCAACCAGACGATCGCGCTCGAGGCCAAGGTGCTGGCGCCGCAGCTGCCCGTGCTGGCGCGTGTCAGGTCGCGCGTGGCGCAGGACACGTTGGCCGCGTTCGGCGGCGTCACGATCGTCAATCCGTTCGAGACGTTCGCATTCAACTTCGCGCTCGCGCTGAGCCGGCCGGACGCGCTGCGGCTCGAGGATTGGCTGACCGGCACGCCGGGGGCGCCGCCGCCGGCGCGCGTCGAGGCGCCGCGCGGCCATTGGGTGATCGTCGGCTACGGCCGTTTCGGCCGCGCGCTCGCTGGCGCGCTCGAGCGCGCCGGCCTGACGTGGCGCGCCATCGACAGCGATCCCGCGCGTTGCGGCGGAGACCATGTCGTCGGCAGTGGGCTCGCCGAGGAGTCGCTGCGGCGCGCCGGCATCGAAGAGGCGTGCGGGCTGATCGCCGGCACCGACGACGATGCCAGCAATCTCGCGGTCGTGGTGGCCGCACGCCGGCTGCGCCGGCGCCTGTTCGTCGTGATCCGGCAGAACCAGGTCGGCAACCGCGCGCTGATCGACGCTGCGCGCGCCAATCTGCGCTTCGTGCAGGCGCAACTGATGGCGAACGAATGCGTGCAACTGCTGACCACACCGCTGCTGAATCGCTTCCTGCTGCTGGCGCGCGAGCAGAGCAACGCCTGGGCGGCCGGCGTGTGCGCTCGCCTGCATGATCTGGTCGGCGACCGCGTGCCGTACACGTGGGCGGTCACCTGCGATTCGGCGGCACTCGGCATGCGGCGCGCGTTCGTCGAAAATCCCGAGCCGAAGCTCACGCTCGGCCACCTGCTGCTCGACCCGGACGACCGCCGGCTGCGCCTGCCTGCGACGCCGCTGCTGCTTCTGCAGCAGGGTCGCGATCGTCTGCTGCCCGACGAGTCGACGCCGCTGCGCGCGGGCGATCGCATCCTGTTCGCCGGCGACGACGAAGCCGAAAGGCTGCAATGGCGCCTGCTCGGCGACGACGCCGCAATCGACTACGTGCGCACCGGGAGCGAGCCGCCGCGCACCTGGGTTGGCCGCTGGCTGGCGCGCGCGGCGTGACGACCCCCGCGCGCGACCGCGCAAGGAACCGACGACGATGAAGACGCTGTCGCTTGCCGAGACGCGCGTGCTCGGCGTGCTGGTCGAGAAGGAACGGACCGTCCCGGACACGTACCCGCTGTCGCTCAACGCGCTGGTGGCCGGCTGCAATCAGAAGAACAACCGTGACCCGGTGCTCGAGTTGTCCGAGGCGCAGGTGCAGTCCGCGCTCGACGAGTTGAAGCACGCCGCGCTGGTCATCGAGTCGAGCGGCGCGCGCGTGGCCCGCTATTCGCACAACCTCGGCCGCGCGCTGAAGATCCCAACGCAAGCCGAGGCGCTGCTCGCGGTACTGATGCTGCGTGGCCAGCAGACGGCCGCCGAACTGCGGATCGGCGCCGAGCGGCTGCATCGCTTCGCCGACATCTCGTCGGTCGAGGCGTTTCTCGAGGAGCTGGCCACGCGCCCCGACGCGCAGGGCGGCGCGCTCGTCGTCAAGCTGCCGCGCCGCCCGGGCGAACGCGAGAGCCGCTGGGCGCACCTGCTGAGCGGTCCGGTCCAGCCCGACGCTGGACGGGTTGAAGCGTCCGCCGACGGCGAGATCGCCGCCCTGCGCGCGGAACTCGGCGCACTGCGCGCCGAGGTCGCCGAGTTGCGCGCGGCCGTCAGCGCGTTGCAGCTGAAACGCTGAACCGCAGCGGCGCAGAACGCCGGCCTGGAGTGGAATCGCTCCGCTGTCGGCGCCGTTCGGGATCGCCCGAGCGCGCGGCGGTGTCATCGCGACCGGCGATCGTGTCATTCTCCGGAGCGCTGGCTTTGTCATCCCGCGCCGCAGCTTCGATGTCCCGACTCGCGGCCGCGAGTCGCGGCGTCATCCCGAGTCGGCGCCTTGTCATCCCGGGTTGGCGCCTTGTCATCCCGGGTTGCCGCCTTGTCATCCCGAGTCGCCGCCTTGTCATCCCGAGCAAAGCGAGGGATCTCGGCGCGGCGAGTGGCTGAGATTCCTCGCTGTCGCTCGGTATGACGAAGGACTTCGACTCGGAACTGAGAATGGATTCGACAGGAGGGACAAGAGGCTTCGCTCGGAATGACC
>JBBIJJ010000078.1:0-14714 GCA_037446035.1 Burkholderiales bacterium
CTGCTGCGCGGCCCGCTGGCGTCGTTGCGCGCTGCTCGGGCCTCGCCTATCTACTTGATATGTCTCGGCCCTGCGGCTGCGTGCGCCTAGCCAGCGGCCCGCTCGCGACGAAATCTTCACACCTTCTCAGTCCGCCAGCGGCAACAACCGGAGCAACTCGAGCATCTTCATCGTGGCTGCGATCATCCACCGGGGCAGGCGCGGCGGGCAAGCGCGGCGGCGCCGCCACCGGCCGCGTTCGGTCGCGCTTGCTACGATCGCCGCATGCCGATACCCGTCTTCGGACCGCGCGCGTTGAGCGCGCGGCGCATCTACGGCGCGGTGCTCGCCGTCGTCGTCGCGCTGCTGGCCGCGGCGCTGTACTTCCAGCACGTCGAAGGGCTGGAGCCGTGTCCGCTGTGCATCCTGCAGCGCTATGCGTTCGTCGCGGTCGGCGCGGCGGCGGCCGTCGCCACGCTGGCCGGTGCGCGCGCCTGGCGCGTCGTGCCCGGTGCGGTCGGACTGGTTGCCGCGCTGGCGGGAGCGGGCACCGCCGCACGCCACGTCTGGATCCAGTTGCACCCTGAAAGCCTCGCCTGCGGGCCGGGGCTGGCGACGATGCTGGAGAACTTTCCGTTGTACGAGGTGCTGCCGAAGGTCTTTCGCGGCAGCGGCGATTGCGGCGCGGTCGACTGGAGCTTTCTCGGGCTCAGCATGCCGGCGTGGGCGCTCGTCTGGTTCGTGCTGCTCGCGCTCGCGCTGGTCGCGGCACTCGTCCGCCGCGGCTGAACCTCAGGGCAGGCCGAGTTCCGCGCGGATCGCCGCGGCCATCTTGGCGGCGAGCTTGGCGTAGCCGCGCCGGCTCGGGTGGATCTCGTTGTCCCATTCGCCCGACGAGCCCGTGGCGCCGAGCGCGGCGCGCTGGATCGTGCCGAGCGTGTGGACCACGTGGAAGTCCGGAAGGTCGAGCCCGCGCAGAAGCCGCGCCAGATGCTCGATCAGAAAATCCGAGATCGGGATCCACAAGTTCTGCGGCACGCCCGCCTCGACCAGCTTCGGATACATCCACGCCGAGCCGACGCGCACGCCGAAGATGCGCGCCGGCGCGTCGTTCGGCGTCGGGTAGTCGTAGGTGTGCGTGAAGATCGGCGCGTCGCGGTTCGGTCCGCCCTCTTCGCGGACGAAGCGCACGATCCCCGTGAGGCTGTCGGTGAGGAAGGCGTCGAAGCGCGCGAGCGCATCGGCGTCGATCAGCGCTGCCGGGTCGGCGGGGTCAGCATTCGCGTAGTCGACGCCGCGCGCCAGCAGATGCGGGAAGGCCGCGATCAGATCGTTGCCGCCGGCCGACAGCAGGATGCCCTGATACGGATACGCGTTGCGGTCGGCCAGATGCACGGCCAGCTCGGAAGCCCACAGGTCGATGCGTTTGGCACCGCTCGCGGGCAGCGCCTTGCGCATGTCGTCGGCGGTGTCGCCCGGATCGGCGAGGTTGACCACCGCGCCGAACGTTTCGAACTCGAGCGGATCGAGCATGTTGTACGCGGGGATCGCGCCCAGCGAAAACCAGGAATCGCCTTCGGCCAGCAGTGCGGGGTAGAACTCGGTGAGGAAGACCTCGCCGCGCTCCAGTTCGTGGGGCTTGATGACGCGGACCTTCGGCATGCCTGTTCTCCTTCGTGGAAGCGGTCGCCGATTGGCGCCCGCGCGCGGCGCGGGCAGGTCAAGAATAAGCCGGCTGCGCCCCTTGCGGCGCGACGCGCGACCGTGCGGCGGCGGTCAAGGCGATTCCAGGTCAGACGGCGAGTCGATGTCGAGCAGCGCACCCGGGTCGTCGACGGCGATCCTGAACGGCGGATGGCGGGCGAGCACGCTGCGCGCGCCGGCGTCGCCGGCGAGCTGCACGAGCTCTTCGAAGCAGGCGCGCGAAAAGCCGACCGGATGGCCGCGGCGATCGCCGACAAAAGGCGCGACTGCCGCGTGCCCGGCGCGCAGCGCCTGCGCGACCGCCGCGATCGTCGCCGGCGCGATCGCCGGCATGTCCGCCAGCGCGATCAGCCAGCCTGCGGCGTCGCGCGTCGCGCGCACGCCGCAGGCGATCGAAGCACCCATGCCTTCGACCGCGCGTTCGCACACGACGAGTCGACAACCGACCTCGGCCAGCGCCGTGTGCAGCCGGCGTTGTGGCTCGGCGTCGATCGGCCGCACGACGGCGACGACCTCGTCGACGGCGGCCTGCAGATTCAGGGCCGCGGCGACCGCGAGCGGCCGGCCGGCGTGCGCGCCGCTCGGCGCGGGTTCGAGCAGCTTCAGCCGCGCCCCGGTCGCATCGAAGCGCGCGCCCACACCCGCGGCCAGCAGGAGGCCGACGACGGTTTTCATGGCGCGTCGGGCAGCCGCGCGATGCGGGGGTGGCGCGGATGCGCGGATTCGTGCAGCAAGTCGAACGGGTACTGCTCGAGATCGTCCGGCGCGGCGAAGTCGTGGATCACGAGATCGCTCGGCCGGCGCTTGCCCTCGCTGCCGACGTCGATCAGCCGCCTGCGGCCGTCGTATACGGCATCCATGCGGCGGCCGAAGACGTCGAGCCGGATCACGCGCCCCGTCGCAGCCGCGCGACCACCCATACGACGACACCCGCCAGCATCACGTAGAGCGCGATCTGGATCGCCCGGTTCTGCAGCGTGAACTCGAGGCTCTTATAAAGGAGGAAGGCGCAGGTCGCGACGAACACCATCGGCAGCACCGGGTACATCGGCACGCTAAACGGCCGCGCGACGTGCGCGTAGCGGAAGCGCAGCACGAACAGCGCGATGCCGGTCAGCAGGAAGAAGAACCAGAACACCGGCGCGGTGAAGTCGACCATGAACTTGACGCCGCTCTGGTTGACTGCGGCGAACGCCACCAGTGCCAGCGACAGCGCACCGGTGACGACGAACGCGACCACCGGCGCATCGCGCCCGCCATGCCAGCGCCCCATGAAGCCGAACAGCGGCCAGTCGCGCCCGACCGAGTAGTTGGTGCGCGCCGCCACCAGCATCGTCGCGTTGATCGAGGTCAGCGCGGCCAGTGCCACCAGCGCTCCGATCAGCTTCTCGCCGAAGGTGCCCATCGATTTTTGCGCGACGTCGGCGGCGACCTGCTTGCTCGCTTTCAGCCCGTCGAAGCCGAGCCCGACGAGCAGCGCGGCGACGAACAGCACGTACACGACCGTCACGAGCCCCAGCGCCAGTACCAGCGCCTTGACGATCGCGCGACTGCCCCCGCGCACTTCGGCCGAGATGTAGGCGGCCTCGTTCCACCCGCCAAAGGTGAACAGCACGAACAGCAGCGCGGTGCCGAACAGCGCCGGCATTCCGCTCGATGCCGCCGGCGGCGGCGCGGCCGCTGCGGGGCTGGCGAACCCCGATACGACCACCAGCAGGATGCCCAGCACGAGCAGCGCCGACATCACGTTCTGCGTGCGCGCCGATTCGCGCAGTCCTGCGACGTTGACGGCCGTCAGCAGCACGACGACCAGCGCCGCATAGATCGCCGACGAATGCGCACCGAGCGAAACGACGCGCGAGGCATAGTCGCCGAACACGAACGCGAGCAGCGCGATCGAACCGCTGGTGATCACCGTCACTCGCGCCCACGCGAAGAAGAACGACAGGTCCTTGCCGTAGGCGCGTGTCAGGAAGTGATAGTCGCCGCCGGCGTTCGGAAAGGTGGTCGCCAGCTCCGCGTAGCACAGCGCGCCGATCAGCGCGAGCGCCGCGCCCGCGAGCCACGCGCCGAACATCCATTCGACCGAGCCGGTCATGCCGGCCACCAGCGGCGGAAACGAAAAGATGCCGCCGCCGATGATGATGCCGGTGACGATCATCACCGCGTCGAACACCGACAGTGCGGGGCGCGGCGCGGCGACGGCGGGCGCAGCGGCCGCGGATGCGGCGGAACCGGTGGTGGCGCTCATGGACGGGACTCCGATGCAAGAAGCCCCGCGACCGCGGGGCTCGTCGTTGAACTCGAACGGGCCGCGCGCGCTCAACGCCGCGTGCCGCTGACCTTGACCTCGCCGCCGCCGGCGGCGCGCAGCGTGCCGTTGATCTCGTCGCCGCGGACCGTGCCCGTCAATGTGCGGGTGACGCCCTTGTCGTCGTTGAATGCGAAGCGGATCTCGTCGCCGCGCAGCGTGGCGCCGACCAGCGGCTGCTTCCTGCCGCCGACGGTGACGTCGCCGCTGATCTTCTGATATTTCTGCATCAGCGCGACGATGAACTGCTGGCCGCTCGCGTCGCGGAAGCTCCAGTCGCCCTCGACCCTCGCCGGAACGATCCACAGATACGCGGTGCGATAGTCGATTTCCGCGGTTTCATCCGCTTCCCAATCGCCCATCGTGAACTGGTGCGAGGTCACGCGCGTGCCGGGCCGCATGTTGAGGATCGTGGGGCGCAGCCTGAGGTTCAGCTCCGGCAGCAGATACATCGTGACGACGGTGGCGCGGCTGAAGTCCTCCTTGAAAATGTCGCCCTGGATGATCTTGGCCTTGCCGGCCAGCCCTTCGGCCTCGACGTAGCACTGCGCGAGCCTGGCCATGTCCGGGTTGTATTCGATGCCGACCGCCCTGGCGCCGAGCTTGGCAGCAGCGATCGCGATCTTGCCGTCACCGGCGCCGAGGTCGTAGACGATGTCCTTCGGTGTGACCTTGGCCATCGCCAGCATGCGCTGCACGAGTTCGTCGGGTGTGGGCACCCAGACGACATCCTTGCCGGGCTGGCCCACCGACGGCTTGTAGATGCGATCGCATTCCTGGCGATCCTTGGCGATGGCAGAGCCGGCGGCGATCAGCAGGCCGGCGACGGCGAGGGTGGCGGCTCGTAGCAGCAAGCGTGGTCTCATTCTTCCGGCTCCGTTTCGTTCGTGTCGCAGGGGGTGTGCAAGTCTCGGCGTTGCGAAAGGATTCTGCCGCAAGTGGCGCCGGTGATCAGGCCGAAGCCAGGTTAAACGGCAGTCGGCGCAGCCGCTTGCCAGTGAGCTGGAACACGGCATTGGCGACGGCCGGCGCGATCGGGGGCGTACCCGGCTCGCCGACCCCCGTCGGTGGCGCGTGGCTCGGCACGATGTGCACGCCGATCTCGGGCATCTCGTCGATGCGCAGCACCGGGTACTCGTGGAAGTTGGTCTGCTCGACCGCGCCGTTTTTCAGCGTGATCTTTCCGTACAGCGCCGCCGACAGTCCGAACACCAGCGCCGACTGCACCTGCGCGTCGACGCCGAGCGGGTTGACGGCGGTGCCGCAGTCGATCGCCGAGGTCACGCGGTGCACGCGGATCGCGTTGTTCTCGACCGACACCTCGGCAACGTGGGCACACACCGAGCCGAAGCTCTCGTGGATCGCCACGCCGCGCGCGCGTCCTTGCGCGAGCGGCCTGCCCCAGCCGGACTTTTCGCGCACGAGATTGAGCACCGCGCGGTGTCGCGCGTGCTTGGCGTCGAGCAACGACAGGCGATAGGCGATGGGGTCCTGCTTCGCGGCGGCCGCCAGCTCGTCGATCAGCGTCTCCATCACGAATGCGGTGTGCGTGTGGCCGACCGAGCGCCACCACAGCACCGGCACGTTGACGTCCGGATGATGGACAGAAACGCGCATGTTCGGCAGCTTGTACGGCGTGTCGACCACGCCTTCGGTCATCGTGTGATCCACGCCGTCCTTGATCAGGAACTTCGCGAACGCCGTGCCTTTGACGATCGACTGACCGACGATCGTGTGCTGCCACGCGAGCGGGCGGCCCTTGGCGTCGAGGCCGATCGCTACACGATGCACGTGCAGCGGCCGGTAGTAGCCGCCGCGCATGTCGTCCTCGCGCGACCAGATCACCTTGACCGGAACGTCGAGTCCCGCCTGCTTCATCCCCTTGGCGACCTGCACCGCCTCGACCAGATAGTCCGACACCGGATTCGCGCGCCGGCCGAAGCCGCCGCCGGCGTAGGTCGTCACCAGGTTGACCTGCTCCGGCTGCAGCCCCGCGGCCTGCGCGATACGGATCTGGTCCACCGTCTGGAACTGCGAGCCGCACCAGACGTCGCAGCGATCCGCTCGCAGGTCGATCACCGCGTTGAGCGGCTCCATCGCGGCGTGCGCGAGATAAGGGAACTCGAACTCCGCCTCGATGCGCTTGGCCGCACCGTCGATCGCGTTGGGCGACCCGTCGGCGCGCGCGGGCAGTCCCGGCTGCGCGGCCAGTGCCCTGTACTGCGCGAGTTGCTCGCTCGTCGTCGGTCCCGCCGGCAGCTCCCATTCGATCTTCAGGCCGTCGCGTACGGTCTTGGCCGGCCAGTAGCCGTCGGCGACGACCGCGACGCCGCTGCCGCCGCGATCGACCGGAATCACGAACATCGTCTTGAAGCCTTGGACCGTGATCCTGATCGGATCGAGGTCGGCCTGCTTGACGCGGCCGCCAAAGACCGGCGGCCGGGCGACCACCGCGACCAGCATGCCGGGCAGCGTCTTGTCGATCGCGAACTGCGCACTGCCGTCGACCTTTTCGCGCGCATCGATGCGACGGGTCGGCTTGCCGATCAGGCGGAAGTCGCGCGGGTCGGCCTTGATGCCGATCTTCGCCGGCACTTCGAGCTTCATCGCGTCGTCGGCGAGCGCGCCGTAGTTGATGCGCCGCTTCTGCCCGCCGATCTCGATGACGAGGCCGTCGCGGGTGTCGAGCCGTGCCTTGTCGACCTTCCAGCGCAGCGCGGCGGTGGTCAGCAGCATGTCGCGGGCGGCGGCGCCGATCACGCGCAACTGCTGCCAGCTCGACGTCACCGACTGCGAGCCGCCGGTCATCTGGATCCCGAAGCCCGGATGCGCGTAGACCTGCGCGGCCGGCGCATGTTCGGCGCGCACCTTTTTCCAGTCGCACTCGAGCTCTTCGGCGATCAGCATCGGCAGCGACGTGAACACGCCCTGACCGAATTCGAGCTTGTTGACGAGGATCGTCACGCTGTCGTCGGTGCCGATGCGGATGAACGCGGCCGGCGGGTAGACGAACTTCTTGCCCGGCTCCTGCGCCTGCGCGATGCGGCCGCCAAGTAGCGCGCTGGCGGGCAGGCCGATCGCGAGCATCAGTCCGCCGCCTGCGACACCGGTGGCCTTGAGGAAATCGCGGCGCGCGAGCTTGATCGGTTGCGTCGTCGAAAGTTGCGCGAGCGCATCGGCGGCGTCGGCTTCGAAGAGGCGGTCCATCGCATCCTCCTCAACCGAGCGCCTTGGCGGCGTCCTTGATCGCGGCGCGGATGCGCGCGTAGGTGCCGCAGCGGCAGAGGTTGCCGGCGAGCGCCTCGTCGATGTCCTTGTCGCTCGGGTTGCGCTTGGACTTCAGCAGCGCGGTCGCGGCCATCACCTGGCCCGACTGGCAATAGCCGCATTGCACGACATCATTGCGCACCCAAGCGTCCTGCACGGCGCGGCCGACGCGGTCGGATGTCATCGCTTCGATCGTGACGACCTGCGCGCCGGCAGCGGCCGACAAGGGGGTGCTGCAGCTGCGCACCGGCTGGCCGTTTAGGTGCACCGTGCACGCGCCGCAGACGGCGATGCCGCAGCCGAACTTGGTGCCGGTCAACCCGAGCCGTTCGCGCAGCACCCACAGCAGCGGCGTGGTCGGATCGGCGTCGACCGAAACGCCGCGCCCGTTGACGTTCAGTTGGATCATCGGTTCGTCATCGTGCAGAAGATGGGACGTGGCACCGCGGGCGCCGTCGCTTCGCGGGCCGCTACGTTAGCAGCCCGGCGTACCGGCGCCATGAGTTGTTCTGGCGGCCCCGGGGCTTGGAACCCGCGCGCGTGCGTCGCTGTCGCTTGCGAACGCGATGCCGGTCAGTCGTCGTCGACGACGGTGGCAAAGTCGGCCGGCATGACGATCTCAAGCATCTCCAGATCGTCGGAGTGGCCGAGCTCCTTGTGGCGGATACCCGGCGGCTGGTGAACGCACGAACCTGCGCTGAGCAGCACCTCGCCCACGCCTTCGTACTCGAACTTGATCCAGCCGCGCAGCACGTAGACGAGCTGGAATTGCACTTCGTGATGGTGGCGCCGATGTTCGGCCGCCGTGCCGCGACGCGCGCGGATCACGTGCGCGACGACCTTGCCGTCCGTCGCCGCGCGGATTCCGAGGTCGCGGTATTCGAAGAACGGCCGCAGGCCGTCGTGCGTAAAGGCGCCGTCGCGCGCGTGGCTGACCGAGAACTTCATCGGCCCGCCTCAGCGGTTGACGTCGACGACGACGCGGCCGCGCACCCGGCCTGCGAGCAGGTCGCGCGCGACATCGAACGCTTCGGCGAGCGGTACGACACGCGTCATTGCGTCGAGCTTGGCAAGGTCGAGCGACTGCGCGAGCAACTGCCACGCCGCCTCGCGGCGCGGGCGCGGCGCGGTTACGCTGTTGATCCCGAGCAGGGAGACGCCGCGCAGGATGAACGGCGCCACCGTGGCCGGAAAGTCCATGCCTTGGGCCAGCCCGCAGGCGGCGACCGCCCCTTCGGCGCGCGTTTGCGCGCAGGCGTTGACCAGCGTGTGGCTGCCGACCGAGTCGACGACCGCCGCCCAGCGCTCCTTCTGCAGCGGCTTGCCGGGTGCCGACAGTTCGGCACGGTCGATCACGTCCGCGGCGCCGAGCGACTTCAGATAATCGGCCTCGCCAAGCTTGCCGGTCGAGGCGACGACGCGATAAGCGCGTGCGGCCAGCAGTGCGACCGCGATCGAACCGACGCCGCCCGTAGCGCCGGTGACGAGCACGTCGCCCTGTTCGGGCGTCAACCCGTGGCGCTCCAGCGCCATCACGCACAACGCGGCCGTGAAGCCGGCGGTGCCGACGGCCATCGCCTGCTTGGTGCCGAAGGGTGCGGGTGGCGCGACCAGCCAGTCGCCCTTGAACCTGGCCTTCTGCGCGAGCCCGCCCCAGTGCGACTCGCCAACGCCCCAGCCGGTCAGCACGACCTTCTCGCCCGGCTTCCACAGCGGGTGGCTGCTCGCCAGCACGGTCCCGGCGGCGTCGATGCCGGCGACCATCGGCCACTTGCGCACGATCGGCGACTTGTCGGTCAGCGCCAGCGCGTCCTTGTAGTTGATTGTCGAGTACTCCACCGCGACGGTCACATCGGCGCCCGCGGTCGCGGCCTCGAGCGCGGCATCGTCGAGTTCGGCGATGCGCGCGGCGAACCGGTCGTCGGTGCGGGTCAGGCAGATCGCTTTGAACATAGCGGGAGTCCTTTCTTCAGAGGGTTGACGCAAGCGCGAGCGCCGCACCGATGGTCAGCCGCGTGCGCAGCACAGCGCCGTTCGGCCGGCGGCAGATCGCGATGCCGCCGCTCCGTAACGCAAACACGAGCCCGGCGTGAAGGCCAGCGATCGACAGCAGCCGTGCGAGCCACGCTCGCGCCACCGGCGCGATGCCCTGGCCGCAGGCGTTTGGCGCCTGCGACGTGCCGAGCGCCGACGTTGCGATGGCGCGCGCCCACCGCACGGGGCCGGGAACGGAGCGGATGTGCGTCGCATGACCGACGCGCGCCTGCGCGACGACATTGTCGTTCGGCGACCCGAACGGCACCCGGCTCGCTACGGCCAGCGCAAGAAACGGGGCGCGCCCGAAGTTTCCGGACGGCGCTGCGCTATGTTGTTGTTCGATCATCTGCGGCACCTGCGCGACCGCGCTCCGATGAAGGCTCGACGCGGCTTGCGCGCATCGTCACGGCGTGCGATGCACGACCGGGTCGTCGAGCGCGCCGTGCGCAAGCGGCGACCGAGTGTAGCGAGCCTGCGCGCGCAGTCCTCTGCGGGCCGTCGCCTCGCTCACCCCGCGGCTGTGCGCGTGGCACAATCCTCGCCGCAAATCTACGCCTGCGCCGGCCGCATCGGCGCCAGCCGGCCGCGCCGCAGGAAACGAGGACGTTCGTGGCTTCGACCGTCATACCGCTGAGGCAGTCGGCCGTCGAGGGGTCGCTCAAGCAGGCGGCCTTCGACCATCTGCCGCTGCCGGTCGTGTGCATGAACGCCTCGGCGCAGGTGCTCGCCGCAAACGCCGCGGCGACTGCGCTGCTGGGGCTCGTTGCCGATGCGGTGGTGGGGCGCCATCTTTCCGAGCTCGTCGCCTTCCGTCGTCACCGCGAGTCCGCCCGCCGCTGGGCCAAGCTGTGGGCCCGGCTGCAGGAGCGCGGTCGAGTCGCACTGCAGGCCAAGCTGCCCCTGACGGACGGCCGCATTCTTGCGCTCGAACTCGACGCCGAGTTGCTGCGCTTCGAGCAGGAAAATGTGGTGGCGATCGCGTTGCGCGACATTGAGCCGCAGCGCCGCGCGGCACGCGAGGAGCGCGCGCGGCGCGCACGGGTGCAGGCGCTGGCGCAGCCCGCGACCGATCTGGCGCTGCTCGTCGGCGCCGATCGACGCTTACTCGCCGCCAATGCGGCGGCCGAGGCGGCGACCGGGGTCGCACTGCCCGATCTGCTGGGGGTTCCCTTCGAATACCTGCTCGACGAAACGTCGAGCGCAGAGTTCCTGCAAGCCTTTGAGGCGCTGCGCGGGGGTCGTGGCGGCGAGGGCAGGCGCGGCTACCTTTGGCGGTTGCGCACCCGCGGCGACGGCCGGGGCGGTCGTTGGATCGATGCCGTGCTCATCGATCGGCTGCGCGATCCGCTGGTGCGGGCAGTCGTGGTCGGCGCCCGCGACGTGACCGAGTTGCGCGAGCTGGCGGCCCGTGCAGAGCGCATCGAGCGCAGATTGGTCGTGTTCGCCGAGAACACCGCGGACGTGTTGATGGTGCTCGACGCCGGCGGCACCGTGCGCTACCAGTCGCCGGCGATCCGCGCCGCGCTCGGCATCGAGCCGGAGTCGACGCTGGGCCAGCCAGGCGCGGCGCTGGCGATCGAACCGGATCGGCCCGCGCTGCTGGAAGCGATCCAGGCCGCGGCGATCGACGTCGCGGGCGAGCGCACGCACACGTGCCTGGTGCGCGCCAGCGGTGCGAACGGCGCCGTGCACCGCCTGTGGGTGGCGATTCGCAACTGCACCGCGGAGCCTGCGCTCGGCGGCCTGCTGGTGACCGCGCGCGATGTGGGCACGGTCCTGGCCCAGCGCGCCGGCGACGGGTCTCAGCAGGCGCGCCGCCTCGAGTTCCGCGAGCGCCTGCTGGAACTGGCGATTCATACGCGCGCCGACTTCGCGCAATCGCTCGCGCGCGTGTTGCGCACGACGGCCGAGACGCTGCGGGCCGACTCGGTGAGTTTCTGGCGACACGTGCGCAACCCGGAAAGTCTGTTGTGCGAAGCGATGTTCGAGGGTCGGCACGAGCGTTTCGCACGCGACTGGATTGGCGTCGAGGTTCCGGCCACGGCGTTCCCCGAGTACTTCGCCCGCTTGCGCGACCGCCAGCCGCTGGTGGTTGACGACGCCCGCCGTTCGGCGTTGACCGCGCGCCTGGCAGGCGACCGCCGCTGGAGCGGCGTGCGTGCGTTGCTCGACGCTCCGGTGCTGCTCGACGGCACGGTGCAAGGCGTGCTGTGCGTGCACCACGAGTCGCCGCGTCACTGGGACGAGGACGAGGTCAACTTCGCCGCAACCGCGGCGCTGATGGTTTCGCTCGCGATGGAGGCGGCGCAGCGACAGGAGGCCGAAAGCCGCATCGAGCAGCTTGCGTGGTACGACTCGCTGACCGGCCTGCCGAACCGCAACCTGCTGCGCGAAACGATGCGCGACATGATCATGACCGCCGCCAATCGGCGGCGGCGCATTGCGGTGATGCTGATCGACCTGGACCGCTTCAAGGACGTCAACGACACCTTGGGGCACCTGGTCGGCGACGCGCTGATCAAGTCGGCCGCGCAGGTGCTGCGCGAGACCGTCGGCGACGCCGGCGTGGTCGCGCGCCTGGGCGGCGACGAGTTCGTCGTGCTGATCAACGAGTTCGAGCATCGCCAAGAAGTCGCGCTGCTGGCCGCGCGCATCGCGCAGGCGTTGCATCGCACCGACCTCGTGCCGAACGTGGATACGCAAGTATCGGCCTCGATCGGCGTGGCGCTTTTCCCCGAACACGGCCGCGAGATGAGCACGCTGCTGAAAAACGCCGATGCCGCGATGTACCAGGCTAAGCGCGACGGCCGCAATCAGTTCAGCTTCTTCAATCCGATCCGTGCCGAGCGCGCCGCGCGCGAGGTGCAGCTCGGCATCCAGCTTCTGAAGGCAGTGCAGGGCGACAGTGCGCAGTTCGCGGTCGAGTACCAGCCGCAGGTTCACATGGAGACCGGGCGCGTGGTCGGGCTCGAGGCGCTGATCCGCTGGCAGCACCCGGCCTTCGGCACGCTGACGCCCGATCGCTTCATCGGCGTGGCCGAAGTCAGCGGTCTGTCCGAGAGGATCACGCGCTGGGTCGTCAACGAGGTCTGCGCCCAGATCCGGCGCTGGCGCGAGGCGCATCCCGGTTTCGACATCCCGGTGGCCATCAACGTGGCCGGGCGCGAAATGGGGTCGGCGTCGCTGCCGATTCTCGTGCGCAGCGCGCTGATCAAGCACGAAGTCGAGCCGCGCATGATCACGTTGGAGATCACCGAGCGCACGCTGGTGAAGGAAAGCGAGATCAACAACGACGTGATGAGCGAACTGGCGTCCGTGGGCGTTGGCCTTGTGCTGGATGACTTCGGCACCGGCTACTCGATGCTTGGGTATCTGAAGCGCATGCCGATCCAGGCGCTCAAGATCGATCATAGTTTTCTCGAGGGCATCCCGGCCGACGCCGACAGTTGCGCGATCGTGCATGCGATGCTGGCCGTTGCGCGACACTTCAAGCTGAAGGTCATCGCCGAAGGCATCGAGACGCTTGAACAGGTCCAGTACATGCGCTCGATCGGATGCGAGTACGCGCAGGGGTACTTTTATTCGCGGGCGCTACCGGCGCCGACGATCCTCGAGTACGTGGCCCGCGGCGCTCCGGAGGCGGATAAGGCACCCGATATCGTCCCCTGAGAAGCCGCGCAGATTGCGTCGCGAGCTCTCCGCTGGCCGGGCGCACGGCGCGCCGGGTTCAGGCGTGTCGGGTCAATGGCCGGGGACGAGCCGCGCGGCTTGGCCAGCGGGGCATGCGGTGCAAGGCTTGACAGATTGCGAGCGCTGCCGGCGCTCGCAGCATCTCGACATCGAGGAGTCAGACATGAGTTACGGAAACATCATCGTCGAAACACGCGGCCGCGTCGGCGTCGTCACTTTGAACCGACCCAAGGCGCTCAATGCACTGAACGACGCGCTGATGGACGAACTGGGTGACGCGCTGACCGTCTTCGATCGCGACGAGGCGATCGGCGCGATGGTGGTTACCGGTGGCGACAAGGCCTTTGCCGCCGGCGCCGACATCGGCGCGATGCGCGACTGGGGTTACATGGACGTCTTTAAGAGCGAATACATCACGCGCAATTGGGAAACCATCCGGCGCGTGCGCAAGCCGGTGATTGCCGCAGTCGCCGGGTACGCGCTCGGCGGCGGCTGCGAGCTTGCGATGATGTGCGACATCATCGTTGCCGCTGACAGTGCGAAGTTCGGGCAGCCGGAAATCAAGCTCGGAATCATTCCGGGCGCGGGCGGAACGCAGCGCCTTCCGCGGGCCGTCGGCAAGGCCAAGGCGATGGATCTCGTGTTGACCGGACGCATGATGGATGCGCAGGAGGCGGAGCGCGCCGGTCTCGTTTCGCGCGTTGTACCCGCGGATCGCCTGCTTGCCGAAGCGATCGGCATCGGCGAATCCATTGCGGAGTTCTCGCTGCCGGCCGTGATGATGGCGAAAGAGGCCGTCAACCGCGCCTATGAGGCGACGCTCGCCGAAGGGCTCCTCTTCGAGCGGCGGCTGTTTCACTCGTTGTTCGCCACGAGCGACCAGAAGGAAGGGATGGCAGCGTTCCTGGAAAAGCGCAAGCCGAAGTTCTCGCATCGCTGACGCCGCCCCGGGGCAAGTTTTTTCAGGCTCGGAGGCTCGTTGGATCAGACACTTAGCGGAGCTTCCTCTCTGGAACGTCGGCCGGCTTGACACGCGTTTCGGCGATCCCCATAATTCCGCTTCTTCGCTGGTGGCGCCTGTGCGCCGCGCACTCGAGAGTGCGAAACAGCGTGCTCTTTAACAACGAAACAGCCGATAAGTGTGGGCGCTTGATGAAGGGCGCAGCCACGGTCGATGGGCTCACGCCGGCGGCCGTGGTCAACTCAAGTCATCAAGAAGCTCACGCGCAATAGAGGTCTAGAACCTCAATTCCGCGAGTGAGTGGTGAGCGTACCTTGTACGTTCACCGAGGATTTGAACTGAAGAGTTTGATCCTGGCTCAGATTGAACGCTGGCGGCATGCCTTACACATGCAAGTCGAACGGCAGCACGGGGGCAACCCTGGTGGCGAGTGGCGAACGGGTGAGTAATGCATCGGAACGTGCCCCGTAGCGGGGGATAACCAGTCGAAAGATTGGCTAATACCGCATACGCTCCACGGAGGAAAGCAGGGGACCGCAAGGCCTTGCACTATGGGAGCGGCCGATGCCCGATTAGCTAGTTGGTGAGGTAAAGGCTCACCAAGGCGACGATCGGTAGCTGGTCTGAGAGGACGACCAGCCACACTGGGACTGAGACACGGCCCAGACTCCTACGGGAGGCAGCAGTGGGGAATTTTGGACAATGGGCGCAAGCCTGATCCAGCCATGCCGCGTGCGGGAAGAAGGCCTTCGGGTTGTAAACCGC
>JBBIJJ010000079.1:0-14612 GCA_037446035.1 Burkholderiales bacterium
TCGGCAGATAGGACCGAAATTACCGGAAAAGGCTTCGCAAAGCCCGAATAACCCGCTTCTGTTTCGCATCGCGACATCACGACACTCGCACGCTCTCCGAAGACGCTCAAGTCCGACAGGCTCCTAGATTCGGCAATTGGCGTCACGTCGAAACGGCAGAAAGCCAGCATCCATGCGGGTTTGAAGCCAATTCCGACGACTGCGGAGCAGTTCGAAGTGGGTGATGGTCGTGCTCACTGCAAGCCTTTGGCGCGAACGGGTTTCTCGGTACTCCACCCACTTCAACTGCCGTTTCTAGGTTGAGTGCCCTCGTGTTGCTGGGGATGATGGGAGTCGGTCAGTCCGGGCCAAAGGCGAGGAATTTCGCGATCGGGGATTGCCCGATCTCATGACACCGCCACCTTGCGAGCGTGTTTCGCCCGCGCGGAGCGCCGGGTCGGTCATCCCGAGCAGTGCGAGGGATCTCGGCATTGCGAGCGGGCGAGATTCCTCGCCCATGTCATCCCCAGAGAAGCGAAGCGACGAGCGATCCCGGCCCTGCGGGGGCTGAGATTCCTCGCCTGCGGCTCCGAATGACCAGGAAGAGGCGGCCTGAAATCAAACGAGTCGGCGGCTCGGAATCGCGGACACTCGTCATCCCGAGCGAATGCGAGGGATCTCGGCATTGCGAGCGGCGGAGATTCCTCGCCTTCGGCTCGGAATGACATAGGGACGGCTCGGATCGACGAGAAAGGGACGGCTCGGATCGACGAGAGGGGGGACGGCGCGGAATGACGAGCAAGGCACGGCGCGGAATGACGAGCAAGGGACGGCGCGGAACGACGAGCAAGGCACGGCTCGGAATGACGCCTGACCGATGCGCAGGCCAGGCCGCTGGAACGCGTCGCGCGTATCGGTCGTGCTCGATAGCTCGCAACGCCGCGAGGGACGGCGCCGCAACCTACGCCGTGCGTTGTGCCCGCGGACTGCGCGGGCGAGCGACGCGCGACCTTCGTCATGTCGTCCCGCCTCGCGCACACCGCGCGCCGCGCAATCGGGTGCGTTCGAGCGCGGTCAGGTCCAGGCAGCGAGCAGCGTACCGACCGTCAGCAGCGCGCCGAACAGCGCCTCGAGCATGACGGTTCGCAGCATCAGCGCGTTGAAACCGGTTCCGGGCGGCGTGGCCGGCAACGCGCGCACGAGCGCCGCGGCCGAAGGCAACGCGAGCAGGGGCAGCCACAGCCATGCGCTGCCGGTGAGCCACACGAGCAAAGGCACGGTCGCGAAAGGCCAAAGCATCAGCATCGCGTACAGCCGTGCCGATGCGCGCGTTCCCGCCACGACGGCAAACGTGCGCCGGCCGGTCGCCGCATCGTGCGCGATGTCGCGGTGGTTGTTGACGACCAGCACCGCAGCGGCGAGCGAGCCGATCGCCGCCCCGGCCAGCCACATCGGCGCGTTGACGCTGCCGATCTGCACGTAGCCGCTGCCGGCGACCGCGACCAGGCCGAAGAAGACGAACACGGTGAGCTCGCCGAAAGGCGTGTACGCGATCGGCCGCGGCCCGCCCATGTAGCCGAGTGCGGCGAGCAGCGAGGCCACACCCATCGCCAGCGCGGGCAGTCCCCAGCGCGCCACGATCGGCAGACCGATCAGCACCACGAGCGCGACCGCCAGCGCGATCGCGACGCGCACCTCGCGCGGCGTGAGCCAGCCATTCGATGTGGCGCGCGGAAAGCCGACGCGCCGCGAAGAATCGGCGCCGCGCGCGCTGTAGCCGACGTCGTTTTGCAGGTTGGCGATGATCTGCAGCAGCACCGAACCCGTCAGCGCAAGCGTGGCGAACAGCACGTCCACCACGCCGCTGTGCAGGAACGCAAAGCTCGTGCCGACGAACACCGGCACGGTGGCGATCCACCAGGTGCGGGGCCGCGCGGCGATGCGCCATGCCTCGAGCGATCCGGGACGGATCGCGGCGACCGGTGCGGGAGCGGGCGAGTCCAAGTGCGACGGTCCCTTTGAAGGCGGCGCGCAGTGTAGCGCCGCGAGTCGGACGCAAGTCTCGTAGAGCGCGCCGCACGCGTGTTTGCGCCCGGTCAAGGCGCGTGTTCGAGCGCGGCGAAGCAAGCGCCCTGTTATGATCGCCGCGTTCAAGAATTTCCAAGCGTGGCGCGGGTTTGCGCCCGAGCGCCGCGCCCGCTTTCGCCATGAAAAGCGCCGAGATCCGCGAGAAGTTCCTCAAGTTTTTCGAGTCCAAGGGGCACACGATCGTGCGCGCCTCTCCGCTCGTTCCCGCCAACGACCCGACGCTGCTGTTCGTCAACTCGGGCATGGTGCAGTTCAAGGACGTGTTTACCGGCCGCGAGACGCGTCCGTACACGCGCGCGGTCACCGCGCAGAAGTCGCTGCGCGCCGGCGGCAAGCACAACGACCTGGAAAACGTCGGCTACACCGCGCGGCACCATACGTTCTTCGAGATGCTCGGCAACTTCAGCTTCGGCGACTACTTCAAGCGCGACGCGATCAAGTACGCGTGGGAACTGCTGACCGAGGTCTACAAGCTGCCCAAGGGACGGCTGTGGACGACGGTGTACGTCGACGACGACGAGGCCTACGACATCTGGACCAAGGACATCGGCATTCCGCCGGAGCGCTGCATCCGCATCGGCGACAAGCCGGGCCAGCCGAAGTACGTGTCGGACAACTTCTGGCAGATGGCCGACACCGGTCCGTGCGGCCCCTGCAGCGAGATCTTCTACGACCACGGCCCCGAGGTCGCCGGCGGCCCGCCCGGATCGCCGGACGCCGACGGCGACCGCTACATCGAGATCTGGAACCTCGTGTTCATGCAGTTCGACCGCGACGAACGCGGCGTGCTCACGCCGCTGCCAAAGCCGTGCGTGGACACGGGCATGGGGCTCGAGCGGCTGGCCGCCGTGCTGCAGGGCGTGCACTCGAACTACGAGATCGACCTGTTCCGCAACCTGATCCGGGCGGCCGCGCGCGAGACGAAGGCGAAGCATCTTGCGGACAACTCGCTGAAAGTGATCGCCGATCACATTCGGGCGTGCAGTTTCCTGATCGCCGACGGCGTGATTCCGAGCAACGAAGGGCGCGGCTACGTGCTGCGGCGGATCATCCGGCGCGCGCTGCGCCACGGCTACAAGCTCGGCCAGACCGAGCCGTTCTTCCACAAGATCGTCGCCGATCTGGTGCGCGAGATGGGTGACGCGTACCCCGAGCTGCGCGAGATGCAGCCGCGCATCGAAGCGGTGCTGAAGCAGGAGGAAGAGCGCTTCGGCGAAACCCTCGAGCACGGCATGAAGATCCTCGAGGGCGCGCTCGGCCGCATCAGCAGCGGTGATGCGCGCATGCTCGACGGCGAGACCGTGTTCCTGCTGTACGACACCTACGGCTTTCCGGTCGACCTGACCGCGGATATCTGCCGCGAGCGCGGCATCAGCGTCGACCATGCCGGCTTCGAGCAGGCGATGCAGCGCCAGCGCGAGCAGGCGCGCGCCGCGGGCAAGTTCAGGATGGCCGCGGGCGTCGAGTACGCCGGCGCCAAGACGAAGTTCGTCGGCTACGACTACCTGACGGCCGAAGCCAAGGTCATCGGCTTGTATGTCGACGGTACGCCGGCGAGCGAGGTGCGCGCCGGGCAGAACGCGATCATCGTGCTCGACGCCACGCCGTTTTACGCGGAGGCGGGCGGACAAGTCGGCGACCGCGGCGAGATCGTCGGCGCCGGCGGCACCTTCGAGGTGCTCGACACGCAGAAGATCCTGCCCGATGTCTTCGGTCATCACGGCGTGCTGAAGACCGGCTCGATCGAATTCGGCGAGAAGGTCACCGCCAGGGTCAACGTCACGCTGCGCACGCGCGCGATGCACAACCACTCGGCCACCCACCTGATGCACGCGGCGCTGCGCCAGGTGCTGGGCGCGCACGTGCAGCAGAAGGGCTCGCTGGTCGACGCTGAACGCACGCGTTTCGACTTCTCGCACGACAAGCCGATGACGGCCGCGCAGATCCGCCAGGTCGAGGAGGTCGTCAATCAGGCCATCCGCGCCAACGTGCCGGTAGCCGCGAGCGTGATGAAGTTCGACGATGCGATCCGTTCGGGCGCGCTCGCGTTCTTCGGCGACAAGTACGGCGACGAGGTGCGCGTCATCACGATGGCCGACGACGGCCAGAAGTTCTCGACCGAGCTGTGCGGCGGCACACACGTCAAGCGCACCGGCGACATCGGCTTGTTCAAGCTCGTCGCCGAGGGCGGCGTGGCCGCCGGCGTGCGACGCGTGGAGGCTGTCACCGGCGCCGGCGCGCTCGCCTACGTGCAGGCGCTCGACGCGCAGCTCGCCGAAGTCGCCGCCGCGCTGAAGGCGCCGGCCGCGGAGGTCACGCAGAAGATCGCGTATCTGCTCGACAGCGTGAAATCGCTCGAGCGGGAGGTCGCGCGGCTGAAGGGCAAGCTCGCGTCGAACCAGGGCGACGACCTCGCCGCGCAGGCGGCCGACGTCAAGGGCGTCAAGGTGCTCGCCGCCACGCTCGAAGGCGCGGACGCCAAGGTGCTGCGCGACACGATCGACCAGCTGAAGAACAAGCTGAAGTCCGCGGCGATCGTGCTGGCTGCGGTCGAGGACGGCAAGGTGCAGCTCGCCGCCGGCGTCACCGCCGATGCAGTCGCCAAAGTCAAGGCGGGCGAGCTGGTCAACTTCGTCGCGCACCAGGTCGGCGGAAAAGGCGGCGGACGCGCCGACATGGCGATGGCCGGCGGCACCGATCCCGCCAAGCTGCCCGGCGCGCTCGCGGGCGTGCGTTCATGGGTGGAACAGCGGCTGTAAGCCACGTCGAGTACCGGCGCGCCACACCCGTGCACGCGGAGTCGCTCGCACGGCTGATGGCCGACGAGTCCGTTTTCGCTGGGCTGCTGCAGCTTCCGTATCCGACCGCCGAGGCGTGGCGCAAGCGGCTCGAGTCGCAAGTCGCCGAGGCCGAGCAGCTTCATCTGGTCGGTGTTGCCGGCGGCCACGTGATCGCGAGCGGCGGCATCCGTCCGCTCGCCTGGACGCCGCGGCGCGGCACGTCGCCGGCGTCGGACTCGCGGTCGCCGCCGAATGGCAGGGGCGCGGGATCGGCTCCGAGATGATGCGCAGGCTGCTCGAATGGTCCGACCGCTGGCTCGGCTACCTGCGGTTCGAACTGACCGTTTATACCGACAACGCGCCCGCGATCGCGCTGTATCGCAAGTTCGGCTTCGCGGTCGAGGGCACGCACCATGCCTACGCGCTGCGCGACGGCGTCTGCGTCGACTGCCTCGCGATGGCGCGGTTGCATCCGAATCCGCCCCGGCTTCCGACCGAATCCGCATGATCGTCAGCAATCTCGAACTGATCCCCGGCAAACGCATCGCCGCGCACCTGGGCATCGTCCAGGGCAGCACCGTGCGCGCCAAGCACGTCGGCCGCGACATCTTCGCGAGCCTGAAGAACATCGTCGGCGGCGAGCTGAAGGGCTACACCGAGCTGATGCAGGAAGCGCGGCAGGAGGCGGTCGACCGGATGATCGCCGAGGCCGAATCGATCGGCGCCAACGCGATCCTGAACGTGCGCTTCGCGACCACGTCGATCGCGGTCGGCGCCGCCGAGATCCTCGCCTACGGCAGCGCGGTCAGGCTCGAGAATCCCTGAGCGCACGCAGCGCAGGGTATGGACGCGCTGTTCGAACTCGCGGTCTTCGTCGCGCTGCTGGCGACCGGATTCCTCGTCGGCCGCGTGCTCGAGCAGCGCCACTATGCGTCGATCCGCGCGCGCGAAGCACAGTACGCCGACGTGCTCGCCTTCGGCTTCCGCTTTCCGGCGGACCGCGTGACGCCGCAGCGGGCCTTCCTGGTCACTGGCACGATCGTCGTCAGCGCCGATTACTTCAAGACCTTCGTCGCGGGGCTGCGCAACCTGTTCGGCGGCCGGCTGCGCACGTACGAGACGCTGCTCGAGCGGGCGCGGCGCGAGGCGCTGCTGCGGCTCAAGGAGGACGCGCGCCGGCGCGGTGCGCGGATGATCGTCTGCGTGCGCTTCGAAACCACGTCGATCAGCAGCGGCTGGGCGCCCTCGATCGAGGTGCTCGCCTACGGCACCGCGCTGATTCCCGAGCAGACGAACCGTGCGACTTGAGAACCGCCGCCCCGCCGAGGGCATCAATGCGTCGCACGAGAACCCGCTGAAGGAGTTCGCGTGGCTCGCCGCCGGCAGCGTCGCGCTGCTGGTCGCCGTCGTCGCGGCGCTGGCTTGCGCCGCCGAATGGCTTGCGCCGCGCCTTCCGTACCGCTACGAGGCGCGGCTCGCGGAAGGGTTCGACCTCGCGCCGGCGCCGAAATCCGACGCGGCGCGCCGCGTGCAGGCCGAGCTGCAGGCGCTCGCCGACCGGCTCGCCGCGCGCATGGCGCTGCCCGCAGGCATGCAGGTGCGCGTCGGCTATCGCGAGGAAGGCATCGTGAACGCGTACGCCACGCTGGGCGGCCGCACGGTGTTCTTCCGCGGACTGCTCGCCAGGCTCGACAGCGAGGACGCACTGGCGATGGTGATGGCGCACGAGCTCGCGCATCTGAAGCACCGCCATCCGGCGGCGGCGCTCGGCCGCGGCGTCGCGGTCGGCATCGTGCTGTCGATGATCTCGGCAGACCTCGGACGCGGCGCGGCCGGCGCGCTCGGCCAGGCCGGCCTCGTGACGCTGTTCAGCTTCAACCGCGAGCAGGAGCGCGCTGCCGACGAGGAAGCGCTGCGCGTGCTCGCCGCCGAGTACGGCCACGTCGGCGGGGCAATCGATCTGTTCGACGCCTTCGCGCGCCTGCCCGCCGCGCGGCGCGAGCAGAACGTTCCCGCGATCGAGTTCCTGCGCACGCATCCGCTGACGGCCGGCCGCATCGCCGCCGTCGGCGAGTGGGCCGAGCGCAACGGCGCGCCGATCGACGGCGTGCGCCGGCCGCTGCCGCCCGCGATCGCCGCGGCCCGGACGCGCGGGCAGAGCGCGTCGTGACGGCAACGGGCGAGTTCCGCTTCTGCCCGCGCTGCGCGACCGCGCTCGCGCGCGGCGTCTGCGGCGAGCGCGAGCGCAGCGCCTGCCCCGCCTGCGGCTGGGTTCATTGGGACAACCCGGCGCCGGTGGTCGCGGCGGTGATCGAATACGAGGGCAAGGTGTTCCTCGCGCGCAATGCGGCGTGGCCGGAGGGGCGCTTTGCCCTCGTCACGGGCTTCCTCGAGCGCGGCGAAAGCCCGCGCGATGCCGTGATCCGCGAAGTCAAGGAGGAGACGCAACTGAACGCGCTCGACGCGCGGCTGATCGGCGTCTACGACTTCGCGCTGCGCAACCAGGTCATCATCGCCTACCACGTGCCGGCGCAGGGCGAAGTGCGATTGAACGAGGAACTGGTCGAGTACCGGTTGATCGAGCCCGCGAAAGTGCGCGTCTGGCCCCGCGGCACCGGATTCGCGCTCGCCGACTGGCTGCGCGCGCGCGGCCACGAAGTACACTTCGTGCCGTTGTCGTAGAAGCGCCTCGGAACGCCCGATGCAGACCATGATCAGCTTCGACAAGGAAATCGACACGCGCGGATTGAACTGCCCGCTGCCGGTGCTGCGCGCGAAGAAGGCGCTGGCCGACATGGCGAGCGGGCAGGTGCTGAAGATCGTCGCCACCGACCCCGGCTCCTTCCGCGACTTCAAGGCTTTCGCCAGACAGACCGGCAACGAGCTGCTCGCGCAGGAAACCACCGTCGACCGCGAGTTCGTGCATTACCTGAAGCGGCGCTGATGAGCGGACCTCTCCGACGCCGACTCGCCAGTTTCCCCCGCGTCGCAGCCTCGGCCGCCGGTGCCGCGTGCGGGCGCCGGCGGCGTGACGTCTGCTGCGCGACCTGCGCGTCGATGTGGGTGCGTGCGCGATGAAGAAGTTCCTGTTCGTCGGCCTGCCGCTGATCGTGCTGCTCGCCGCGCTGTATTTCTTCGTCGTCCTGTCCTGGAACTATTCGACCGGCGAGCGTGCCGGCTGGGTGCAGAAGTTCAGCAAGAAGGGCTGGATCTGCAAGACCTGGGAGGGCGAGCTGGCGATGGTGTCGATGCCGGGTGCCGCGCAGGAGAAGTTCTACTTCACCGTGCACGACGACGCGGTGGCCGCGCAGATCAACAAGGCGATGGGCCGGCGCGTATCGCTGCACTATGAAGAGAAGGTCGGATTGCCGACCACCTGCTTCGGCGAGACCCGACACTGGGTCACCCAGGTCACGATCGTGCCGGAGATTCCGCTCGTTCCCGGGGTGACCGTACCGGTGCCGCAGGGGTTGGTCCCGGCGCCTGCGCCGCAGGTGCCCGCGCCCGCGTCGCCGCCACCTTCGCCTGTTCCGGCATCACCGGCGCAGGATCCCGCGCCGGCCGCGCCGCCGCAGCCCGTTCAGGGCCAGCCGACCGACAGCGCGCCGGCGACGAAGTAGCCGCCTGCGCTGATCAACGCGCGGGCAGCCGCGCGAGTTGCTCGCGCAGCTTCCGGAGCGTGGCGCCGAATCCGGCGAGCCGTTCGCGCTCCTGCGCGACGATCGCCGGGGGCGCGCGCTCGACGAAGCTTGCATTGCCGAGCTTGCCCTCGGCCTTGTGTAGCTCGGCCTGCAGTCGTGCGATTTCCCTGGCGAGCCGCTCGCGTTCGGCGGCGACATCGACCTCGACCAGCAGCATCAGCCGGTCGTCGTCGACCACCGCGATCGGCGCCGGCGCGCCCTGTGCGGCACCGTCGATGTCGGCGACGACCCGCACTTCGGACAGGCGCGCGAGCAGCTGCATGTAGGGCGCGAACTTCGCCAGCCTGGCGGCGTCGCCGCTGGCCACGAGCGGCACCTTCTGTCCCGGCGACAGATTCATCTCGCCGCGCAGGTTGCGGCACGCGTCGGTCAGCCGCTTCAGCAGCGCGACCTCCGCGTCGGCCGCGGGATCGATCTTCGCCGGTTCGGCCTGCGGATACGGCTGGATCATCACCGAAGTCTCTTCGTCCGGCCGCCGCTTGCCGGCGAGCACCGACACCTTCTGCCACAGTGCCTCGGTGACGAACGGGATGATCGGGTGCGCCAGGCGCAGCGTGGCCTCGAGTACGCGCAGCAGCGTGCGCCGCGTGCCGCGCACTGCCGCGTCGCTGCCCTGCTGAAGCTGCACCTTGGCCAGCTCGACGTACCAGTCGCAGTACTCGTTCCAGACGAAGCCGTAGATGGCATTGGCGACGTTGTCGAGACGGTACTCGGCAAAACCCTTCTCGACCTCGGCCTCGGTGCGCTGCAGCTCGCCGATGATCCAGCGGTCGACGAAGCTCAGTTCCACTTCGCCCTCACCCCCGACCCCTCTCACGGAGGGACAGGGGGGATTCGCGGATGCCGCGCTTGGTCGCGCGGCATCGAGACTCGGAATGCCGCAGTCCTTGCCCGCGGCATTCATCAGCACGAAGCGCGTCGCGTTCCACAGCTTGTTGCAGAAATTGCGGTAGCCCTCGCAGCGCTTGGTGTCGAAGTTCACGTTGCGCCCGAGCGTGGCGTACGAGGCCATCGTGAAACGCAGCGCGTCGGCGCCGTACGCGTTGATCCCGTGCGGAAAGTGCTCGCGCACGCGCTTTTCGATCTTCGGCGCGTCCTGCGGGCGGCGCAGTCCGGTCGTCGATTTCTTCACGAGCGTGTCGAGATCGACGCCCTGGATCAGGTCGACCGGATCGAGCACGTTGCCTTCGGACTTGCTCATCTTCCTGCCTTCGGCGTCGCGCACCATGCCGTGGATGTAGACGACCTCGAAAGGCACCTTGCCGGTGAAGTGCATGGTCATCATGATCATGCGCGCCACCCAGAAGAAGATGATCTCGTAGCCGGTCGTCAGCACCGACGACGGCAGGAACAGCTCGAGCTCCTTCGTCTGCTGCGGCCAGCCGAGCGTGGTGTGGCACACCAGCGCCGACGAGAACCAGGTGTCGAGCACGTCCTCGTCGCGCGTTAACCGCACGCCCGCGCCGGCGCGCGCCTGCGCCTCGGCTTCGCTGCGCGCGACGTACACGTTGCCGCGCTCGTCGTACCAGGCGGGGATCTGGTGGCCCCACCAGAGCTGGCGCGAGATGCACCAGTCCTGGATGTTGTGCATCCAGTGCATGTACGTGCTGACCCAGTTTTCCGGAACGAATCGAATGCGGCCGTCGGCGACGGCCTCGGTCGCCACTTGCGCGATGCTTTTTCCCGGAAACAGCGTGCCCGCCGGCGCCGGCTTGCTGGTCGCGACGAACCACTGGTCGGTCAGCATGGGCTCGATCGCCACCCCGGTGCGATCGCCGCGCGGCACTTTCAGCACGTGCCTTTCGATCTTCTCGACCAGGCCCGCCGTCTGCAGGTCGGCGACCACCGCTTCGCGCGCGGCACCGCGGTCCAGCCCGCGATACTTGAGCGGGGCGTTGTCGTTGATCCTGGCGTCGAGCGTGAAAATGTTGACCATCGCCAGGCCGTGCCGCTGGCCGACCGCGTAGTCGTTGAAGTCGTGCGCCGGCGTGACCTTGACTACGCCGGTGCCGAACTCGCGGTCGACGTAGGCGTCGGCGACGATCGGGATCTCGCGCTCCGCGAGCGGCAGGCGGACGGTCTTGCCGATCAGGTGGCGGTAGCGATCGTCTTCCGGATGCACCATCACCGCGGTGTCGCCGAGCATCGTTTCCGGCCGCGTGGTCGCCACCACCAGGTGCCCAGAGCCGTCGGCCAGCGGATAGCGCAGGTGATAGAGCCAGCCCTGCGCCTCCTCGCTGACCACTTCGAGATCGGACACGGCGGTCTTCAGCACCGGGTCCCAGTTGACGAGCCGCTTGCCGCGATAGATCAGCCCCTGCTCGTACAGGCGCACGAACGTCTCGATCACGGCCGACGACAGCTTGTCGTCCATCGTGAAGTACTCGCGCGACCAGTCCACCGAAGCGCCGAGCCTGCGCATCTGCTGCGTGATCGTGCCGCCGGACTTGTCCTTCCATGCCCAGACGCGGCGCTCGAACTCGGCGCGGCCCAGATCGTGGCGCGTGAGTCCCTCGGCCTCGAGCTGGCGCTCGACGACGATCTGGGTCGCGATGCCTGCGTGGTCCACACCCGGAATCCACACGGTGTTGAATCCGCGCATGCGGTGATACCGGATCAGCGCGTCCATGATCGTCTGATTGAACGCGTGGCCCATGTGCAGCACGCCGGTCACGTTCGGCGGCGGCAACTGGATGCAGAACGAAGGCTTGCCCGGCGTCGTGCCGGCGGCAAAGTAGCCGCGCCGCTCCCACAGCGGTGCCCAGCGCGCCTCGATCGCGCCCGGCTCGAAACTCTTGGCCAGCTCGGCCGTCTCCTCGGTCGCACGCTTGTCCGCAGTCGATTCCACGATTCCGCCATTTCGTCGCAAGGGTTTGAATTTTAGGGGAATCGCTTCTACGCTCTACCGCTTTTGAAAGCACCGCTCGACAATGAACACCATTCCGACGTTTCGACTCGCCCTACGCGCGGCTGCGGCAGGCACCGCGCTCGCACTCGGCGCCTGCGCGACGCCGCCGGCTGCGCCGCCGACCGCCGCGCCCGCGCCGACGACCAGCGCGGCAACCGCGCCCGCTTCGACCGCCGCGAACGCGCCCGCCGCGCCGCACGCCAAGCCCGCGAATGCCGCCGCACCCTCTGCAGCGCCGCGCCCGGGCGAACCGCCTGCGCCGCGACCGTTCGCCGACGTGGTCAAGGACGCGAAGGAGATCCCGGGTTTCTTCACCTTCTGGCAGAAGGACGAGCGCACGTGGCTGGAGGTGCGGCCGGAGCAGCTCGATCAGGCTTTTTTCTTCTCGACCTGGCTGGCGACTGGCCTGGGCGAGCGCTTCTTCCTGCCGGGGCTGATGGGCCAGGAGCACGTCGTTACGCTGCGGCGCGTCGGCAACAACCTGCAACTGATCGCGCGCAACCTGCGCGTGCGCGCGCCCGCGGGCACGCCGCTGGCGAACGCCGTGCGCGAGAGCTACTCGGACAGCCTGCTCGCCAGCGCCGCCGTGGTGTCGGCGCCGCATCCCGAGCGCAAGTCCTTCCTGGTCGACGCCGCAGCACTGTTCGGTCGCGACATCCCCGGTGCGCAGACGCAGCTCGAAACCCGCTATCGGCTCGCTTACGCGTTCGACCGCAACAACAGCGGCATCGAACGCGTGCGCTCGAGCCAGGCCGCTTCGCACGTCACCTACCGCGCGCATTACGCGGTGCCCAAGATCCCCGCGCCGCCGCTGACTCCGCCGCCGCCGGGAACGCCGCAGGTCGCGCCGCCCACCACGCTGCCCGACAACCGCAGCCTGTTCCTGACCTACACGTACAACCTGATGCCGCTGCCGAAGGAGCCGATGCGGCCGCGGCTGGCGGACCAGCGCGTCGGCCACTTCACGACCGCGTTCATGGATCTCGGCAACGAGCTGGGGCTCGATGCGCGCACGCACTACGTCGAGCGCTGGCGGCTGGAGAAGAAGGATCCGGACGCCGCGGTGTCCGAGCCGCGCGAGCCGATCGTCGTATGGATGGACAGGAACATCCCGGAGAAATGGCGTGACGCCGTGCGTGCCGGCATTCTCGAATGGAACAAGGCCTTCGAGCGCGCCGGCTTCAAGGACGCGCTCGTCGTCAAGCAGCAGCCGGCGGACGCCGATTGGAGTACGGTCGAAGGTACGCGCCACCTGGCAGTGCGCTGGTTCTCGATGCAGGGGCCGGGCGCGGTTGCGGTCGGCCCCAGCCAATCGGATCCGCGCAGCGGCGAGATCCTTGCCGGCGCGGCGATCATCCCCGAGAACTGGGTGCGCATCGGCCGCGCGCAGGCGGGTGAAACGCTGCCGCGGCCGGCGGCCGCCGCATCGCTCGCCGAGCTGCTCGACGAGCGCGCGTGCACGTACGCGTTCGACGCGCTCGAGCAGGCCAACTTCGCCTTCGACCTGCTGGTGGCGCGCGGCGCGCTCGATCCGACCGGGCCGGATGCCGATCGCTTCATCCGCGACAGCCTGAAGGAGGTCGTGATGCACGAGGTCGGTCACGCGCTTGGGCTGCGCCACAACTTCAAGGGCTCGACCGGCGTGCAGCTCGAGAAGCTGCGTGACGCCGCGTACGCGCGCGCGCGCGGCATCTCCAATTCGGTGATGGACTACAACGCGCTGAACATCCCGCTGGAGAACGAGCCCGCGACCGTCTACAACCAGGTGACGCTCGGCGAATACGACTACTGGGCGATCGAATACGCGTACCGCCCGTTCGCAGCCGACGCGGAGAAGGAGGAACTGGCGAAGCTCGCCGCCCGTTCCGCCGACAACCCGGCGCTCGCGTACGCGACCGACGAGGACGCCGGCGGCTTCTTCGGCACCGGCATCGACCCGACCGCCAACCAGTTCGACCTCGGCAACGATCCGCTCGCGTACTACCAACGGCGCGTCGTGCTGGCGCGCGAGCTGCTCGCGCGCACGCAGCGCTTCGAGCTGAAGCCGGGCGACAACCTGTCCGTCTACCGGCGCAACCTGCAGCGCGGCATCGGCGCGATCGGCTTCGTCGCGCCGTTGATCGCCAAGTACGTCGGCGGCGTCTACACCTCGCGCGAGGTCGTGGGTGCCGGCGACGGACCGCTGCTCGTTCCGGTGCCGGCCGCACGCCAGCGCGAAGCGCTCGACCTGCTGGCGAAGGAAGTGTTTTCGGTCGACAGCTTCCGCCTCGATCCGAAGTTCATGAGCCGGCTCGGCATCGATCACCTGGAGCGCATCACGCCCGGCGGACAGGTCGTGGTCAATCCCGACTTCAGCCTGGCCACGGCCGTGCTCGACGTCCAGAAGAAGGTGCTCGACCAGTTGATGTCGGACGGGGTGGCGCTGCGGCTGGCCGACGCGGAGACCAAGGTCGCCGACAAGCGCGGGCTGCTCGCCTTCGCCGACGTGCAGGCGCAGCTCGCCGACGCGATCTGGAGCGAGCTGCGCGCCAGCCGCGACATCGACAGCCTGCGCCGCAACGTCCAACGCGAACACGCGCGGCGGCTCGCCACCGCGCTGGTGCGTCCGGCGAGTGCGGCAGCCACCGACGTGCGCGCCGTGTTCCGCGCGGTCGCGGTCCGGCTCGAAGCCGATCTGCGACGCCAGGTCGGTAACGCGCGCCTGAACGCCGCGACCCGCGCGCACATCGCCGAAACGCAGGCCGTGCTCGCGGAGGCGCTGAAGGCGCCGCTGGTCAGGCAGGGGGTCTGAAAGGCGGGATTCGGGATCGAGGGTTCAGCCAGGCTCGACTGCGACGCTTGCGCGCCGGCTTGCTGAATCCTATTGAGGATTGCGCAACCTCGTGACACCCCCGCCTCGCGAGTTCGCTTCGCGCTGGCTGTCGCCGGTTCCGTCATCCCGAGCGAAGCCGAGGGATCTCGGCACTGCGAGCGGCTGAGATTCCTCGCCTGCGGCTCGGAATGACAGAGGAGAAGCGGCTCGAAATGACAGAGGAGAAGCGGCTCGAAATGACACCCCCCACCTTGCGAGTTCGCTTCGCGCTGGCTGTCGCCGGTTCCGTCATCCCGAGCGCAGCGAGGGATCCCGGCACTGCGAGCAGCGGAGATTCCTCGCCC
>JBBIJJ010000080.1:0-14554 GCA_037446035.1 Burkholderiales bacterium
CGGCTCGGAATGACGAGGGGAAGCCGGCTGGGAATAACGGGAAAAGTCGACCGTCGGAGTGGCGCCGCGGATTGCGCGGAAAGACCTTGAGCGCCGGCTCGTCCTGCCGATAGAACGGTCCGTGTGATGGGCATGCGCATCGATCGCCGGACCCCGGGTCCAGCGCCCCGCGTCCCTAACCCGAGACATTCGATCCGGAACCCGCTAGACCAATGATCCTGAACTTCGTGCGCAGGCGAAAGGCGGCACCTCCGCCAGCGACCGCAAGCGAACAAGCGGACGCGCCCGACTACGCGGCCATCATCAAGGACCTCGCGCACCGTGCTGCGGGCATGGGCAAGGAAGCTGCCGAGCTGCTCGGCGTGCTCGAGGACGTCACGGCGGTGGCACGGCGGCAGGACGAGTCCTTCAAGCAGGTTGCGGGCGACGTGCGGCAGATGGTCGACGCCAACCGCGCGATCGCCGCCGCGACCGCGACGAGCCGCGAGTCGGCCCGGCTTGCGCGCGCCGCCGTCGAGCGCGTGGCCAGCGACGTGGCGGGCGCGCTCGAGTCGCTGCGCGAAGTCGCGCGCGCTGCCGCCGAGATCACGCAGATCGCGCTGCAGACCAGGCTGGTGGCGTTCAACGCCAGCGTGGAAGCCAAGCGCGCCGGCGAGGCCGGACGCGGATTCGCGGTCGTTGCCGACGCCGTCAAGGACCTTGCGCAGAAGGTCGAGCAGTCGAGCCAGCAGATCGCGGGCACCGTCAAACAGCTCGACGTGCGCATCGGCGAGCTCGCCCGCAACGTTCGCGACAAGGAGTCGCGCGGCGGCGAGGAAACCTTCAACAGCGCGTTCTCGCGCGTCGAACAGGCGGTGCACGACATCGCCGCGGCCGCCGAACAGAACGAGCGGTCGTGCCAAACGGCGCTGGCGTCGGTCGGCCGCCTCGCCGCCGAGGTGCAGGGTACCGCGCGTTCGGTCGACGGCGCCCAGGCCCGCGCGCAGCACTTCCTCGCCACCAGCGAGCAGTTGATCGAACTGACGGCCGATTGCGGCGCGGAGACCGAGGACACGCCGTTCATCGCGAAGGTGATGGAAACGGCTGCCGCGATCGCGCGCCGGTTCGAGGACGCGCTGGCACAGGGCGAGTTGTCCGAAGCGGACCTCTTCGACGAGAACTACCGGCCGATCGCCGGCACGAATCCGCAGCAGTTCACGACGCGTTTCCTTGCGTTCACCGACCGCGTGCTGCCGCCGCTGCAGGAGCCGCTACTGGAGTTCTCCGACAAGGTCGTGTTCTGCGCCGCGGTCGACCGCAACGGCTACCTGCCGACGCACAACCTCAGGTTCTCCAGGCCGCAAGGCGCCGACCCCGTGTGGAACGCCGCCAACTGCCGCAACCGTCGGATCTTCAACGACCGCACGGGGCTGGCCGCCGGCCGCAACACGCGCCGCTTCCTGTTGCAGACCTACCGGCGCGACATGGGTGGCGGTCGCTACGTGCTGATGAAGGATCTGTCCGTGCCGATTTTCGTACGCGGCCGGCATTGGGGCGGGTTGCGCATGGGTTACCGATTCTGACGGCGCGAGCCCTTTAGGACCGCGCCGTGCGGCCGATGACCGTCTACGGGCACACCGGCCCGATGCCGCGAGAACGAACCGAGGAGGGACGCGCAATGCGCAGCGTGTTCGAACGGATCCGCCGCTACGACTCGGTCGGCGCACGTCTGGTCGCCGGCTTCGGCGTCGTGCTACTGGTCACGCTCGCGATGGCGGCGGCCGCGGCGATGCTGCTCGGCGGCATCGCGCGCGACAACGCCGCGGCCGCGCAGCGCGCGGCACTGCTGAACGAGGCGGCGCGCTGGCGCGGGCTCGTGCAGATGAATCTGGAGCGCGCCGTCAGTGCCACGCGACTCGCCGCGGCCGTCGCCGCGGGCGCGCCGCAGGCACCGCTCGCGCCGGCGCAAGCGCGGCTCGCGCAGGACATGGCCGATGCGGCGAACGCGTCGGCCGAGTTACAGAAGCGGCTCCAGCGCGAACTGGACGACGCCAAGCTGCTGAAACTGGTCGCCGACGTGTCTGCCGCGCGGCAACGATTCATCGGATTGCGGCAGTCGATCCACGACGATCTGCAGATGGGCGAAGGGGCGGCGCGCATCGACGCCGAGCTGGTGCCCGCGGCGCGCGCGATGCTCGATGTCCTGCAGGCGCTCGGCGCCGAGATCGGCGAACAGACGACGGCGACATATGCGCGCGTGGATGCCGCCGCGCGCGGCGCCTTGCTGCTGCTGGCCGTCGGCGTGTGCGTCGGCGGCTTGCTGTCGCTGGCGATCGCCTGGGGGCTCGTGCGCGGCATCCGCCGGCCGCTGGCCGCGGCCATCACGCTGGCGGAGCGCACGGCGGCGGGCGACTTGCGCGAGGATGGCGCGATCGAAGCACGCAACGACGAGCTCGGCCGGCTGCTCGATCAGGTCGTGCGGATGCGCGCGCGGCTGCGCGAGATGCTCGCCGAGATCGGCGCGGCGAGCGCGGTGATCCATGGCGCGACCGCCGACATCGCGCACGGCAACCAGGACCTGTCGGCGCGCACCGAACAGCAGGCGAGCAATCTGCAGCAGACGGCCGCTTCGATCGAGCAGTTCGCCGGCACCGTCAAGCACAACGCTGACGCTGCGCGGCAGGCCAGTGAACTGGCCGTCGCCGCGAGCGAAGCGGCTGCGCGCGGCGGCGCGGTGGTCGCGCAGGTCGAGCAGCGCATGGAGGAGATCAGCGAGTCGTCGAGTCGGATCGCCGAGATCATCGGCGTCATCGATGACATCGCCTTCCAGACCAACATCCTGGCGCTCAACGCCGCGGTCGAGGCCGCCCGGGCAGGGGCGCAGGGCAGGGGCTTCGCGGTGGTTGCCGCTGAGGTCCGCAACCTCGCACAGAAAAGCGCGCAGGCCGCGCGCGAGATCAAGGACCTGATCACGGCGTCGACGATCAAGGTCGAGTCCGGCTGTGCGCTCGTCGAACAGGCCAGGCAGACGATGGAACAGATCGTTGCGCGGGTCAAACGGGCGACCGATCTGATCGGCGAGATCAGCCATGCCACGCTGGAGCAGAGTTCTGGCATCGGGCAGGTCAACGAGGCGGTCAGCCAGATTGACCGGATGACCCAGCAGAATGCGGCGCTCGTCGAACAGAGTGCGGCGGCGGCCGAAAGTCTGCGCGAGCAGGCCGATCGGTTGGCCGAAGCGGTGTCGCTGTTCAAACTGAGCGCGGCGCCGGCGCGCAGCGCCGCGGCTTCGCCCTTCGCCGCGAGCGGTCGCGGCGAGGCTGCGCGGCGACCACGCGCCCGTATCGAGCAGGCGGCGGCGTGATCAGCGCCCGCCGGCGCCGGGCGTGAGCCGTTCGGAGCCGATGGGACTGGCGAGCGCCAGCGGGGCTGCGTTGGTCAAGCGCGATGTCGTCTGCGAGCCCGTTTCACCGCTGCGGCCCGTTCCGTGGTCCAGAGCGCCGGCCCGTCGTCCCGAGCGCTCGTCTGTGATCCCGAGCGCTCGTCTGTGATCCCGAGCGCTCGTCTGTGATCCCGAGCGCTCGTTCGTCGTCCCGAGCGCCGGTCTGTCATCCCGAGCGCTCGTTCGTCATCCGCAACGCTCGTCTGTCATCCCGAGCAACGCGAGGGATCTCGGCGCTGCGGGCGGGCGGGCAATGACGAGGCCGGATCGGAGCCGATGGACGAGCGGCGCGCAGTGACGCTCGGCAGGCGCGCGTCATCGGGTTGCGCGTGTCTGGGCAACGGGCAGAACGAGCCCGCATCCGCCGGGTCAGTGCATTCGCGCGAGTTGCCGCAGCGCGCCTGCGCTATTCGACTCACCGGGCAGGCCGCCGATCGGCGATTCTGGACATCCGTGCTGGAGTTGAGAGAAACATGGGTGCCAATGACTTTGCGCTGACGACCGCGACCGACCGACGCGAGACGGCGGGCGCACCGATCGCCAAGAGCGAGTACCTGACGTTCCGCCTCGGCGCGGAGGAATACGGCATCGACATCCTGAAGGTGCAGGAGATTCGCGGCTTCGACGCCGTCACGCGGATCGCCAACGCGCCGGCGCACGTGCTGGGGGTGATCAACCTGCGCGGGGTGATCGTGCCGATCGTGGACTTGCGGGTGAAGTTCGGGCTCGGCGCGGCGCGGCGCGACGCCTTCACGGTGGTGATCATCCTGAACGTGGCGCAGCGGGTGGTGGGCGCGGTGGTCGATTCGGTCAGCGACGTGCTGGAGCTGACGGCCGAGCAGATTCGCGCCGCCCCGCAGGCGAGCGGGCTGACGGACGCGGGCTGCATCACCGGGCTTGCGTCGCTGCCGCAGGGCGAGACCGAGCGGATGCTGATCCTGCTGGACATCGAGCGGCTGATGCTGTCTGCCGACATGGGGCTCGTGGAGGCGGCGCGCCACTGAGCGGGCGCGCGCCCGACCTGCGACTCGGACCCGCCGTCTTCGAGATGGGTGCCTATTCGCTCGACGGTCACGACGCGACGCGGCGGCGCGCCGAAGGCGCCGATGCGGAGGCGCCGCCCGCCGCAGCGGCGCCGGTCGTGATCGAGGTCACGCCGGAAATCGAGCGGCTATTGCGTCTGCTGCAGCTCGTGATCGAGAACACCAGCGTGCTGGTGGTGATCACCAACGCACAGCGCGAGATCGAATGGGTCAACGGCGCGTATACGCGGCTCACGGGCTGGTCGATCGACGAGATCCGCGGCCGCACGCCCGGTAGCTTCCTGCACGGGCCGGCCACCGACCGCGCGACCGTGCAGCGGATCAACGAGGCGATCGAACGCGGCGTCGGCGTCGAATACGTCGAGCTGCTGAACTACCGCAAGGACGGAACGCCGTACTGGGTTTCGGCCAACATCCAGCCGATCCGCGACGGCGAAGGCCGCATCACGCACTTCGTCGCCATCGAGCACGACATCACCGAGCGCAAGCGCGCCGAAAAGCGTCTGCGCTCGAGCGAGCGGCGTCTGGCGGAGGCGCAGCGGCTCGCGCAGATCGGCAACTGGGAGCTCGACCTGCGCAGCAACGTGCTGCTGTGGTCCGAGGAAGTCTTCCGCATCTTCGAGATCGACTCGCGCCGCTTCAAGGCCACTTACGAGGCCTTCCTCGAACGCATCCACCCGGACGACCGCGATGCGGTCAACGCCGCGTACTGGCTGTCTGTCAACAACCGCGAGCCGTACGAGATCGAGCACCGGCTGCTGTTCCCCGACGGCCGCATCAAGTGGGTCATCGAACGCGGGCAGACCGACTACAACGAACGCGGCGCGCCGCTGCGCTCGCGCGGGACCGTGCAGGACGTGACCGAACGCAAGGCCGCCGAGAAGGCGCGCCGCGAGAAGGAGCTGGCCGAACGCGCGAGCCTGGCGAAGTCGCAGTTCCTGTCGCAGATGAGCCACGAGCTGCGCACGCCGTTAAACGCGGTGCTCGGCTTCGCGCAGATCCTGCTCGCCGATCGCAAGGAGCCGCTCACCGAGACACAGCGCTCGCGTGTGGCGCGCATCCAGGACGCCGGCGGCCATCTGCTCGCATTGATCAACGACCTGCTCGACCTGTCGCGCATCGAAGCGGGCGGACTCGCGCTGTCGATCGAGCCGATCGACGTCGACGGTGTGCTGCAGGAGGCGATCGCACTGGTGCAGGCCAAGGCCGACGAGCGCGGCATCGTGCTGCGCCGTGCGGTCGCGCGCGACGCGCTGCGCGTGGCCGCCGACCGCACGCGGCTGCGCCAGGTGCTGGTCAACCTGCTGTCGAACGCGATCAAGTACAACCGCGAACACGGTTCGGTGACCGTACAGGCGCGCGCCGACGCTGACGGCGCGGTGGGCATCTGCGTGGCCGACACCGGCATCGGCATTGCCGCCGACCGCATCGCGCGGCTGTTCGTACCGTTCGAGCGCCTGGGGCAGGAGACGGGGCCGATCGAAGGCACCGGCATCGGGCTGGCGCTCGCCAAGGCGATCGTCGAGCGCATGCAGGGCCAGCTGACGGTCACCAGCGAAGTCGGCGTCGGCTCGACTTTTTGCGTGTGGCTTCCCGGAGTCGCGGCCACGCCGTCCGCGCAACCGTGCAGCGACGCGGCTGCGGACGCAACCCTGGGGGAGCAGGCCGTCGCCGGCACGGTGCTGTACATCGAAGACAATCCGATCAATGTGGCGGTGCTGCAGGCCGTGCTGGAGCAGCGGCCCGAGGTCCGCTTCCTGACCGCGGCCAGCGGTGCGGCCGGTGTGGCGCTGGCGCTCGCCGAGCGCCCCGACCTGGTGCTGGTGGACATGCAGTTGCCGGACACGGACGGCTACGCGGTCTACGCAAAGCTGCGCGCGGAGCCGGCGACGGCGGCGGTCCCGTGCGTCGCGCTGTCGGCGAATGCTTTCCCTGAGCACGTCGCGCAGGCGCGCGCCGCGGGGTTCCTCGACTACTGGACCAAGCCGATCGACGCGGCTGCGGTGCTGGCGCGCGTCGATCAACTGCTTGCGCGCGCGGCAACCGCGCGCGGCTGAAGCGCTCGGCGCCGGCGGCGAGCCGCGGCGCTCGGCATGACCGGGGAGCCGGTGCCGAACCGAGGGCGAAGAACGAAGCGCGCGCCGCGCCGAGATCCCTCGCTTCGCTCGGGATGACAAAGCGTTTGCTGTGGATGACAAAACGTTTGCTGTGGATGACAAAACGTTTGCTCGGGATGACGGACGTTCCGTGCGAGACGACGGAACGCTCGCTCGCGAAGAAGGAACGTTTGCGCGGGATGACTGAACCTAAATTCGGCAGTTGGCGTCACGTCGAAACGGCAGAAAGCCAGCATTCATGCGGGTTTCAAGCCGATTCTGACGACTGCGGAGCAGTTCCAAATGGGTGATGGTCGTGGGCACTACAAGCCTCTGGCGCGAATACGTTTCTCGGTACTTCACCGACTTTAAGTGCCGTTTCTAGGCTGAACGTCCGCTCGCGATGGCTCAGCCAGCGCGCGGATCGGGTTCGATCACTTCCTCGAGCGCGCGCCGGGGAGTCGGGCGCGCGGCTTTCAACGGTCGTCCGATCCGCAGCAGCAGTTGCGGCTTGCCCTGCACGCCGAAGTCCTCCGCCAGTCGGAGCCGCAGCGACAGCAGTTCGACGGTCTGATTCAGGAACGACGACGCCAGCCCGAGCGCGGTTGCTTCCAGCAGCAGGTGCGCGAGCGCGCGGCCGGTGGCAAGCCACAGCCTCGGTGTGTCGGCCGGCGCGATCAGCACGACGAGCGCGGCGGCAGCGAGCGCGAGCTGTTCGTCGCTGGCCGCCTTCATCGGTCCCCAGTCGAAATTGCGCGCCACGAACGGCCCGACCTTGGACGCAAACACGCCGAGCCCCTGTGCGTATCCCGGCACGCCGTCGCGCGCCTTGCGGTCGTTCGCCCGCAACCACGTCGCCAGTTCGCGGCGGAATTCGGGCCGTGCGCCAAGCATGTGGTCGCCTTCGGCGACCAGTTCGGCGATGCGCCGCTTGTCGCCATCGTCGACGAGAAAACGCGCCTCGATGCCCCACTGCGCCGCCTGCGTCTGCAGGGCGGCCAGTTGGGGTCCGGGCAGGGGCGTCGGGTCGAACGGGTGTCGGTTGGTGTGGCGCAGCGGAATCGCCGCATACAGTCGGCGTGCCGACTGCGCTTCGGCCCGACTCACGGCCGCGCCGAAGTGCACGCGCGCAAGCAGGTCGCGGTCGCGCGCGTCGGGCACGGTGGCGATCTCGAGCGATACCCCGTGCGCCCGCGCGGCGATCGCCATCGTGCCAAGCGCAGCGCCGCACGAGATCACGAGCTCGCGATCGTAGGGGTCGGACACCGGTTGCGCGCGCGTGCGGTCGGCCAGCAGTTCGAGCACGTCGCCGTCGAGACGAAAGCGCCACGGCTGCGCGTTGTGGCTCGACGGGGCGAGCGCCGCGTGCCGGATCAGGAAAGTCCAGCGCGCGCGCGCCGGACCGTCATCCGGCCAGCGCAGATCGTCGACGCGCCAGGCCGGATCGAACAGGGTCGCATCCATCGTGGTCCTCTGTGCAAGCAGGCGATTGAAGGATGACGGTCGCCGCCGGCGTGCGCGTTGATGCAGAACAAGTCCGGCGCGGTCGCTCGCCGCCAGCGGTGAACCGGTTTGATCGTCGTGAAGGCGGGCGCGCAGCGCGCTACGCGCGCGACACCGGATGCGGCGACGCCGCAGGCGCCGCGGCCGTGCCGTCGGCACGGTAAAGCGGTGCGGCCTCGGCGGCCTGCACAAGCACTTCCGCGCGAGCGCGGGTAACGGTCATGCGCGCGCCGAGGATCTGCGCATTCAGCGCGTTGAGTTGGGCGGCCTCGCGCGCCAGCCGCTCGATTTCGGGCGAGCCGTCATCGCGCTCGGCGCGCAGCGCCTTGGCCTGCGGCGCGAGCGCGTCGAGCAGCGCCTGCTTGCGGCCGGCCGCCGCGGCGATCCGCGCGCCGTCGTTGGCGACCAGCGCGTCGCTTTCTTCGTGCAGTGCCTCGATCAGCAGCGCAAACAGCCGCGCGGCAGGGCCCTTTTCGAACGGCGGCTGCCGCGCGCTCATGACGGATCGCTCAGCTCTTCTTGCCGAGAAGTTCGGCCACGCTCGCCAGCAGCTTGTCGGCGACCGCTTCGGCGTTGACCTTGAATCGTCCCTCGGCGATCGCGGCGCGCACCTCTTCGACCTTCTTCACGTCGAAGTCGGCCTGCGCGAACTGGCTTTCGAGCTGGTTCAGGCGCGCAGCGAGGTCCGACAACTGGACCCGCTCGCCTTCGGCCACGGGTTCGGCGGCACGGCCGTCCGCCGCGCGCGGCTGCGGATTCGACGGCGCAACGCGGTCGGGGCGCAGCGGTTCGGATGTGCTCGAAATCTTCATACGCCCTCCAGGCGGCGGATGCACGCGATCCGATGACTAATCGGCAGCGCAGCGGCCGACTTTAATGCGGCCGTTTGCGCGCGGTTGCTTGAAAAACGGCATTGTGTGCGGGTTTCTGGATCGCGGCTTTGCGTGAGCGCGGTCAGAAGGCGACTTCGACGATGCGGCCGGCGCGCGCGGTGCCGGTCAGCACGCGCCCCGTCTCGGTGCGGACGCGTACGGGTTGCCCGTCGTCGGCCGCGGCCAGGGCCACCGCCGCGGTGCTGACCGAAAAGCCGCGGCCGGTGCCGACGACCTTGACGGCGTCGCCCTGCGCAACGACTTGCGGCGCGCGCAACGCGGCGACCGGAATCGGCTGTCCGAGCGCGATCGGCCGTGTCGGCACGCGATTGTCCAACTCAGCCGCGTCGATGACCACGCCGTGCGGTTCACGCGTCCACTCGACCTCGGCGACGTGAACGTCCTGCTCCAGGATTGGCTGCAGTGCCGCCAGCGGGCGGGCGGCGACCAGCGCCGGGCCATAGATGCGCACCTGGACCGGGATCAGCGCCGACCAGCTCGCGCCCTGCACGCAGCGCAGACCAAGCCGCGCGCGCCCCCACAGCCGCGCACCGCTCGGCACGAAGAACTCCGTCCGTGCGCACGGCGCGAGCCGTATGCGGGGGTCGAGTTCGCCGACCGTGACCTCGAGCCGCGTCTGCGCACCGCCGGCGGCCAGCGCGCGCGCAGCCTCCTGCTCGACGAAGCGGCGCGCCGCGGCCGCCATTTCAGGGTGCGCGTTCTGCGCGAGCGCCAGCGGCGCCGCCGCCAGAAAGCAGATGGTGAGGAGCAGGCGATTCATGCGCCGAATTCTGGGCAGCCGAACGCGGCGCCTAAGCACAAAGAAGGCGCGCGCAAGCCCGACTTATCGCCTGATCGTCCTTGCCCCTCGCTCGAATAATCGGCAGCGATCGGAAAAGCTTTAGGGGGAAGGATTCAGGATCGAGGATTCAGGATTCGGCCGGCTGCGGATTGCGCGCGTCCTCGCTGGGCAGCCATTCGCTGAATCCCAGGTCCTGAGTCCCGAATCCTGAATCTTCGAACAGATGATCGACCGCCTGACCGCCACGTTCGACTTTCACGCCCAAGCGCTGCAGTTGCGCGCCGAGCGCAGCCGCGTGCTCGCCTCGAACATCGCCAATGCGGACACGCCGAACTACAAGGCGCGCGACTTCGACTTCCGTTCGGCGCTCGTCGCTGCGGTCGGCAAGCAGTCGCTGCGCGCCGCCGCGCAGCCGGCGCGTACGAGCGCGGCGCATCTGACTGCGGCCGGAGGTGCAGCGGGCGTGCCGACGCTGCTGTACCGAACGCCGCTGCAGACCTCGCTCGACGGCAACACGGTCGATCTGGACCGCGAGCGCGCGAGCTTCGCGGAAAACACGGTGCGTTACGAGGCGAGCCTGCGGTTCCTGAACGGCCAGATCCGCACGCTGCTCAGCGCGATCAACGGGCAGTAGCGGCGCGCCGACGATGATTCGACAGCACCCGACGGAGAGCACGGGCCGGCGCGTTGCGCGGCATGCCCGGTGTCCCGGCGGTGCGACAAGCCACTGAGCGGGAGGCGACATGTCGCTGTTCAAGGTGTTCGACGTTTCGGGTTCGGCGGTGTCGGCGCAAAGCCAGCGGCTGAACGTCGTCGCCAGCAATCTGGCCAACGCCGAGTCGGTCGCCGGACCCGACGGCCAGCCGTACAAGGCGCGGCAGGTCGTGTTTCAGACGCAGATGCAGGACGCCGACGCGGCGAGCGCCGGGGTGCGCGTGGCGCAGGTGATCGAGGACAACGCTGCGCCGCGCCGCATCCACGATCCGCAGCATCCGCTCGCCGACGAGGACGGCTTCGTGACGATGCCCAACGTCAATGTCGTCGAGGAGATGGTCAACATGATCTCCGCGTCGCGCAGCTACCAGACCAACATCGACGTGATGAACACCGCCAAGAGCCTGCTGCTGAAGACGCTGCAGCTCGGCTCGTGATCGGAGATGCGATGACCACCGTCACCAGCGCGATCGACGCGGGCACCGGTCCGTACGCCGCGGCCGGCAGCGGCAACGCGAGCAAGGAGCTGAACGATCGCTTCCTGAAGCTGCTCGTCGCGCAGATGAACAACCAGGATCCGCTCAATCCGCTCGACAACGCCCAGGTCACCAGCCAGATGGCGCAGATCAACACGGTGACCGGCATCAACAACCTGAGCGAGACGGTCGCGCAGATGGTCGCGCAGTTCGCGCAGATGCAGTCGCTGCAGGCAGCGCAGTTGACCGGACGCAGCGTGCTGGTCGCCGGCAACGGCGCCGCGCTTGGCGCCGATGGCGACGTACAGGCCGGCTTCGAGCTGCAGGTGCCTGCCGACAGCGTCAAGGTCGAAGTGCGCGACGCCAACGGGCTACTCGTGCGCGAAATCGCGCTGGGCGCCGCGGCGCCGGGAGTCCAGCGTTTCGCGTGGGACGGCACGACCAACGCCGGTGCGCGCGCGGCCGCCGGCCAGTACACGTTCAGCATCAAGGCCACCGCCGCCGGCAAGGAGCTCGAAGCGACCGCGCTCACCGTGCGGCAGGTCGAAGGCGTGCTGCAGAACGCCGGCACCGTCAGCCTGGTGCTCGCCGGCCTCGGTCCGGTGGCGTTCGGCGACATCAAGCAAATTCTCTAGGAGCGACTCATGAGCTTCCAGCAAGGCCTTTCGGGACTGAACATCGCGGCGAAGAACCTGGACGCGATCGGCAACAACGTCGCCAACGCGTCGACGATCGGTTTCAAGGCCGCGCGCGCGGAGTTCGCCGACGTGTTCGCCAACTCGCTCGCCGGCGGCGCCGGCGTGCAGATCGGCATCGGTGCGCAGGTCGCCGCGGTGCGCCAGCAGTTCTCGCAGGGCAACATCGTGACGACGTCCAATCCGATGGATGTCGCGATCAACGGCGCCGGCTTCTACCGGCTGTCGACCAACGGCACGATCAGCTATGCGCGCAACGGCCAGTTCTCGCTCGACCGCGACGGCTACATCGTGACCAACAGCGGGGCGCGGCTGACCGGCTATCCGGCCGACGCCAACGGGCAGATCGTCGCGTCCACGCCGATCGACCTGCAGGTCTCGCTCGCCAACATCGCGCCGCGCGCCACCGCCGACGCGCGCGTGGCGATCAACCTCGACTCGCGCGAGACCGTGCCGGCAGCGGCGTTTTCGATCGCGGACCCGACCAGCTACAACTCGTCGACCGCGATGACCGTGTACGACTCGCAGGGCAACGCGCACACGCTGACGCTGTACTTCCGCAAGAGCGGGGCCAACACGTGGGACGTCTACGGCGCGGCCGACGGCGCGGTCATCAACGGCGGGACCGCGCTCGGCACGATGACCTTCGGCGCCAACGGTCTGCTCGCGGGCAACGTCACGATGAACGCGTCGATCCCGCTCACCAACGGCGCGGTGACGCCACTGGCGTTCCCGATCACCTTCCCGGTCAGCGACATGACGCAGTTCGGCGTCAATTTCTCGGTGAGCCAGTTGCAGCAGGACGGCTTCACGACCGGGCGACTCGCGGGTTTCGCGATCGGCTCCGACGGCGTGATCCTCGGCCGCTACACGAACGGGCAGACGCGCGCGCAGGGACAGATCGTGCTGGCGAACTTCATCAACCCGCAGGGGCTCGTGGCGCTGGGCGGCAACGAATGGGCCGAGACGTCCGAGTCCGGCCAGCCGCTCGTGGCCACGCCCGGCTCGGGCAACCTCGGCACGCTGCAGTCGGGCGCGCTCGAAGAGGCCAACGTCGACCTGACCGAGGAACTGGTGAAGATGATCACCGCGCAGCGCGTGTACCAGGCCAACGCGCAGACGATCCGCACGCAGGACCAGGTCATGCAGACGATCGTCAACCTGCGCTGACGGGTCGGATCGTTCGCGCTGAACGCCATCCGCCGTCGGCCCACCGAGCCAAGCCATGGATCGAGTCATCTACACCAGCATGACGGGTGCCAAGCACCTGATGCACCGGCAGGAGACGCTGGCGCAGAACCTCGCCAACGCGAACACGACCGGCTACCGCGCCGACGTGGTCGGTCTGCGCGCGGTGCCGGCGCTCGGCCAGGAGGCCGGCACGCGCGTGTTCACCGTCGAGACGACGATCGGTTCGGACTTTTCGACGGGGCCGATGACGGCGACGGGACGCAACCTCGACGTCGCGATCCAGGGCCCGGGCTGGTTCGCGGTGCAGGCGCCCGACGGCAACGAGGCCTACACGCGCGCCGGCAGCCTGCAGATCGGCGCCGACGGCACGCTGCAGCTTCCGAACGGACTTGCCGTGCAGGGCGACGGCGGGCCGATCGCGATTCCCGCCGGCGCGCACGTGCAGATCGCGCCCGACGGCACCGTGTCGGCGAAGACCGCGGGGCAGGTTGCGGTGACGACGGTCGGGCGGCTGAAGCTCGTCAATCCGCCGCCGGAAGAACTGGTCAAGGGTGCGGACGGGCTGTTTCGCCTGAAGAGCGGCGACGCCGCAGAAGCGGATCCGAACGTGCGTCTGGCCGAAGGAACGCTCGAAGGCAGCAACGTCAACGTGGTCGAGGCGATGATCGGCATGATCGCCGCCGCGCGCCAGTTCGAGCTGCAGATGAAGCTGCTTTCGAGTGCCGAACAGAACGAACAGAAGGCAAGTGCCCTGATTAGCAACGCATGACGATCTGCACGTTTTTCTTCGCCCGCGCTGTGCGGGCGCTGGCTTCCGGCATGAACGGGGACGAGCGGGCTCGGCTGACCCCTTCGTCCTCCCCCAGCCCGGAACCGAACGGCAATCGATGAACGTGGTCCGCGATCCGTTGACGGCGGGATGCGCCGCAACGGTCACGGACCACGAAGCACGGCAAGGACAACGGAGCCCACGATGATCAAGAGCCTGTGGATCAGCAAGACGGGACTCGACGCGCAGCAGACGCAGCTCGACGTGATCTCGAACAACCTCGCCAACGTCGGCACGACCGGCTTCAAGCGCGCGCGCGTCGCGTTCGAGGACCTGCTGTACCAGAACGTGCGGCAGGCTGGTGCGAACTCCTCGCAGCAGACGCAACTGCCGACCGGATTGCAGGTGGGCACGGGGGTGCGCGCGGTCGCCACGCCGCGCATGTTCACGCAGGGCAACCTGCAGCAGACCGGCAACCAGTTCGATCTGGCGATCAACGGCCAGGGCTTCTTCCAGATCCAGCTGCCGGACGGCACGACGGCGTACACGCGCGACGGCTCGTTGCACGTCGACGCCAACGGCGGGCTGGTGACCGCCGCCGGATTCGCGCTGTCGCCGGCGATCACCGTGCCGCCGAACGCGCAGAGCGTCACGATCGGCCAGGACGGCACGGTGACGGTCACGCTGCCGGGGCAGGCCGCACCGCAGAACATCGGCTCGATCCAGCTCGCGACCTTCCAGAACCCGGCGGGCCTGGAGTCGCGCGGGCAGAACCTGTTCGTCGAAACGGCCGCCAGCGGCACCGCCGCCGCCAACACGCCGGGGACCAACGGCCTCGGGCTGCTGCAGCAGGGCTATCTGGAGACGAGCAACGTCAACGTCGTCGAGGAACTGGTTTCGATGATCCAGACGCAGCGCGCCTACGAGATCAACTCGAAGGCGATCCAGACGAGCGACCAGATGCTCGCGCGG
>JBBIJJ010000081.1:0-14502 GCA_037446035.1 Burkholderiales bacterium
CTCGACGATGCGGCCGTGCTCCATCACGTAGAAGCGGTCGGCCAGCGGCGCGGCGAAGCGGAAGTTCTGCTCGACCATCACGATCGTATACCCCCTCTCGCGCAGCATGCGGATCGTGCGCGCCAGCGCCTGAACGATCACCGGCGCCAGTCCCTCGGAGATCTCGTCCAACAGCAGCAGCTTCGCACCGGTGCGCAGGATACGCGCGACCGCGAGCATCTGCTGCTCGCCGCCCGACAGCCTCGAGCCGGGGCTGGCGCGCCGTTCCTTCAGGTTCGGGAACATCGCGTAGATCTCTTCCAGCGTCATGCCGCCGCTGGCCACCGGCGGCGGCAGCAGCAGGTTCTCCTCGCACGTCAGGCTGGCGAAGATGCCGCGCTCCTCGGGGCAATAGCCGATGCCGAGCCGCGCGATCGCATGCGGCGGCATGGCGATCGTCTCCACGCCGTTGACCATGATCGAGCCGCTGCGGCGGCCGACCAGCCCCAGGATCGCCTTCAGCGTCGTCGTGCGCCCGGCGCCGTTGCGGCCGAGCAGCGTCACCACCTCGCCGCGCTGAACCGTCATGTCCACCCCGTGCAGGATGTGGCTCTCGCCGTAGAAGGCGTGCACGTCGGTCAGCCGCAGGAATTCGAAGCCCTTATGCATGTGCGCCCTGCAGCTCGGCTTCCGGGCTGCCCATGTACGCCTCGAGCACCTGCGGGTTCCTGGAGACGTCCGCGTACGGGCCTTCGGCGATGACCTGGCCACGCGACAGCACCGTGATCGTGTCGGCGATCGATTCGACGACCTTCATGTTGTGCTCGACCATCAGGATCGTGCGGTTGGCGGCGACCTTCTTGATCAGTTGCGTGACGCGCTCGACGTCCTCGTGCCCCATGCCCTGCGTCGGCTCGTCCAGCAGCATCAGCTCCGGCTCCATCGCCAGCGTGGTGGCGATCTCCAGCGCGCGCTTGCGGCCGTACGGCAGCTCGACGGTCACGTGATTGGCGAACTCGCGCAGGCCGACGGTGTCCAGCAGCTCGAGCGCGCGGCCGTTCAACGCCGCGAGCGAGCGCTCCGACTCCCAGAACCGGAACGTCTTGTCGGTCCTGCGCAGCAGCGCGATGCGCACGTTCTCCAGCACGGTCAGGTGCGGAAACGTGGCCGAGATCTGGAACGAGCGGATGATGCCGCGGCGGGCGATCTGCGCCGGCTTCTCCGGCGTGATGTCCTGGCCGTTGAACAGAATCTTGCCGCGCGTGGGGATCAGGAACTTGGTCAGCAGGTTGAAGCAGGTCGTCTTGCCGGCGCCGTTGGGCCCGATCAACGCGTGAATGGTTCCGCGCGCGACCCTCAGGTTGACGTCGCTCACCGCGACGAAGCCCTTGAACTCCTTCGTCAGGCTGCGCGTCTCGAGGATGATGCCGCCGCCGTGGCTCACGCGCGCCCCCTGCCGGCGAACGAACCGCACGCGCGCACGGCCGGCGCTGCCCCGGCAACGCGCCGAAACGGCGCCTCCGTGATTCGTCTTCCCGACACCACGTGCTGTCTCCTCGTCGTCGGCGGCGCGAGCCGGTTCGCCGGCACCGGGCCTGTCGTTGTTGTCCGCCCGGCGGCGCGAATCTAACCCAGGTCCGTCGACTTGTCCCGTCCGGGTCGGCGCGGTATGTTGCGCGCCTGCCATCGCTTCGGCAGACGAAATGAACCCGCTGCGCAACGGCCTGCTGTCGCGATTGCTCGACCTGCGCGCGCTGCTGCGCCACCTGCGCACGCACCGCGCCGACCGATCCGTGCACGACCCAGCGGAGGATCTCGAACTGGCGTTGTACGGCGCGATCTTCGGCAACGACTTTCTGCACTACGGCTACTTCAAGCAGCCACCGGCGAACGCGGAGTCGATCAGCTTCGCGGACCTGCAGCGCGCGATGGACGATTACGCGACGCTGCTGATCGAGCGCGTGCGCCCGGGCGAGCGGGTGCTCGACGTCGGCTGCGGCATGGGCGGGCTGCTCGCGCGGCTCGCTGCCGCCGGCGCCCAGCCCGTCGGCGTGACGCCGAACACCGCGCACGCGGCGCACATTCGCGCGCGCTGGCCGCAGATCCCTTTGATCGAAAGCGTGTTCGAGCGGATCGACCCGACGGCGATCGCGCCCAAGTTCGACGCGGTCGTCAACGCGGAGTCGTTCCAGTACATCGACCTGGATGCCGGCATGCGCAACGTCGTTGCATTGCTGGCGCCGCGCGGGCGCTGGATCGTCATCGACTACTTCCGCCTGCGCGCCGACGCGAGAAACAAGTCCGGCCACCTGCTCGCCGATTTCGAGACCGCGCTCATGCGCCACGGACTGACGGTCGCCGAGCGCATCGACGTGACCGAAAACGTGCTGCCTACGCTCGCGTACGCCAAGCTGCTGGCGACCAGGTTCGCGCTGCCGCTGGCGCGCTTCGCGTCCGAGAAGTTCTTCCTGCGCCGGCCGCTCGCCGCCTACCTGTTCCAGCCGACGGTGCGCGCCAAGCTCGACGCGGTCAAGCTCGACACGCTCGACCCCGACGTGTTCCGGCGCGAGAAGCGCTATCTGCTGTTCACGCTCGAACCGCGTGATTGAGCGTTCAGTAGGTTGTCTACGTGGTGAACGCTCGATAGCCCTCTCCCCCAGCCCTCGCCCAAGCGGGCGAGGGACGCTATCGGCGGCAAATGGTCTGTTAACCATTCGCCGAGAGCCCGTCACGCACCGAGCCGCCGCGCGAGCCGCTGACGCGTCGCTTCGAGCTGCTCTGGCAGACGGTCGCGCAGCTTGTCGAAAAGCTCCGAATGCGAGTGCAGCTCGTCCCGCCAGGCCTGCGCGTCGATCGACGTGATACGCGCATACGCGGCCGGCGAAAACGCCAACCCGTCCCAGTGCAGGTCTTCGTAGCGCGGCGAGATGCCGAACACGTGCTCGGCGCCCCGCGCGCGGCCTTCGATGCGGCGGACCATCCATTCGAGCACGCGCATGTTCTCGCCGAAGCCTGGCCACACGAACTTGCCGTTCTCGTCGGTGCGGAACCAGTTGACACAGAAGATCTTCGGCAGCTTGGCGCCATCGGCCTGCAGGCGCGCGCCCATGTCGAGCCAATGGCGGAAGTAGTCACCCATGTGGTAACCGCAGAACGGCAGCATCGCAAACGGGTCGCGCCGCAGAACGCCCTGCGCGCCGGCGGCCGCCGCCGTGGTCTCCGAACCCATCGTCGCCGCCATGTAGACGCCTTCCGTCCAGTCGCGCGCCTCGGTCACCAGCGGCACTGTCGTCGAGCGCCGCCCGCCGAAGACGAAAGCGTCGATCGGCACGCCCGCGGGGTTCTCCCAATCCTCGTCGATCGACGGACACTGGTTCGCCATCACGGTGAAGCGCGCGTTCGGATGCGCCGCCTTGCGCCCGCAATCGGGCGTCCAGTCCGTGCCTTGCCAGTCCGTCAGGTGCGCAGGCGCCGGCCCCATACCCTCCCACCAGACGTCGCCGTCGTCGGTCAGCGCGACGTTGGTGAAGATGACGTTGGAGTGCAGCATCGCCATCGCGTTGCGGTTGGTCTTCTCGCTGGTGCCGGGTGCGACGCCGAAGCAGCCGTACTCCGGATTGATCGCGTACAGCCGTCCGTCGGCGTGCGGCTTGATCCACGCGATGTCCTCGCCGATCGTCGTCACCTTCCAGCCGTCGAAACCGGCCGGCGGTATCAGCATCGCGAAGTTGGTCTTGCCGCAAGCGGACGGAAACGCCGCGGCGACGTGATACTTGCGGCCCTCGGGCGAGGTGACCGCCAGGATCAGCATGTGCTCGGCGAGCCAGCCCTCGTCGCGCCCCATGCACGAGGCGATGCGCAGCGCGAAGCACTTCTTGCCGAGCAGCGCGTTGCCGCCGTAGCCCGAGCCGAAACTCCAGATCTCGCGCGTCTCGGGAAACTGCACGATGTACTTGGTCGCGTTGCACGGCCACGTTACATCCTTTTCGCCGGGTGCCAGCGGCTTGCCAACCGAATGCACGCACGGGACGAACGCGCCGTCTTCGCCGAGCACGTCGAGGGCCGCGCGGCCCATGCGCGTCATCATCCGCATGTTGGCCACCACGTACGGGCTGTCGGAAACCTCCACGCCGATCTGCGCGATGTGCGAGCCGAGCGGCCCCATCGAAAACGGGATCACGTACATCGTGCGGCCGCGCATGCAGCCGGCGAACAGCCCGTTCAGCGTCCGGCGCATCTGCGCCGGCGCGATCCAGTTGTTGGTCGGCCCGGCGTCGGCCCGATCGGCGGTGCAGATGAACGTGCGGTCCTCGACCCGCGCGACGTCGCTCGGGTCGGACCACGCCAGATACGAATTCGGCCGCTTGTCCGGATTCAGCCGGCGCAGAGTGCCCGCGCGCACCATCTCGTCGCACAAGCGGTCGTATTCCTCGGCCGATCCGTCGGCCCAGACGATGCGATCCGGTTGGGTCAGCCGGGCGATCTCGGCGACCCAGGCGATCAGCTTGCGGTGTTTGACCCAGGCGGGGGCGTTGCTGCTCGGACTGGAGGGCACTGCGCTCATCGATCGGTCTCCCTCCGCGGAACCGCAGCGGGCGCCGCTGGAGCTAGGTTCAGGTGCGACCCGGCTTGTGGCCGGCACGCGGCCGTTTTCTCGGAGGGACCCCGATCGGGCCTTGGGACCGCGCGGAAAGGCGCGCAGTTTACCGCGCGAGCATCGCGCGGACCGTCGGCGGGCGCGGCCGCGGACGGACGGCGCGCGGACGCCGACCGCAGCGCGCCGTCTTGCATGTGCGAGGCGCGCGCGGCAGAGTTCGCCGATGCGCATCGCCATCCTCGACGACTACCAGGACGTCGTCCGCCACCTCGACTGCTTCCGCAAGCTCGCCGGCCACGAGGTCAGGGTGTTCAACCACCCCGCGCGCGGGACGGGGCAGCTGGCGGCAAGGCTGCATGGATACGACGCCATCGTTCTGATCCGCGAGCGCACGCGCATCGATGACGCCCTGCTGGCGCGACTGCCCGCGCTGAAGCTGATCAGCCAGACCGGCAAGGTTGGGGCGCACCTGGACGTTGCCGCCTGCGCGCGACGCGGCATCGCCGTGGCCGAGTCCAGTGGCTATGCGCCGGCGACGGCCGAGTTCGCCTGGCTGCTCGTGCTCGCCGCCCTGCGCCGGCTGCCGGCGTACATGGCGAACCTGTACGCGGGGCGCTGGCAGCAGAGCGTGCCGGCGACGGCGGCGAATCCGCTCGCCGGCCTGGGCGAGTCGTTGCGCGGCAAGACGCTCGGCGTCTGGGGCTACGGCCGGATCGGCAGGCTCGTCGCCGGTTACGGGCGCGCTTTCGGCATGCGCGTGGCCGTGCACGGCCGCGCGCCATCGCTTGCGCAAGCAGCCGCCGACGGCTACGAAGCGATTGCTGCGAAGAACGCTTTTTTCGCCGGCGTGGACGTACTGAGCCTGCACCTGCGGCTGGTCGATGGCACGCGCGGTTGCGTCACGCGCGCCGATCTCGCACGCATGAAGCCGACGGCACTGCTGGTGAACACGAGCCGCGCCGAGCTGATCGAGCCGGGCGCGCTCGCCGACGCGTTGCGCGCCGGCCGCCCGGGGCTGGCGGCGGTCGACGTCTTCGAGCGCGAACCGATTGGCGCCGACGAACCCCTGCTCGCGTTACGGAATGCAGTGTGCACGCCGCATCTCGGTTTCACCGAAAGGCAGTCGTACGAGACGCTGCTCGGCGGCGCCTTCGACAACGTCGTCGCGTTTGCCGCCGGCCAGCCGGTCAACCTGGTCGCGGCGTGAACGAGGACCGAAAAAAAGCCGGTCCGCGGACCGGCTTGAGGAAACCTTGCGGCGCGCTCAGCCGATCGGCACGATCTCGACGGCCTGCGGGCCCTTCTGGCCCTGCTGCACCTGGTACTCGACGCGCTGGTTTTCCTTCAGCGTGCGAAACCCTTTGGCCTTGATGCCGCTGTAGTGGGCGAACAGATCCGCGCCGCCGTCGTCCGGTTTGATGAACCCGAAGCCCTTGGTTTCGTTGAACCACTTCACGGTGCCTGTCGGCATGTCTTACTCACTCGAAAAAACGCGGGATGCGCCCGCGGCGCGCAAGCGACTCGTCGTGTGTGGAAATTGCTGCGACAGGAACTGCCGGACGGAACCGAGGAGGGAGTGGCTGGCGGCGGCGCCGGAGACGGCAAACCGCGCGTGGGACGGACCGGGCGAGCACTGATTACGAAGTAAAACCACAGCGCAGAATCGACTGCGCCGTCAACGTACACCACGGCCCGCAAAAAAGCCAGTGCCGGTTGCGGCCGGTCCGCCGCGCGCAAATGGGATGGGGCGCCGCTCGACAGGCACGCTGCGGCGGGGTTCGCCGGCGAACTTGCCGCGCCGGCAAGGCCGCCCGGCCACGGGCGGCTCTTAGCGCACGCGCATGCGGTGCGCACGGCGAACGACGCGGAACATGCCGCCGATCAACAGCACGAGCACGGCCAGGCGCACGCCGTGAAAGGCCGCGACGATCGGCGCGCCGAGCGCGAGCACTTTCGCGGTGATCGCCATCTCGCCGATGCCGCCCGGCGTCGTCGCCAGGATCGCTGTGGCGACCGGCAGCCCCACGTATGCCGCGAGCCACCACCCGTAAAGCGCCGCGACGCCCAGCAGTCCGAGCGTGATCAGCGCGACCGCCGTCAGATAGCGCGGCGCCGCGCGGAAGAATTCGGGCGAAAAGCGCGCGCCGAGCGCGACGCCGATCAGAAGCTGCCCCCCGTCGACCACCGCGCGCGGCAGCGACGAGAACGTGTAGCCGCCTGCCGTCAGCGCACCGGCGACCAGCAACGGGCCGATCATCCATACGTTCGGCATGTGCAACCGCGCCAGCGCAATGGCGCCGCCACCGGTGACGGCCGCGAGCACGACGAAGCCGATCGGGTCGAAGTCCTGCGCCGCCGACCGGTACGGATCGGTCCCCTGCACCCCCGCCCATTGCAACGCGAACGGAACGATCAGGGCCACCAGCATGATGCGCAGACTGTGCGCCGCTGCTACGCGGTCGACGCGCCCGCCGTAGCGCTCGGCCTGCGCGGCCATTTCGCTCGCGCCACCGATCGCCATCGCGAAAAAGCTGGTCGTGCCGCTTTCGCCGGTGGCGCACTTCAACACGCACGCGGCGGCCAGTCCGAGCGCGAGCATCGCGAGCGTCGTCAGCCCGACCCAGGGGGCCATTTGCAGCAGCGCACGCACGACTTCCGGCGTGAAGTAAAGGCCGAGCGCGGTGCCGATGATCCACTGCCCGCCATCGCGCGCGTGCGGCAGGCTCGGCAGATACGCGCCGAGCATGTTCGCCGCGGCCACCGCGGCGAGCGGCCCCGTGAACCACGGCAGCGGAAGTTGCAGCGATACGGCGGCCGCCGCGCCAACCAACGCCGCCGCAAGCGTTTTGGCGTAAGCGAGCAGGTGAGCCGGCGCGCTCATCGAACGACAGCCGCCGCTGCCGCCACGGTCGCGGCGGCCGCGCGGCTCGCCTGCGCGGCGAATTCGCGCACCGCGCGGTCGTAGCGCCCGCCGCCAACGCCGATGACGCCGCGATGGTTCGCCCCTTCGATCTTGACGACGCGTTTGTATTCGGCGGCAACGCCGACTGCGGCCGCGTACAGCCGGTCGGCCATCGCGTGCGGCACCACGCCGTCGGCGGTGCCATGCAGGAACAACAGCGGCTTGTTGACCCGCGCGATGCGCGCGGCCGAATCGAAGTCCTGCGTCACCAGCAGGCGGACGAACGGCAGCCAGCCCCACTTGGTCGTGCGCACCAGGTCCGGAATGCTGGTGAACGAAGACTCGATCACGACGCCGGCGATCTCGTCCTCGTGCGCGGCCAGCTCGATCGCCAGCGCCCCGCCCAGGCTGTAGCCATAGACGAAACGCCTGGCCGGATCGGGCTCGCGCCGCTTCAGTTCCGCGAACGCGCGCCGCGTGTCCTCGATCGCGCTCGCCTCGCTCGGCAGGATCGGTGTGGAGCGACCGAAGCCGCGGTAATCGATCGCCAGCACGTTGAAGCCGAGCGACTGCCAGTGCTCGATGCGGGCGGCGCTGCCGTTGAGGTCGCGGCGCGCGCCGTGCAGGAACAGCACGGTCGGCGCGTCGGCGGCGGCGGCGCGCAGGTACCACGCATGCACCGACTCGCCGTTGGCCAGCGGCAGATCGTAGGCCTCGACGCCGGCGGGCGCGGCGATGCCACCGAAGCGGGCGGACGAGGTGTGCTGGAAGATCGCCTTGCGCTGCCAGCCGTCGAGCGACGCGCAGCCGGTCGCGCCGATCGCGGCGAGCGTCGTGACGATGACCAGGCGCGCAACGAGCTTCATGGGGAACTGCGACAACGCCGGCAACGGGCTGGCGGATGACTTTGCAGCGGATTCTAGCGGCGGGATTCGCCGCGTGAAGCCGAAGAATCCGTCGCGCGCACGCCGACGAAGCGCGCCTGTCAGCCGCGCGCCTGCGCGGACGAACGGCGCTCGCGCCACTCGCGCCGCACCTTGACGAGCCAGGGCACGAGCACCAGCGCCGCGGTCAGCGCGAGCAGCGCCGCGGCGATCGGATGCGTGAAGAAGACGGACGGATCGCCCTGGCTGATCGCCAGCGCCCGCCGGAACTGCGCTTCCGCGAGCGGCCCGAGGATCAGCCCGATCACGGCCGGTGCGACCGGAAAGCCCCAGCGGCGCATCAGAAAGCCGAGCAGCCCGAACACATACAGCGTGGCGAGATCGACCACCGACTGGTGCAGGCTGTACGCGCCGAGCGTCGCGAACACCAGGATGCCCGCGTACAGCAGCGGCTTGGGAATCCGCAGCACCCTCACCCACAGCCCGATCAGCGGCAAATTCAGCACCAGCAGCAGTGCATTGCCGACGTACAGGCTGGCGATCAGCCCCCAGACCAGCGCGCCCTGCGTCTCGAACAGCAGCGGCCCGGGCTGGATGCCGTAGTTCTGAAACGCCGCCAGCAGGATCGCCGCGGTCGCCGACGTCGGAATGCCGAGGGTGAGCAGTGGCACCAGCACGCCGGTGGCCGCCGCGTTGTTCGCCGCTTCCGGACCGGCCACGCCTTCGATCGCCCCCTGCCCGAACTCCTCCGGATGCTTGCTGAGCTTCTTTTCGGTCGCGTACGACAGAAACGTCGGGATCTCGGCGCCGCCGGCCGGTATCGTCCCGAACGGGAACCCGATCGCGGTCGCGCGCAGCCACGCCGGCCACGAGCGCTTCCAGTCGGCGCGCGTCATCCACAGCGAGCCCGACATGTTCTCCATCTCTTCGCGGACCCGACTCTGATAGGCGGCCACGTACAGCGCCTCGCCGACTGCGAACAAGCCGACCGCGAGCACGACGACATCGATGCCGTCGAGCAGTTCGGGCACGCCAAAGGCAAACCGCATCTGGCCGGTCTGCTCGTCGATGCCGACCAGCCCGAGCAGCAACCCGACGACGAGCGCCGTCAGCCCGCGCACGGTCGACGCGCCCAGCACGGCGGCGACGGTGACGAACGCGAACACCATCAACGCGAAGTACTCGGCAGGCCCGAACTTCAGCGCGATGTCCACCACCAGCGGCGCCAGCAGCGTCAGCAGCACCGTGGCGATCGAGCCGGCGACGAACGAACCGATCGCGGCAGTCGCCAGCGCGGGGCCCGCGCGCCCGCGCTTGGCCATGCGGTTGCCCTCGAGCGCGGTGGCGATCGACGCCGATTCGCCCGGCGTATTCAGCAGGATCGTGGTCGTGGAGCCGCCGTACATCGCGCCGTAGTAGATGCCGGCGAACATGATCAGCGCGCCGGTTGGATCGAGCTTCACCGTCAGCGGCAGCAGCATCGCGACCGTCAACGCCGGGCCCACGCCGGGCAATACGCCGACCGCGGTGCCGAGCGTGACGCCGACGAGCCCCCACAGCAGGTTGATCGGTGCCAGTGCGACACCGAAACCCGCGAGCAGCGCGCTGAAGGTTTCGCTCATGTGCCGGCCGCGCCGAGCAGCGGCTTGAGCCAGCCGGCCGGCAGGTTGACGTTCAGGAAGTACACGAAGAACGCGAACACCGCGAGCCCGAGCGCCAGACCGGCCACGAGGTCCCGCGGCCAGCGCTCGCTGCCGAAGCCTCGCGCCACGCAGACGAACAGCGCGCCCGCCGCCAGCACGAAGCCGGCGGTGTTGATCAGCGCCATCTGCGCGAGCAGCCCGGCGCTGACCCACGCGAAAGCGCGCGGCAGGAACGGGTGCTCGCCGCGCTCGGCCGCGTCGTCGGGCACCGGCGAGCGCCAGCCACCGGTGAAGCGCTCGACGAGCAACCAGATCCCGAGCAGGATCAGCCCGCCGGCAACCAGCTTCGGCACGAAGTTCGGGCCGATGCGCGCGTAGCCGCCGGCTTGCGGCAGGCGCCAGGCGACGATCGCCGCGGCGATGCCGAGTGCCAGCACGCCGAGCGACAGCGCGAGCTCGGCGCGCGCCCCGCGACGGGCGGATGACATCGCGCTACTTCTTCAGTCCGAGCGAGTCGATGATCGCGCCGATGCGCTTGACGTCGTCGTCGAGGAACTTCTTGAAGTCGTCGCCGGCCAGGAACCACGCATCCCAACCAAGTCTGGCGAGCGTGTCCTTCCACGCCGCCGATTCGGTGGCGGCTTTCACCGCTGCGATCAGCGCATCGCGCTGCGTCGTCGTGATCCCCGGCGCGGCGAAGATACCGCGCCAGTTGCCGAGCACGACGTCGATGCCCTGCTCCTTCAGCGTCGGGATACCCTCGAGCCGCTCCGGTGAAGACACCGCCAGCGCGCGCATGCGGCCGGCCTTGATCTGCTCGGAGAATTCGCCGAGCCCGGAGACACCGGCGGCGACGTGGCCGCCGACGATTGCCGCGATCGCCTCGCCGCCACCCTTGAACGGCACGTAGTTGATCTTGGCCGGATCGACGCCGACCGCCTTGGCGATCATGCCGACCAGGATGTGGTCGGTGCCGCCGGCGGAACCCCCGCCCCACGCGACCTTGCCGGGATCGGCCTTGAACGCCTTGACCAGGTCGGCCATCGTCTTGTGCGGCGAGTTCGCCGGAACGACGATGACTTCGTATTCGCTGGTCAGCCGCGCGATCGGCGTGACCATCGACAGGTCGACCGGCGACTTGTTCAGGATGATGCCGCCGACCATCACCATGCCGCCGATCAGCACCGCGTGCGGGTCGCCTCGGGCGCCGTTGACGAACTGTGCGAGCCCGATCGTCCCGGCGGCGCCGCCCTTGTTGTCGAACTGCACCGATTGCACGACTTTCGCGGCCTGCATCGCGGCGGCCAGATTGCGTCCGGTCTGATCCCAGCCGCCCCCGGGATTGGCCGGGATCATCATCTTCAGCGTGCCGAGCGACTGTGCGTGCGCGGCACGGAGCAAAGGCAATTGCAGCGCGCCCGCCGCGCTCAGCGCAGCGAGCGAAAACTCACGACGTTTCATCCTTGTCTCCTCGGGAAGCGTTGTGTTTGCCGTTTGACCCGGGCGACAAGCATACCCGCGGCGCCTAGCCGCCGATGTGCAGCTGGTAAGTCGCGCCGTTGGAGAACGTGCAGCGACCGGTGCCCTGCGCGTTGGTGTTCATCGTGTACTGGCAGTTCGCATAGCTGCCGCGTGCGCCGTACGCATTGGCGATGCCCTGGCGGCTCGTCGCGCCACCGCTGCGCGTGGCCTCGCCCGCCATCGTTTCGCCGGCGACGTTCAGCGTAAACGTGCCCTTGCCGTTCAGGTTGTTCACGACCGTGCCGCTGACCATGCCGGTCGCCGCGGCCAGCTCGTTGGTCGGATACAGCCGCACCGGCAGCGTCAGACTCGTCGGCGCCGCCTGCACCGCCACCGCGGGATACGCGGCGACCGGCCCCTGATAGACGCTGCCATCGGGATTGACTGGAACGACCACGCAGCCGGCGACGGCGGCCGCCATCAGCGCAACGCCTGCGCGCAGTGCGGTCGATGCGATGGACCAATTCATCGTTTCCTCCTGAGGCACGGGCACATGCCCGTGCGATGGATGCTGCGCGCGCCCTTCCGGCGCTTCAATCGGCGAACACGCCGTGACGCATGGCGCGACGCGCGGTAGCGCGCATCGATACCTGCCGCCTGCGCGCTGGAGTCGGCTGCGTTGCGCGGCGAACAATCGCCGCAACCGGACTCCGCACACCCGCCGCGGGTGCACATCACGATGATCGCGCTGGCCTTCTTCGCTTCGATCGCGCTGCTATTCGCCGCGCTGCTCGCCTACGAAACGCCGCACGGCGCGCAGCCGCACGGCCTCTGGCGTTGGCTCACCCACGGCAACTGGCCGGCCAAGGTCGGTGCCGGACTGCTGATCCTCGGCGTCGGCGCGCTGCTGCGTTATGCGCTGCTGAACCTGCAGGTCGCACCGGAGGCCAAGCTCGCGAGCGGACTCGTCGCCGCGCTCGCGCTCGGCGGCGCGTCTTTCGCGCTGCGCGCGCCGGCGCAGCGTGCGCTGCATCTGGCGCTGGCGGGCTCGGCGTTCGCCTCGCTGTATCTGACCGCGTACAGCGCCTATGCGTTGTTCGGCTACGCCCAGAGCATGCACGCGCTCGCGGCGATGGCGATGGTTTCGGTCGCCGCCGGTCTGTTGGCGATGCAGGCCAACGCGCTGTCGATCGCGGTGCTCGCGCTGGCCGGTGCGTTTGTCGCGCCCGCGTTCGCGTTCGGCGCGCCGCCGCCGGCGGTGGTCTACGGCTACTACCTCGCCGCGTCGGCGTTCGCGCTGCTGCTGGTGCGTGCGCGCGGCTGGCGCGCGCTGATCCATCTGAGCTTTCTGTTCACGCTCGCCGGCGGCCTGTTCTTCGGCTGGACGCGCGCGTACTACCAGCCCGCGCACTACGCGACGATGCAGCCGCTGCTGCTGGCGCTCGCCGCGCTGCACGTGGCGATGCCGCTCGCCGAGTCGCGCGCGCTCGCTGCGCGCTGGCAGGTGCGCGCCGACCTCGTCTATCGGGCACTGCTGCCGCTGGTCGCCGCCGCGTCGACGCTGGCGATCGCGCCGCGCAGCGCGGTCGAAGGCGCGTTGGGTCTTGCCGCGCTGGCGGCGGTATGGGCTGGCGCCGCATTCGCGCTGCACGCGCAGCGCCGCGCCGGTGCCGCCGCACATGGTGCGATCGCCGCGCTGCTGCTTGCGGCCGCCGCGCTCTGCGCGCTACGCGAAGTGCCGTGGACGCTGGTCGGACTCGGCACCGCGGTCGCGCTGCTCGCTGCCGCGCCACGGCTCGGCTTCGGTCGCGCAGCGCAGGAATTCGTCTGCTTCGCGATCGCCGCGCTCGCGACGCTGCACGTATTCGGCGCGGTGCTCGACGGCACGGCCGGCGCGGTGTTCGCCAATCGAAGCTTTGCCGAACGACTCGCGGCCGCCGCACTGCTCGGCGCGGCGGGCCGGCTCGCGCGGCGCCGCACGCTCGACTACGCGAACATCTTTTCGGTCGCCGCGATCGGGTGGGCGCTGCTCGCGCTGATTGCCGAGCTGCTGCGGCTGAATCTCGAAACGTTGCCGCAGTACGTCTTCGCGGCCACCTGCGGCGCTGCGCTCGCTTACGCGCTGCTGTACGCAAGGGCCGGCGTACGGGCCGATGCGGTGGCCGCGCTGCTCGCGCTGCTGCTGGCGGCCGGCACCTGGGCCGCGTGGAGCGCGGACCTGCACTGGCTGCGCATCGGCGTCTTCGCCGCGCCGCTTGCCGCCGGCGCGCTCGCCTGGGCGACGGCGCGCCGCGCACAGCCGCTCGACGCCACGACCGCGCTCGCGCTCGCCGCGCTGCCGGTGCTGGCGGCGCCCTGGTTGATCGCGCTTCACGCCGCGGCTGCGCCGCGCAGCGCGTATTTCGTTGCCGCCGGCTTGATCGCGGCGACCTTTGCCGCGCAAGTGATCGCGCGGCTCGCGAATGCACGCAGCGCGAATTGGGACGACATGGTGGTACCGATCGCGGCGGCGCTGGCCGCGCTGGCGATCGCCGCCTCGACGCTGCTGCGGATCGAACGGACGTTGTGGGCCGTGCTGGTCGAAGGCGGCGGGCTCGCCGTGCTCGGCGCGGCCACCGCGGGCGCGCTGGCGCGCGAACGGTCGCACGCGCGCGCGCTCGGCACGCTGCTGGTCGCGGGTGTGGCACTCGTCGTGCAGGCGACGATGCTGCGGCTGTTCGGTCCCGAGCGCGAAGTGCTGACCGTGCTCGACCTCGTCCGCATGAAGCTGCCGGCCGTCGTTTCGCTGACCTGGGCGCTCGCCGGCGGCGGGCTCGCCGCCTGGAGCGTGCGCGTGCGCTCGCGCGCGACCTGGCTTGCCGGCGCTTCGCTGCTGGTCGCCGCCGCGGTCAAGCTGGTGATCGTCGACTTCGGCTCGCTCGGCGAACTCGGCAACATCGTCGCACTGATCGCGGCGGGGCTCGTTTTCCTCGGTGTGGCCTGGCTCGCGCCGTTTCCGCCGCGCGACGAAGGCGAAGCGGCGAGCGGTTGAGTCAG
>JBBIJJ010000082.1:0-14403 GCA_037446035.1 Burkholderiales bacterium
TGCGTTTCACGATCCACCACTGCGGATGCTTCTCCTTCACCCATGCCTGATCCTGCACAGGCCTCGCACGGGAGGAGTAGACATTCCAGGCGGCCGCAGCGTCGGGAAGTCCGAGCGAAGCGACCGTCGCCAGCGCCGGACCGATCTGGACGAAGTAATCATCGCCGCGCACATCGTTGCCGCTCTGCACCTGGCCGCCAGAGGGAGGACAGGCGCCGACCCCGGGATAGTTCTTCGACCACAGGGTACTCCAGTTGGAGTACAGCGCGCCGCCATCGTTGTCGCGCACACCCAGCGCATACGGCGTATAGGCCCAACACCAGTTTGAACCGACGAAGCGCCTAATGACGGATTGCGCCTTCCAATTGAGCAGATTGCTGTTGACGTACCCCCGCTCGGCAGCCCATGCGATCGCCCATGTCACCCAGTCATCCATCCACATCGACACACCCGTCCGCGTGCCGCTGTCGGTCGGGTTTGGCGTATCAGACGGCGAGTAGATGACGTGCGTGTATTCCCCTGTGTTCAGAAACAACCCCGTGTTACCTGCGCCGTCAAACGGCTTGATGTTGGTCTCCATCTGGCTCAACGCGCGCGTGCAAAGCGCATCCAGCACACCCTTCAGCGGATGCGCGTTCGGCGTAATGACGGCTGCATTCGCCACGTTGCGAAAGCCCCAGGCGTGATCGCGCACATTGCCGCCGTTGCTCCAGGGTCGCGGCCAGCCGGTGCGGCCGCCCGGCGCCCAGTTCATCCACGGGTGGATGCCGTGAAACTGCGTCTGCTCCAGCTCATCGAATTCCGCCGTCAGCAGATACGGCACGTAGCCTGAGCACGGCATGTGCGCGAGATCCGTATAGACCGCCCCCTGCGACTTCGATCGGTGCTTGATGGGGTTGCTGGGCGACGAGTCCCAGGTCACCGCCGTCATCGCCGGATTCGCCTGCAGGTTGATCGGGTAGCCCGTGTTCTCGTCCCGGTAGTTCCAGGCCACGTCGCTGATGGTCGTGCCCAGCCAGTGATATGCATCGTTGTGGGCACGCATCGCGTTGAATGCGCGGCGGTCGCCCGAGATCAAGTACGCCGCCGTCCAACCGTCGAGGGGCGCGAGTTCCCGCTTGCTGCCGCCCGATGCCATCGCGGGGTCGAGTTCGCCAACCCCGCCCCATGCAATCGACTGCGGCATCGACGCCAGCCACGCGGAGTCGATCGTGATGTCGGCATACTCCGGCACGAGCTTGGTCGACGCCAGGTAGCCGCGGTTGTGCCGCACCCAAGTCTGCGGATCGCTCGGCCACCAGCTCCGATGCGGGTAGCGTCGATCCGCTCTGACGACGAAGTTGTTGTTGGTGTAAACCGTCGCCCCAGCAATCCTGATGGTCACGTTCGCGGTGACGTCGAACGCCTCGACACGCGCGCCGGTGTTCTCCAGCACGCACACGACATAGGCGCGCGTGACCGCGCCGCCGATCTTGTAGGCGCGGATGTTGAACCAGCCCGTCAGGTGCGCGTGCGGCGAGCCGGTACCGTTGAGCCGCAACGGCCCGCCCAAGCAGAACTCCGACATGAGCGGCCCGGACAGGTGGGTGTAGTCGCGGCGCGGTTCCAGCGCGCCGTTCAGCAGATTCTTTGCGGATAGGCTATAGACGGAACCATTGATGCTGCACTCAATCACGGCGTCGAATGCAGTCGCCGCCAGCAGATCTGCCTTGGTGACGGGCGCACCGTTGACTGGCGTTCCAGCAACGACTCTGTAGCTGCCGGAGTTGTCGCCTGCGTTGGGCGTCAGGAACGTCAGCGCGCCGTGCAGCACCGAGCCGCCGGTTTTCCAAGTTGTCAGCGCATTCCACTGCGTCGGCAGCACCGTGCCATCGGCCGCTTGCACTACCAGACCGAACCCAGTTGCCAAGGCCCCAGCGGGCAGTGGCCATCCGAGCGTCACCGGCAGATTCGGCGCCTTCAGACCATCTGACAGATAGAACCCTGCCTCTGCGCTTCCGACTCCCGGTGGCGGTGGCGGTGGCGGCGGCGGTGGTGGTGGTGGTGGTGGCGGCGGCGGCGGTGGTGGTGGTGGCGGCGGCGGCGGCGGTGGTGGTGACGGCGGTGGTGGTGGCGGCGGCGGGGGGGGCGCCGAACCTGACGGCGGCGGCGGCGGGGTGGAACCTTCCGATCCTCCGCAGCCGACGACGAGCGCACCAATGCTCAGCGAGGCGACCGACAGGAACCTGCGGCGTGACGATTCGAACGGCCACTGGTGCTTAGCGGACATCGACTCAACCTTCCCTTAAGCGCGCGTCAGTTGCCGCGCAGTCCATTAGCGACGGATGCGGTACCCCGCCGACCGTTGATCACTGAACCGAAAGGTTGCTCGGCGGCGCTGGCGGCGTCGTATCGGCGGGCGGTGCCGACACCCCAGGCGCGTGTCGATAGAGATATACACGCGCAACGCTGCCATCCAGCGTCAGGAAAGCAATGACACCGTGGGTGCCGATCGGGACCGCAGACCGAAACAAGATGCGATTGGTACCAGGGGCAAACATCGCGACCCCGGCTGAATTGCCGGCTGACCACGTGTTGGCGGAAACGTCGTACTCGAAAAAGCCGCCACCGGAGCCGAAGAGGAGGTGCTTTCCGGAAACCGGATCCACCGTGAAGACGGACGATTGAATGCCGACCGCGACCGGAGCACTGGCGATGGGGCTCACCTTGCTCGACGAGTCCACCCGATACAAGCGCGTGCTGTTGTCCCCGCCGCCGACGATCGCAACCTTGTGCACGGGATTGTATGAGGCCACGCTACTGTACGGACCCATCGACAGCCCTTGCGCGAGCAGCCTCCAGGTCCGTGTTGCCTCGTGGTAAAGATGAACTTCGCCGCCCCCGACGAGCAGAAGTCCCCCCAGTTCCGGGAAGTACTCAAGCGCTACGGCAACCGCTGGATTCGGGCCCGATGGCAGCTCGCTCCACGTTTTCGTCGCACGCGTCCACTTGAATACCTGGTTCGAGTTGAATTTCCTCGCGAAGATGTTGCCCGTCGCCGGATCGATCGCGCTGTGCTCGTACCCGTGAACGATGCTGTAACAAGTCGGCCCAGGTGAGCAGTCCCAGTACGGTTTTGACTCGAGCGCCCAGCGGTTGGTCGCTTCGCTGTAGGAAATGTGCTTCATCAGCCGACCGCCGTGGCCTTGACCCAGGAAGTGGACCTCGCGGGTATGCGGATTCCACAGTGCCTTGTCGGCATAGTTGAGAATGTTGTCGGCGCAATCCGACCCGGTGCAGGACACCAGCAGGTCATAGTTGAACCCGCTCGCGTCTCCGCTCTGATTGAGCACCCGCCACTCGCCCGGTCGCATCTGGCTGGCAATATCGCCAAGCGGCGTGCCACCGGCGTCCGCAGGCGCCACTGCCCCGATGGTCACAATCATCGAGGAGACGACAACTGCGCGACGCAGTGCCGACAAACAACCAAGTCGATGGCAAGCGGTCATTGGATAAGCTTCGAAACTTCCGTTGAGAACGCGCTCTCGTTGCCGGCGGCGTCATACGCGGTGACCGCGAAGTAGTAGCGCTGCCCGGGCACGAGGTCTTGCACCACGAAGCGTGTCGCGCCTTGTGCATCCAGACCGGATCCGCGCACCTGATCGTAGGTGCGCGGTGCGGTGCCGTAGTACACGCGATAGCCAAGCGTGTCCGCATCAGGACTCGGAGCCCAGGCGAGCGCGGCACTGCCTGACGCGGCTGGCGGTTGGGCCGGCGGAGCTGTCACGCTGACAGTGACAGACTGCGTAGTTGAACCGCCACTGCCGGTGCACGTGAGCGTGTAAGTGCTCGTACTCGTGAGCGCGCCGGTAGACTGCGAGCCAGAAACCGACTTTGCACCCGACCAGGCACCCGATGCCTGACATGCAGTCGCGTTGGACGACGTCCAGGTCAGCGTCGACGCACTGCCCGAGGCGACGTTGGCAGGATTCGCGTTGAGGCTAAGCGTGGGAGCGGGCCCCGGTGCAGGCGACGACCCACCTTCGACGGTTATCGTCACCGACCGAGTCGTGCTCCCGCCGTCGCCGGCACAGGTCAGAGTGAACGTGCTCGATGCCATCAGCGCGCCGGTTGACTCGGAGCCAGACGGTGGCTTCGCACCGGTCCATGCCTCCGACGCTTGGCACGACGTAGCATCGGTCGAAGACCATGTGAGGACCGACGCGCTGCCCCTAACGACGTTCGTAGGTTCGGCGCTCAAGGTCAGCGTCGGATCGCTGCCGAGCATAGGACACGCGCTCAGCAAGACTGCGCTGAGTCCGCAAAGCGCCAAGACGATCACGCTGCGAACTGGCCTTTGACGATGCAACATTTGAACAACTCTCCGGTGCGCCACGCGCCGTTGTCGTGGAACCCAGCGCAACGCGCAACCGAATTATCGAGCCGTTGATGCGCTGCCCCGTCACCCTGTCCTGCTAGTCCTTATCGGCGATCGAGTTGCAGCGGCGAACCGTCGGCGTCACACCAGCACTTCCGCCGGCGCCGGGTGGCTAAGAAAGCCGATCGGACTGGCGCTTCGTCCGTAGGCACCGGACTGAAACACGACCACCAGGTCCCCGATCTCCGCACGCGCAAGCTCCATCCGGTCGGCGAGCAGGTCGAGCGGCGTGCACAGCGGGCCGACCACGGAGGCGATCTCGCGCTGCGCCGCGTTCATCCTGGTGCCAATCGCCACTGGGTAGTTCTTACGGATTACCTGTCCGAAGTTACCCGACGCGGCGAGGTGATGATGCAAGCCGCCATCGGTCACCAGGAAAACCTCGCCGCGCGATACCTTGCGGTCGAGCACGCGGCACACGTAAATGCCGGCTTCTCCGACCAGATACCGGCCCAGTTCGATCACGAGTTCCGCCTGCGGCATCTCGCGCGCGGCGCGTTCGACCAGCGCGGCCAGGTTGGCGCCAATCGGGGCCAGCTCCAGCGGCCGCTCGCCCGGAAAGTACGGGATGCCGAACCCGCCGCCCAGGTTCAGCACCTTCACCGGCCCCGGCGCGTGCGCCGACAGCCGCAACGCCAGTTCGTACGCCTTGGTCTGCGCTTCGCAGATCGACTCGGCGCGCAGGTTCTGGGAACCAGAGAAGATGTGAAAGCCCTCGAAGGCGAGTTCGCGGCGCGCGATCTCTGCCAGCGCCGCCGGCACCTGTTCGGCGTCGATGCCGAACTGCTTGGGTCCGCCGCCCATTTTCATGCCGGAGGACTTCAATTCGAAGTCGGGATTGACGCGCACGGCCACGCGCGCCGGCCGCCCGGTGGCCTGCGCAATCTCGCCGAGCAGCGCGATCTCCCGCATCGACTCGCAGTTGATCAGGATTCCCGCAGCGGCCGCTTGTGCTAGCTCGGTGTCGCTCTTGCCGGGGCCGGCAAAGCTCACGTCCCGAGGGTCGGCGCCGGCATCGAGCGCCACTGCCAACTCGCCCGCTGACGCGACGTCGATGCCGTCCACCAGCGCCGCCATGTAGGCCACGAGCGCTGGCATCGGGTTGGCCTTCATCGCGTAGTGCAGGCTGATCTGCGCGGGCAGCGCCGCGCGCAGTTGATCTACCCGCGCGCGCAGAAGTTGCCGGTCGTAGGCGTAAAACGGCGTTCGGCCGACGCGCTGCGCAAGCTGCGACAGCCGCATGCCGCCGAACAGCAGTTCGCCGTCGCTCGTTGCCACCCGCTCGAGCGCGGCGTGTGCGGGCGCGCTCATTGCGCCGCCTCGCGGAAGCGGTCGGCAAACTCGCCGGCCAGCAGCTTGCGGTCGATCTTTCCGTTTGGATTGCGCGGCAGCGGTCCGGGCCGTACGTCGACCAGCGCCGGCACCATGTAGGCGGGCAGCCGTTCGCGGCACATCGCGAGCACGGCCTGGGAATCGAGTGCCTGGCCATCGGCAGGTGTAGCGACGACGACGATCGCCTGTCCCAATGTGGGATGCTCAACCCCGAACGCCGCACACTCGGCCACCTGCCCCGCGCCGTAGATCACCTCCTCGACCTCGTTCGGGCTGACGCGATAGCCGGAGGTCTTGATCATCTCGTCGCGGCGGCCGATGAAATACAGGAACCCCTCCTCGTCCATACGCACGGTGTCGCCCGAGAACACGGCGATCTCGGGCTGCACGAAACCTGCTTCCCGCCCCGGCAGCGGCCGATAGCGCTCGGCCGTCTTCTCGGGATCGTTCCAGTAACCCATGCCGACCAGCGCGCCGCGTTGAACCAGTTCTCCCGGTTCGTTCGGAGCGCACGGCGTACCATCGTCGCGCAACACGAGGATTTCCGCGTTCGGGATCGCCTTGCCGATCGAATCGGGACGGCGGTCGGCCTCCTCCGGCGGCAGATACGTCGCGCGAAACGCCTCGGTCAGCCCGTACATCAGGTAAGGCTTGGTCTTCGGCAGCGCAGCGCGCAGCCGCTTGAACGTCTCCAGCGGCATGCGTCCGCCCGTGTTGGCGAAGTAGCGCAGGTGCTCGGTCACGGTCGGCGGCCACTGCAGTTGTGTGAGCTGGATCCACAACGGCGGCACCGCCGTGAGCCCGGTGACGCGCTCGCGGATGACGGCGTTCAACACGTCCTTCGGCAACAGGTAGTTCAACAGCACAACGCGCGCGCCGGCGTGAAACGCGGTCGTCAACTGGCTAAAACCGGCGTCGAACGACAGCGGCAGCGCGGCCAGCAGCACATCGTCCTCGTTGTTGTCCAAGTAGCTCGCCACGCTCTTGGCGCCGACCACCATGTTCCGGTGCGATAGCACGACGCCCTTCGGGCGGCCGGTGCTGCCGGAGGTGTACAGAATGGCGGCGATGTCGTTGTCGATGACACGATGGCCAGGCCTTGCGGACGCGGACAAGATATCGGTCCAGGCGTGCAGCGACACGCGCCCCTTTGGGGTCTCGCGCGCCGCGCCGGTCAGCACGACATGCCGCAAGTCCGGGCACTGCTCGAGCGTCGATGCGATCAGCCCGTGGCGCTCTGGCGAAGTGACCAACACACGCACGTTGCAATCGCGCAGGATGTAGCCGACCTGCTCGGCTTTCAGCAGCGGGTTGACAGGCACGAACGCGCAACCCGCCGCAGTGGCGCCGAAACAGGCGACCACCATCTCATGGCGCTTTTCGAGATAGACGGCAACGCGTTCGCCGCGCCCCGTTGCGAGCGCGATCAGACCCGATGCGAACGCCGAGACGTCCCGCCAAAGCTGCGCGTACGTCGCGACCGCCGACTCGCCCGTCAACGCCACGCTGTGCGGTCGCCGCTCGGCAGCAGCGCAGACAAGTTCGTGCAACAGGAATGCTTCTTTCATTTGCCGCCGCTCGCGTCAGAAGGCTTGGGTTCGGCCGGCGTGGACAACCGAAACTCTGGATAGCGGTCGGCACGCAGGCTGGCGTGGATGTGGGGCGCAATCGTAGCGAACGAAAGCTGGAATCGACCACAGACCAGAAACGTCGCACTCGCCAGCGGGCGTGCACCGATGCGCGCGTGCGCGGCGAGCGACGCCGGGTTGAACACCGAGATGCGGCTCAGCGTCCAGCGAAAACCGTGCTGAGCCAACTCCTGCTGCGCGGCGCTCCACAGGCGCGCAAACAGGCGGCTGAGCCGGTAGGCGGGATCGATGTAAACGTCGAAATCCCACACGGCAAGCCGCGCATCGAATGAATAGCGGCAGCGCACTTCGTCCTCGAGGTAGCTGCCCTGCTGGTACCACAAGAACCCAACCAGACGGCCGGCTTTGATCGCTGCCAGACAGCGCGCGCCATCGCGAAAACGACGCGCAACGACCGTCGGCGGTCGTGGCACCTGCTCCAGGATGCCGTCGTCCGGGTCCAGCCAGCGCAGCTCGACGCTGCCGGTGCCACGCGTTGCGGGCATGGAGACGGGCGCAATTGGCTGCGCCACGAACCGATAACACACGATGCGTGCACGACCGCCGCTGATGCGTTCCAGAATCCGGTGGACTGCGTACAACGCGGCGCGCAACAGGCCGAACGAAGCGACCAACTTTTGTGCGTTTCTCAGCACCACCGCCGGCATCAGGTTGCGCACCGCGCGACGGCGTCGAGCAGCGCAGCCAGCTCGCGCGCCCGACTCTGCCGGCTACAGGCCGCAACGGCCGTCTCGTCGGGCGCCGCCGCATCGCCCCGACAGAAGCGCACCAGTGCGGCCTCGATCGCTTGCGCGTCGTCCAGTGGCGCAATTTCGGTCACACCGCAGCGATGCAGCAGCCCGGCGGTATCCCCGCGCGGGTCGGTCAGCGCCAGGATCGGCCGCTGCGCACGCAGGTACTCGTACGCCTTCGCAGGGATCTGTGCGTTGCAGTTGGCCGCTTGCAGCACCAACAGGCCATCGGCACGCCGCATCTCCTGCAGCGCCTGTCGGTACGGCAGCGGCGGTGCGATCTCGACGAGATCAGCAACGCCGTAGCGGCGCGCCAGCTCGCGCAGCAGGTCCTCGTGCTCCGGCGCGCGAAAACGCACCAACAGCGCGCCCGCCGCACTACGCCGCTTCAGCGCCGCCAATGCGGCGAAGAGCTGCGTCGGATCGCGCTCGGAGGGGTAGACGATGCCACTGTGCAGGAGCGTGAAGCGCCCGGCGACCAGCGGCTCTCCTGCGGCTTCGATACCCGTAAAGCTCGCCTCGTCGAAGCCGTTTTCGATTACCTTGACGCGCGCGGCCGCCTCGGGATAACGAGCCCGGTACAAGTCGGCGGCGCCACGCGTGACGAACACGCTGGCGGCGGCGCGCGCAAGCGCGGTCGCTTCGATGCGACGATAGGCGCGCCATGTCGGCGGATCCGGCGGGTAGTCGTCCTGCGCCATCGGGTCCCGGAAGTCGGCCACCCACGGCACGCCGCTCACTCGTGCCAGCCAGGCGCCGATCACGTGCGCGGTGGCGATCGGATACGTGCTCCAGATGGCTGCCGGCCGGTACCGTCGAATCAACCGCAGGCCGGCCGGAACCGCAGCCAGCGCCCAAGTGATCCATCGGTCCGGACGCGCCAGAAGACCGGGATACTTGCCGCGCAGCGCGAGGTGACGCGCCGTGTTGAGCGCGAATGCGCGGTGCACGAGCATGCCATCCAACGTTTCCCGCTCAAGATCGTCCGAGGTCCGGTCATACGCACGGGGCGAAGCGGTCAACACCAACGGCTGCCAGCCATGTTGCGGCAGATACTGGGCGAATCGCAGCGTCCTTTGCACGCCGCTGCTCCCCGCTAGCGGCGGGAAGTGAAAGGCGACCATCAATACCCGGCGCGTCGCCCTTTCCCTGGCGTTTTCGGCGGCCGCGCGAACGCGGTCTCCGCCTGTCGGCAGCCTGATCGACGGCGGCACATCGTTGGACAAGAGCCATCCCGTATTCACGTTAGCGCCCGTATACTAGCCGGCCGCGCCGACCTTGGCGACCGCCAAACTCAGAGCGGTGCTTTTTCACGGAGTCGTTGTGACCTCGAGCACGGAGCAGAAGGTAAGGCAGGTTCTTTCGAGCGTTCTGAACCTGGGCGATCGTGTCAACCAGTTCCATTCCGGCACTCCGCTGCTGGGCGCCGTGCCGGAACTGGACTCCATGGCCGTCGTGTCGTTGTTGACCGCGTTGGAGGAGAAATTCGGATTCACGATCGAAGACGACGAGGTCGACGGTCGTACGTTCGCCAGCGTGGGGAGCCTGGTCGCATTTGTCGAAGGCAAGCTTGCAGCCTGATACGGTTTCGGCCTACGAAGCATCGGCCCATTTCGAAGCCGCCGGCGACGGTCCGCGCTTCGTTTTGATCCATCGGCCGCTGCAGACGCGCGAACGCGGCGCCATCGTGCTTGCACCTCCTTTTGCCGAAGAAATGAACAAGTGCCGCCGAATGCTTGCGCAGACGGCGCGCGCGCTTGCCGCTGACGGGTGGCGGGTCGTGCAAGCCGACTTGTTCGGCTGCGGCGACAGCGCGGGCGAACTACAGGACGCCACTTGGGACCAGTGGATTGCCGACCTGACGTTGATACTGAAATCGCACGCTGATGCGTGCGGCGAGTTATGGCTTTGGGGTGTGCGCGCCGGCGCGCTGCTACTGCCGCCTCTGCTACGCGCCTGCCCTCGTGCGCATGTCCTTCTTTGGCAGCCGGCGCACGACGGAGCGACCGTGCTCAACCAGTTCCTTCGCCTGCGCGCATCGACCGCAATCTTGGATGGCACGGCCGCGGTCGACCGTGCAAGCCTGCGCCGGGAACTGCAGCGCGGCAAACCAGTCGAGGTCGCGGGTTACGTCCTGCCGCCCGGCCTGGCGGCCGGTCTGGCCGCCGCGCGTCTCGAACTACCGCTGGCGTTCGAGGGCCGCATCGTATGGCTGGAAGTCAGCGATACAGCAGGCGACGACGTGCCCCCAGCCGCGGACCGGTTGCTCCGCGCGTGGCGTGCCGCGGGCCGCGAGGTCGAGTTCGAGCACGTGGTCGGGCTCCCGTTCTGGCAAACGGTTGAAATCGCGGAGATACCCGAGTTGATCGAGCGAACGCGAGACGTGCTGTCGCGCGGTCGGCCTTCTATCGCAGCGGTCGCCGAGGCTTGACCATGATAAGCGCGCCCGATCTGCTGCGCATGAATCCCGCCCAACCCGTCGGCTCGCCAATGGGTGCCAAGCGCAGCTACCGCGAATCAGCGGTCTGGATCGCCTGCAACGGCGAACGCATGCTCGGCGTGCTTTGCGAGCCGGTGGACCGCCCCGCCGTGCCAGTCGGCGTGCTGATCGTCGTTGGCGGCCCACAGTATCGGGTCGGCAGTCACCGGCAGTTTGTACGCCTGGCACGCCGGCTCGCGAACGCCGGCTACGTTTCTTTGCGCTTTGACTACCGTGGCATGGGCGACAGCGAGGGGGAAAGCCGCTCGTTTGAAGCGGTGGGCGAAGATATCGACGCCGCGATCGCCTTCCTCCGCAGGCATCCTGACCTCACATCGGTCGTCATCTGGGGGCTATGCGACGCCGCATCCGCGGCGTTGATGTTCGGTACGAACCACCCGCACGTCGGCGGCCTTGTGCTGATCAATCCGTGGGCGCGGGGCGACGATACCCTTGCGACGACGCGCCTCAAGCACTATTACACGCGACGTCTGCTCGAAGCCGAGTTCTGGCACCGGCTGCTCCGTGCGCGTTTCGACTGGCGCGCGTCGCTGCGCGATCTGGGTTGGAGTCTGCGGCGCGCACTCGATCGCGCAGAGCCTACGGCGAAGCGGACGTTCCACGCCCGGATGGCCGAGGGGTGGCGAAACTTCCGGGGCCCGATCTTGCTCGTACTAAGCGGGCGCGATCTGACCGCGAAGGAGTTCCTCGAACACACGTCGCAGGATCCCCGATGGCACGGTCTGCTCACCCGGCCAAACGTTACGCGGCTCGAACTCGCCGATGCGGATCACACGTTCTCCAGCACCTCCTGGCACACGTGGTTGGAAGATCGTACGGTCGAGTGGCTCGATCGCATGCGCACAGGAGGCGAGGCATGACCTCACGCATCTTCGGATGGCGATGCACGGCTGGGTTGATCATCGCCGCATTCATCGCGCTGGGGCCCGCATGGGCACAAAGCATTCCCGGTTACCCGGAGCACGTCTCCGAGTACGACCCGCGCGAAGTGGCCATGCTGCCAACGTATTGTCCCTATACGCAACTCTTTCGCGAGCGCGTCCCCGGAGGCAACGATCCCGAACAGATCCGCCGCTGGCACGCGGCCATGGGAGACACCTTTCGCTCCATGCATCACTACTGCTGGGGCCTGATGCACCTGAATCGCGCGAATTTCCTGGCCCGGGACGCGACGGTCCGCAAGTTCAACTACGCCAGCGCGATCAGTGAGTTCGACTATGTGCTTCGGCACGCGCCGGGCGATTTCGTGCTGCTCCCTGAGATCATCACGCGTCGTGGCGAGGCACTGCTCGGACTGGGTCGGACCGCACAGGCGCTTGCGGAATTCGAACGCGTGATCGAATTGAAGCCGGACTACTGGCCGGCCTACGCTCAGATCAGTGACCACTACCGGAACAGTGGTGACCTTGCCAAGGCGCGGCAGATCCTGGAGGCGGGTCTTGACCGATCGCCTGGCGCCAAAGGGTTGCTCAGACGCCTGAAAGAACTGCCGGACGAGGCCGGAAACAGGCAGCGATGAGCGCGCCCTCGGTAGCGAAATGGCTGGCCTCCGCGCGGACCCGATGACCGCGCCCGTGCGGCCAACGACACTGACAGACGACACGGCATGAGCGAAATTTGCGGCTGCTTCTCGCTGCATCAGAAGGACGATCCAACGGCCATCTTGCGGCGCATGTTGGGCAGGCAGGACATCGCCCTCGCCGAGTCTGTACAGCCGCTGTACACCGCCGCGATTGCTGCCGACGGCGACGCGCGCCTCGTCCAGCGGGGGGCCGTACGCCTTGCATTCATCGGCCACCCCCGGATCCGCCTCCCGCAGGGCTGGAGCACCGACGTGTACGAGATCGCTACGGCGATTGGCAGAGACGGAGCGGATGCATTGTCCTCAATGGGCGGCGACTTTGCGCTTGCGGCTTGGGACGCCGAACGGACGCGCGGCTTGCTGGCGGCCGACCGCATCGGCATTCGCCCGATTGCGTACACGTGCACCGCAGGCGCGGTCGCCTTCGCGTCTAACCTCGACGTACTGGCCAGGCACCCCGATGTTGATCGCGAGCTGTCGCCGCAAGCGCTGTTCGACTATCTTTATTTTCACGTTTGCCCTGGCCCCGAGACGATTTATCGCAACGTTTATCGCGTACCGCCGGGTCACTATGTCGAGTTCGGAACGGCGGGTATGTCCGGACCACGCGCTTATTGGACGGTCCGCTTCGAGGAGACCGCCCGTCCGGACTTAGCCGCGACGACAACGCGGTTCGTCACGTTGCTGCAGGAAGCAGTCGCGCGGGCCGCGTCCGACGCGACATGCGGAGCATTCCTGTCGGGTGGTACGGACAGCTCGACCGTCTCCGGGATGCTCGCTCGCGTAAACGGCTCTCGTGCGAAGACCTTCTCGATCGGTTTCGATGTCGCGGGCTACGACGAGATGGACTACGCGCGCATCGCTGCGCGGCACTTCGATTGCGAGCACTATGAGTACTACGTCACCCCGCAGGACGTCGTGGCTGCCGCACCGAAGATCGCAGCTCACTATGACCAGCCGTTCGGCAACGCCTCGGCCGTTCCCGCCTACTATTGCGCAAAGCTGGCGCACGATCACGGGATACGGCGCTTGCTGGCCGGTGACGGCGGCGACGAACTGTTCGGAGGCAACGAGCGGTACGCCAAGCAGTGGTTGCTCGGTCTGTATGACCGGCTCCCGCGCAGCATCCGCTCCTCGGTGATCGAACCGCTCGTTCTGTCGACCCGGCTGATTGATTCGCTGCCGATGCTGCGCAAGCTGCGCAGCTACGTCGAGCAAGCCAGCCCGCCGATGCCTGACCGCTATGAGTCGCGCGCCCTGCTCGCTCATCTGAAGCCGGAAAACGTGCTCACCGCCGATTTTCTTGCGTCAGTCGACCCTCGGCACCCGCAGGCCCTGCTGCGCGAAGCGCACGCGCCGTTCGCTGCATGCAGTCTGATTAATCAAATGCTCGGCATTGATCTGCGCTTCACCTTGGCTGACAGCGACCTGCCAAAGGTCACGCGGATGTGCGACCTGGCGGCGGTCGATGTGACTTTCCCATTGCTGGACGAGGACATCGTCGAGTTTTCTGCGCAACTGCCCGCCAACATGAAACTACGTGGCACACGACTTCGCTGGTTTTTCAAGGAGGCGTTGCGGGACTTTCTGCCGCCTGAGGTGATCGCGAAGCGCAAGCACGGCTTTGGCTTGCCGGTCGGTGCCTGGCTGATCAGTCACCCGCCACTGTTGGATCTGGCCAGCGACGCGATCCGCACCTTGGTCGACCGGCGCATTGTCCGATCAGATTTGGTCGATGCCCTGCGGCAACGGCTACTAGCGGCGCATCCCGCCTACTATGGGACGATGGTCTGGGTGCTGATGATGCTCGCATTGTGGCTCGACGCGAAAAATCGCTAGTCAACTGTCGGTCCGTGCTCGCTGTGCGCTTCAGTTACGCGTGCCCCGTCGCTGCGGCACAGTCACAGTCTCGATGACTCGGCCGCGTCGAGATTGCCATCGATACCCGCAAATGCGGTCTCGGCGCGCCGACACACGCCGAGTCATTCATGCGGACGGAGGCCGGACGCGCCTCAGATTCTGCGCGAGGCGTAATGCATACCGCACGCGGGTACGGTCCCAGGGCGTGAAGCGCGGCAGCTGAAACACGTCCGCACCGGCAGCCGCGACGCCCCACGCCGTGGACACGGCCGCAACAAAACCGCACTTGCGCACAAGAGCAACATGCGCGGCCGTGTAGTCTTGGTTCGGAA
>JBBIJJ010000083.1:0-14350 GCA_037446035.1 Burkholderiales bacterium
GCGGGAATGCCAGCTCGCTGAAGTAATTGCATTGGGTCTCGACGACGAGCCCGATGGTGTCGCTCCGCGCGATGTCCAGGACACCGGCACGGATCAGATACTCGTTGACCACCGTGTCGAAGAAGCTGTAGTACACGACGTTGTTGACGTGACCGTAGGCGTCGTTGTCCATCCAGCGCGTCTGGATGGGCAGGAAGTGCCGGTAATCGGATCGGCGATGCGGCGCCTGGCGTTCGCTCACGTTCGTTCTCACACGCGCTTGTTATTGAGCACCAAAGCCACCCCGGACATCGTGACGAAGACTCCCGCCCATGCGAGCGGGCCGAGTCGCTCGCCAAACCCGACCCACGCCATCACCGCGGTGACCGGCGGTGTCAGATACATCAGGCTCGCGACCGCGGTCGCGCGGCCGCGTCGAATCATAGCGAGCAGCAGGCTGATCGCCACGAGCGACAGACCGACGACCGACCAGGCCAACGCAAGCCAGAACTCCGGCGTGTAGTCGACGCGCAGCGATTCGGTCGCGAGCGCGAACGGCAGCAGCGCGATGAACGAGGCGGCAAACTGGATCGCGCTGCCGGTGCGTAGATCGACCTGTCCGCAGAACTTCTTCTGATACAGCGTACCGGCCGTGATGCCGGCGAGTGCCGCCACGTTGATCGCCGTCGCGTGCCAACTGGCACCCGCCAGCGTCAACTTGTCCGAAAGCACCAGCGCGATCCCGGCGAAGCCCAGCGCGAGCCCCGCCCACTGCCGCGTGCAAGCGCGCTCACCGACGGTGAACCCGAGCAGCGCGGTCAGTAGCGGCTGCGCACCGACGATCAGCGCCGACACACCCGCCGGCATACCCTGCGCGATCGCGTACCAAACGCCGCCGAGGTATACGGCTTGCAGCAGCACACCGGCGACCGCGACGTGCAACCACTGCAGCGGAGTGCGCGGCCACGGCGCGCCGCTGATCCATATCAGTGGCAGCAGCAATGCCACGATGCCGACGAACCGATACAGCAGGAAGGTCAACGGCGGTGTGTATGGTGCCGCGTACTTGGCGACGATGAAGCCCGTGCTCCACAGCAGCACGAACATGACGGGCATCGCCGCCAGCCAGACCTGCCGCGCACTGCCCGCGGGCGCGGGTGCCGCCGGCTCAGACAATCGCCGGCTCCGCGGCCGCGCGTTCCGAACAGCGCGTCCAGTGAAGGTAGGCCGCGCGCACGGTGTTGAAGTGGACTTCGGCGGTCAGGTCCATGTCGCGCCCGTAGCCGCCCGCCATCGCGACCACGATCGGCACGCCGAGGCGGAACGCGCGGTCGAGCACGCGCAGATCCCGCGCCGCCATGCCCGCCGTGGTCAGCGCCAGGCGACCGAGGCGGTCGTTCTCGTGTGCGTCAGCGCCGGCCAGATACACGATCAGCTCCGGATCGAAGCGCGCCAGCATCTCGTCGAGCGCCTCATCCAGCACGCTCAGGTATTCGGCGTCGCCAGTGCCGTCCGGCAGGCCGCGGTCGAGGTCGCTGCGCGCCTTGCGGAAGGGGTAGTTCTTCTCGGCGTGCAGCGACAGCGTGAACGTCGTGGCGTCATCGGCGAGTATCCCCGCGGTGCCGTCGCCCTGATGCACGTCGAGATCGATGATCGCGACACGCATCGCGCGCCGCGCCTCGGCCTGGATCGTCCGGGCCGCGACCGCAGCGTCGTTGAACACGCAATACCCCTGCCCGCGGGCGCGCTGGGCGTGGTGGGTGCCACCCGCCAGATTGACAGCCACGCCGTCCTCGAGCGCGGCCCGCGCGGCGGCGATCGTGGCGCCGGCTGAGCGTCGGGCGCGCTCCACCATGGATTTCGACCAAGGGAATCCGATCGCTCGCTGCTCGGCGGCGGTTAGCTCACCGCGCGCGACACGGCGTACGTATTCGAGGTCGTGCGCACGGGCGAGCTCTTCGTCGGTCGCGGCAGCCGGTTCGACCAGGCGCACCCCTGGCAGTGCGTTCGTCACCCGCGCGCGCAGAAGCGCGTACTTGGCTATCGGAAAGCGGTGATCCACCGGCAAGGGCAGGACGAAGTGGTCGCTGTAGAAGGCTTTCAACCGCCGGCGCCCCCTCGGTTAGAGCAGCGATTCTAAGGGGGCGGACGATCCGTCGCGAACAGACGCTGCATAGCACCATTTCGAGCTCGCATGGGATCGCCAACGCCACCCGATCATCGCGCTAATGTAATGATTTATGACACGTTATTGACATTCTTTAACGGCCATGAGCGTCATACCGCGTCGCAAAAATATTGCTTGACACCGGCCGCGGGATCCATACAATTCGCCTTGTGCGTCGCACAATGACGACGCAACGGAATCAGGGACCCGGGCCCCAGCCCGCCAAATCGGAGCCACTAGGACCAGAGGAGAAAGTCATGATTGCAACGCCAGCTCAATTCGTCGAACTGCAAAAGGGTCAGATGGACGCCCTGTATGCCCTGTCGCATGCGATGTTCGACGCGACCGAAAAGTTCGTCGATCTCAACCTCGCCGCGACCAAGGCCGTGATGGAAGAGACCGCCGAGAAGGCCCAGGCGCTGATGAGCGTCAAAGACATGCAGGAGCTGCTCGCGCTGACCGGCGGACTGGCGCAGCCGACGGTGGAGAAACTCGTCAGCTATAACCGCACCGTCTACGGCATCGCCAGTGGCGCCGGCGCCGAAATGTCGAAGATCGTCGAGACGCATATCGCCGAGAGCAACAAGAAGGTGTCGGAACTCATCGAGTTCGCGGCGAAGAACGCGCCCGCCGGCTCGGAGCCCGCGGTGTCGATGTTCAAGAGCGCCTTGGCGGCCGCCAACACGGCGTATGACACGTTCAGCAAGGCCGCCAAGCAGGCGGTCGAGATGGTCGAGTCGAACGTGACGGCGGCCACGTCGGCCACGATGAAGGCCGCGGCGGCAGCCAACGATGCCGTCAAGGCCAAGGGCCGCAAGGCCAGCTGAAAGGCAGAACTAGTGCATGCGCTCTAGCCTCTTGATGGGGCGCGCATGCGCCCCATATCGGCGACAGAGTGCGACGATTCGGACGAACAGACGACATCGCCAAAAACCTTGCCTTTTAATCCAATCGACCGCAGCGAAATCGTCGAAGATTCACATCGAGTCGACGAATGAACGAGGTACATTGAGCCGCATCCTGTAACGGTTGTCTCCTTGGCACCACTCGTTTGGACCTCGCGTCCAAACCCTTCTGTCTCCTCCTTTGGTGGTGCTTTTCAAGCCCGGTCCCCCGACCGGGCTTTTTTTTGGGCGGTCACTCGATCTCGAACCGCGCGCCAAGCACCCGCACCCCAGCGCAGAGCTGCTCAAACGCGGCCTCGACCGACCGCCGCGGCCCCTTGACGCCCAGCTCGATGTGGCGGCGAGCCGGCTTCCCGTCCCGACCGTCGCCCACAGAAGGCAAGCTGAACGTTTTCACGTCGGGGAACCTGGCCTCGACCTCCTCCATCAGCGGGGCAATGGCCGACTCGGCCGTGTCGTAGACCAGCAGCGAGCGCTCGATGCGCTCGACCCGATGAAAGTACGCTTGGTACTCGCGGTCGAGCACGGACTCGATCATCGGCCACGCCATGACAGGAAAGCCTGGCAAGAAATAGTGACGGCCCACCGCAAACCCCGGAATCCGGTTGAACGGATTCTCGATGATCCGCGCGCCGCGCGGAAACTCGCCCATCTTGAGCCGCTGCCGGTTCTCCGGTGTACTCATGTCGGCACTACCATGGCCCTGCGCTGCCATCTCGGCGCAGCGCTGCGCGATCAACGCCGCCGCTTCGGGATGCAATTCCAGCTCGGTATCCAGCGCTTCGGCCGCCGCCCGTCGGGTGTGATCGTCGGGCGTGGCTCCGATGCCGCCGCAACTGAACACCACGTCGTCGCTCGCGAACGAGCGTCGCAGCGCAGCGGCAATCGCGGCGCGCTCGTCGGGCAGGTAATTCGCCCAGCACAACCACAACCCGCGGGCGTTGAGCAGCTCGATGACTTTCGTCAAGTGCCTGTCGGGGCGCTTGCCGGACAGGATTTCGTCGCCGATCACATACAGTCCGAAGCGCAGCGCCACCGGATTACCTCACGCCGATGCGTCGAACAGGCGTTTCAATCCGAGCCATTGCTGCGCCCAGAAGCCGCGCCCGTAGTCGCGCGCGCTGCCGGCGGGCGGTGGAAGCTGATCGCGGACGCCGGTGGGCTCGATCGTGCTGCGATCGTCGGCGGTGCCGAACAGCCAGTCCCAGAACGCGAACAGCACCGCGAAGTTGCAGCCGTAGCGCCGGCCCTCATGACCGACTCCGATCGCGTGATGGCGTCGATGGAAAACGGGCCCTACGAGCAGGCGCCGCAGCGGTCCCAGCGTCCATGCGACGTTGGCGTGCTGCACGTTCTGCAGTAGACGGGTTGCAATGACCAGTCCGACGAACTGCCCCGGCCCGACGCCGATCGCCAGCGCAACGAGCGCCTTGACGCCGTCGACGACGGCGCTGTCGAGCAGGTGATTGCGGCTGTCGGTCCAGAACGACATCTTGCGCTGCGAGTGGTGCAGCGAGTGCAGCGCCCACCACCAGCGGAACCGATGCTGCGCGCGATGCACCCAGTAGTCGACGAAGTCGAGCGCGATCAGATAGAGAACGAAGCTCATTGCCGGCACGTCGGTGACGCCGGGCCACAGTGCGTCGAGTTCGAAAGGCGTGTAACCGACGGTGCGCAGCGCCTGGCTGAGCCTATCCACCAGCGGCGTCATCACGAAGTACAGCACCAGCGTGACCGCACCCAAGCGGTGAACGAGCGTATAGACAACGTCGACACCGACGCCACGCCGGTCGCTCCAACGCTCGGCGGGGTAACGTGCCTCCAGCGGCCGCAGCACCGCATACAGCAGCAGGATCTGAAGCACCCCCAGGAGGAACCATTCGGTCGCGGTGTACGCGTCCTCCAGGTAGCGCATCGCCCCGGCCGCGTACAACAGCGGCTGCACGACGCCCTCGAACAACTGCGTCTGTGCCGCGTCGAACCACTGCCGCAGCGTGTCCACGGCACTCACCTCGTTGCCGCCCGGCTCGCGGCCAGTTGTGCGGGAGTCGCCTCGCCCGCAGCGCGATATTCCGGGTGGTCGCGCAGCGTGCGAAAGCAGATCCCGCGCTGCTTCAGCCCCGCGAGCAGCGGGTCGATCATCGGCGCGAACGGATCGCGCCGCGACCAGATGCCCAGGTGCGCCATCAGCACGTCGCCGTCACGCACGCGCTCGAGCGCGCGTGCCAGAAGCCTTTCGTTCGGATAGGTCCCGGACGGCAGCTCGTCGCCGAGAAAGCCCGCATCGGCCCAGTGCACGTGCGAGTAGCCGCAGGCGCGCGCGGCCGCCAGCGCATTGGCCGTCGGCGCGCCACCCGGCGCGCGCCACAGCGCGTCGAGACGGCGCCCGGTCAGTGCGGCGAAGGCGCGGTCGACACGGTCGAGCTCCTCGCAGATCTGCGCCGGTGACAGCGTGATCGCGCGCCCCGCCGCCTCCCCGAACTGTGGCCGGTAGCGCACGCCGCCGTTGGCCGTGTCCGCGAGAAAGCGGCCATGGCGCCAGGTGTGGCTGCCGAACGCGTGCCCCTCGGCGGCGCGCGTGCTCCAGTACTCCCGCCAGGTCGCGTCGAGGGCATGGTCGCCGCGCGTGGTGCGTTCGTTGGCGAGAAAGAAAGTCGCTCGCACGCCGTGGTTCCGCAGGATCCGTGCGATCTGTTCGGCAGCGCGCATGTTGCCCGTGTCGAACGTCAGGTAGACGATGCCACGGCAGTCCGCTGCCGCCGCCGGCACCGCGAACAGCAGCGCAGCCGCGACCCCGAGGGCTGCCGGCACGCCGCCGAAGGATGATCGCCCTTTCATCTCCAGGGGGCAGCATTCGGGACGAAGATCCCGTGCGGCGACTTGCCGACCGGAATGCTCTGAAGGACCCGGCGCGCGGCGATGTCCACGACCGCGACGCGTTTGGCCCAGCGCTGCGTCACCCACAGCAGCCTGCCATCGGCGCTCACCTCCATGCAGTCCGGTCCATGGGGAACGGCGATGTCGAACTTCTTCTCGAGCGTGACCTGGTCGACCAGACTCACCGTGTCGTCGACGCGGTTGCTGACGAAGACGTGGCGCCCGTCGCCCAAAGGACGAAAATTGTGCGCGCCTCTGCCGGTCGTGATGCGCTTGACGCTTCTCTGCGCGCGCCAGTCGATCACCTCGACGTAATCCCTGCCCATCACGCCTACCAGCAAGTGCCGGTCGTCCGGCGTCATCCAGATTCCCGCCGGCAGATCGCCGACCCTCAGCCGCCACGCGACCGATTGGTCGGCCAGACGGATCGCGGCGACTTCGTGGCTTTCCTGCAGCGTGACGAACGCGTACTGACTGTCCGCCGAAAAGGTCACGTGGCTCGGCGCCTTCGGCAGCTCGATCTGCCGCACCGGGCGGAACGCCACCTGCAAACCTTCCCCCTCGACGGTGTAGACGTCGACTCGGTCGAGCCGCAGGGCCGCGGTGACGAACCATCGACCGTCTGGCGAGTAACCGAGCTGATAAGGGTCCGGCACGTTGCGCACGCGGCGCTGCACTTCGCCCGTCACCGGGTCGAGCAAGTGCAAGTCGTTGCTCATCGCGTTCGCCACGATCAGCGCGCGGCCGTCCGGCGTGCGCATCAAGTGGTGCGGCTCCTTGCCGACGTCGAATCGCCGGATCTCGGTGCGTGTACCCGGATCGACCAGGCTGACGGAAGCCTCGCCCGAGTTCAGCACGACCACGACGTTGCCCCACGTCGCCGGCGACGCCAGCGCGAGCGCGGCGGCAACCGCACACCAACGCCTGACGGCGACCCTTCTTGCGGCAAGCAGGCCCACGGCGACTCCGCTCTGTGCTGCGGCGATTCTAGCGGTGCGGGCCAACGCCGCTGCGCTGCGAAAAGCCGCATTCGCCAACTGCAACCAGTTGTTTCATGCGTCCACGCGCCGCCGCGCGCGTCCGTTGACGTAGGCGCAAAGCCTGCTCAATGAGGCGTGTTACAAGACGCCACCCCCACCATAGGTCCAGCATGCTGATCGCTCACCTTCGACACCGATGGCTCCGCACCGGCCTGCTGCAATTCGCAGCGCTCGTCCTTGCCACCGGCTGCGTGGTCACGGCGCCGAGCGCACGCACGGATCCCGGCGAGGACTACGTCGACCCGCCGGCGCGCGTCGGCCGCATCGCGCTGCTGTCCGGCCCCGTGACGCTGACCGACCTGCGCGATGGCAACGCCGAGGCCGCGACGTTGAACTGGCCGATCACCTCGCAGCATCGGCTGAGCACAGGCCGCCTCGGCCGCGCCGAAGTGCGCGTCGGCTCGCTCGCCGTCCGCCTCGACGAAGAAACCGATGTCGACTTCAATCGCGTCGACGATGAACTCATCCAGGTCGTCGTGCAACGCGGAACCGCCGCGCTGCGCGTGCGCAGCCGGGAACTGCTGCGCGAGATCGACCTGCTCACGCCGCGCGAGCGCATCGCGTTCGAGGACGTGGGCCGCTACCGCATCGACGTCGATCGCGCCCCCGGGGTCACCGCCGTGACCGCGCACGTCGGCTACGCGCGTATCAGCGCCGGCCGCAACACCTTCGTCGTTCAGAGCGGCCAGCGTGGCGAGTTGAGTTCGTATCGGATGGTGTCGTTCCAGCTCGTCACGCCGGCGCCCGACGCGTTCGACGACTGGGTCGCCGCGCGCGACCGGCGCGACGACGCGCTGCGCAGCCGGCATTACGTTTCGGAGGAGACGACCGGTATCGAAAGCCTCGACGAATACGGCCAATGGCGCACCGTCGATAGCTACGGACCGGTGTGGTTCCCGTCGGCCGTGCCGGTCGGTTGGGCGCCTTATCGCTACGGCCGCTGGGCCTGGATCGCGCCCTGGGGTTGGACCTGGATCGACGAGGCGCCCTGGGGCTTCGCGCCGTTCCACTACGGCCGCTGGGTGATCGTCGGCGGCGTCTGGGGCTGGGTGCCCGGGGTCATCGTGCCACGCCCCGTCTACGCGCCGGCGCTGGTCGTGTGGTACGGCACGCCGGGCGTGAGCGTCGGCGTGACGATCGGCAGCCCGATCGGTTGGTTCCCGCTCGGTCCACGTGAGGTCTACATCCCCTACTACCGCTGCTCGCGCCGCTACATCAACTACGTGAACGTGCAGCACATCACCAACATCAACCACATCACGGTCATCAACCCGCAGCCGCGTTACGTTCATCAGCAGCCGGGACACTCGACCTGGACGCTCGGCGACGCGCTGTTGCGCCGGATGCCGGTACACAGCGTCGTGCGTCCCGCACCGAACGATTGGGTCAAGATCCCGACGCGCACGACGCCGCCCGTCGTCGTATCGGGCGACATCAGCAAGAAGCGCCTCGTCGGCAATGCGATCGCCGCGCCAGCGCCTGGGACAGGCGACGCAGGCCGACCGAAACCCGACCGCCGCGGCGACGAGCAGCACGTTCGACCGCAGCCGCGTGAGACTGCGCCGCCTGTCGTCGAGCGGCGGCCGGAAGTCGATCGCGTTCGCGCGATGCCCGCACCGCAGCCGCGCCAGGAGTTGCCGCCGAAGCGCGTGCAGCCGCCGGTAGCCGCGCCGGTGCAGCCGCCCATGGCGATACCCGCGCAACCCGCGCCGGCTCCCCGCGACCTCGAAAACCACCCGCGGAAGCCGCCGAAGCGCTGGGCGCCTGCTCCGGGAGGCGTGCCGCCGCCAACGCCCGTTCCGCCGCCGCGCGACCGCGCGCAGCCGCGCGTCGACGCGCCGCGACAGACACCGGGGCCCGCCGAAGTGCCCCGCGTCGCCCCGCCGCGCGATCACGCGCGACCACAGCCGAAAGAGCGCGGGCCGGTCGAGCCCGGGCCGCGGCCCAAGCTACGTGTCGAGCAGTCGCGTCACGAACCCGGCGGCAAACTGCAGGCCCGCGCGTACTGAGCAGGCACGGCTGCCGTCACGCGCGGCCGCGAACCATGGCACGGGTACCGTGTCTGAAGGTTGATACGTAACCCGCGCGCTTTTCGAGGCTGCGCCGTGCGCCGGCCTGTGCTTAGAATGGCTCGGCAGTTTCGCTTTGCGCGTCTTGCCAAGGGAGGCCGAACCATGACGAATTTCAGATCACTCGCTCCCGCGGCCCTGACGGTGGCTGTCCTCGGATGCGCGACGCCCGGTGTGCAGAACAGCCCGCCGGTGGCGCCGCCGGCTGCCGCCGCGGTCAAGTCCGCGCAGGTCGAGGTGATTTCCGCGCAGTTCGGCGTATTCGGCGCCGACCACAGCGGCCGCCGGATCCTGTTCGAGACCGACAAGTTCCCCGCAATCACGGCCGCCCCCTACGGCTGGTACATCGTTTTCAAAACCGACAAGCCGACCGTCATCTGGCGCGAGGAGTTCGAGCTGCCGGAGCCGCCGCCGACTTGGGGACCGGGCGAGGCGCTTGGCATCTACACGATTTCGCCGGACCGCAAGACCGCCGTCACCGAACGCATCATTCCGACACGGCTCGGCTTCATCGCCAACGAGTGGCGCTACGCGCCTGGGGACCCGATCGGCGCGCACGCGATGCGCGTGTACATCGACGGGCAACTGATCCGCGAGTTCAAGTTCAACATCGAGGAAGCGCCGGACGGCCTGCGCGGCAGCCCGCGCAGTCCGCACGGACCGCGCCGCGGCGGTTCGACGACCTGATCTCGTATCCCGAGCGAATGCCGGGCGGGCGCACGTTCGGCGGCGTCGTTCTCGCTGCCGTCCTGGCCGCGGCGGCCGGTCCTGTAGCGGCAATGGAAATCGACGCCCTGTGGGAGTACGCCGACCCGGCTGCGAGCGAAGCGCGCTTTCGCGCGGCGCTCGAACGCGCGCGAGGAGACGACCGGCTCGAACTGTTGACACAGATCGCGCGCACGCATTCGCTGCGGCGAGACTTCGCGCGGGCGCACGCGCTGCTCGACGAAGTCGAACAGCAGCTCGCCACCGCCTCAGCCCGCCCGCGGGTGCGCTACCTGCTTGAGCGGGGGCGCAGCTTCAATTCGGCCGGCGAGCGCGACAAGGCGCGCGCGTTGTTTCTGGACGCCTGGGAGCGCGGCCAGGCGGCCGGACTCGACGGGCTGGCGGTCGACGCCGCGCACATGGTGGCGATCACCTACGGCGGATCGTTCGAGGCGGTCGAGTGGAACCGCCGCGGACTCGCCGTCGCACACGCGTCGCAGGACGCCAAGGCGCGCGCGCTGATCCCGGCGATGCTGAACAACGCCGCCTGGGATCTGCACGACCTGGGGCGCTACGCCGAGGCGCTGCCGCTGTTCGAAGAAGCGCTGGCCGAATGGACCATGCGCAAGCGCCCCGAGCAGATCGGCTTCGCGAAGTACGCGGTCGGCCGCTGCCTGCGGCTGTTGAACCGCGGCGAAGAAGCGCTAGCGATCCAGCGCGCGCTTGAGCTCGAGTACGCGGCCGCCGCCAAGCCGAGCGGCTACGTGTTCGAGGAAATCGCCGAACTGCTCGATGCGCGCGGAAAGACCGACGAGGCGCGGTCGTACTTCCGCCGCGCGGCGGAACTCCTGGGTCGGGACGACTGGCTCGTGAAGAATGAAGCTGCGCGGCTGGCCCGGCTGCGCGCGAAAGGCGCGGATTGACCGCCCGCCGGCGACGCACACCGGGCTCGGGAGGAAACCGATGAATCGCCTGCTGTTGTCGATCTGCGCGACGCTCGCTTTCGTCGCCGGAAGCAGCGCTGCACAGAAGGTGCAGTACTTCCCCGTTCCGCGCGGCGCCGGTCCGCACGACGTGGCACCGGCGCCGGACGGCAGCGTCTGGTACACGGCGCAGCGCCAGGGTGCGCTCGCTCGGTTCGATCCCGCGACGGGCAAGACCGAGCAGATTCCGCTCGGGCGCGGCTCGGCGCCGCACGGCGTGATCGTCGGTCCCGACGGCGCCGCTTGGATCACCGACAGCGGTCTGAACGCGATCGTTCGCGTCGATCCCAGCACGCGCGAAGTGAAGCGCTTTCCGCTGCCGGCGGGCACGCCGTATGCAAACCTGAACACGGCCGCCTTCGATCGCAACGGCCTGCTGTGGTTCACCGGCCAGTCCGGCTACTACGGCAGCGTCGATCCGAAGACCGGCGCAGTACGGGTCTGGAACGCGCCGCGCGGCCGCGGACCCTACGGCATCGCGGCGACGCCGAAGGGCGACATCGATTACGTCTCGTTCCCTGGCAGCCATCTCGCGCATGTCGACGTCGACACCGGCAAGGCCACCGTGATTGAGCCGCCCACGCCAGACCAGGGCGCGCGCCGAGTGTGGTCCGACTCGAAGGGTCGGCTGTGGATCAGCGAATGGAATTCGGGCCAGGTCAGCGTCTACGACCCGGCGAACAAGCGTTGGCGTCAGTGGAAGCTGCCCGGCGAACGTCCGCGCGCGTACTCCGTCTATGTCGACGAGCGCGACCAGGTGTGGCTGACCGAGTTCGGCGCGAACGCGATCGTGCGCTTCGATCCGGCGAGCGAGAAGTTCACGAGCTTTCCGAGCACCGAACGCGGTGCGAACGTCCGCCAGATGCTCGGCCGGCCCGGCGAGGCGTGGGGTGCCGAGTCGGGCAGCGATCGGCTGGTCGTCGTGCGTTCTCGCTGAATCCGATGTCGTTTCCGCGAAAGCGGGAGTCCAGCGGCTTGGGTCAGCGCTACGCCCGATCGCGCGAAGGCAGCCGGTACATCCACACGGCGAGCGCCAGCCCCATCGCGGCCAGCACGGCTTTCAGCCACGTCGGCTCGACGAAAAAGACGATCGAGATCGCGAGCGTCACGAGCATCAGGCCGATCGCCGCTATCTTGGTCCGGTACGGGATCGAACGATGCTTGCGCCATTCGTAGATCATCGGACCGAAGGTGCGGTTCGAAAGAAGCCAGTAGTAGAAGCGCTTCGATGCGCGCGCGTAGCAGGCAGCGGCGAGCAGCATGAACGGCGTGGTCGGCAGCACCGGCAGAAAGAGACCGACCAGCCCGAGGGCGACGCACACGGTGCCGGCGCCGAGCAGCAGCCAGCGAACGACCGGCGACGCGTGCTCGCGCACGGCGTCGTCGCCGTCACGCGCTTCGGATTGCGTATCTTCCTGAATGCCCTGCTTTGTATTCACGCCCGGATGAACCCGGTTGGTCGAACCGCCGCTACTCTAGCGGCAAACCGACACGTACCCGTCGGGTCCGTGCAAACCCGATGACGCCGACTCCGCTCACCATCGCCGCTTTCGCGATGGCCGCTTTCGGGTTGCTATTCGTCGGCGCCGGCGTCGCCGCGCTGCTTCGCGTGCGCCCGCTGCGCGCGCTGACGCGGCTGCTGGCCGGCGCGCTGCTGCTTACGCTCGGCGCGCTCGTGGGCGCGGTTGCGCTCGGCGTGCACGGCTATCGCGCGCTGACGCACGAGGAAGTCGCCGCACGCATCGACGTCACGCCCCTCGGCCCGCAGCGGTTTGCGGCGACCTTCCGCTTCCCCGACGGCCGCAGCGCGAGCTACACGCTCGCCGGCGATGCGATTTACGTCGAAGCGCACGTACTGAAGTGGAAGCCGTGGGCCAACGTGCTGGGGCTGCACACGTCGTATGAACTCGCGCGCGTGGCCGGCCGTTACGACGACCTCGGGCAGGAGCGCGCCGCCCCGCGCACCGTGTACGCGCTCGGCCGCGAGCGGCCGGTCGATCTCTTCGCACTGCGCCGCCGGCATGCGTGGCTGGCGCCGATGTTCGACGCGGAGTACGGGTCGGGAACGTTCGTCGCGGTCGACAAAGCGTCGACGCTGGAGCTGCGGGTGTCGACGACCGGGCTGCTGCTGCGTCCCGCGGTCAGCGGCGCAGACTCTCCCACACCTTCGTCAGCCGTTTCACGCTGACCGGCGTCGGCGTTCGAAGCTCCTGCGCGAACAGCGACACGCGCAGCTCCTCCAGCAACCAGCGGAACTCGTCCAGGCGCGTATCGGCCACGCCCTTGCGGCCGGCCAGCTCGCGCAGCCACTGTGTCTGCAGCGGCGCGATTTCGTTCATCCGCTGCGCGTCGCGCGCCGGGTCGGACTTGAGCTTGTCCAGCCGCAACGCGATCGCCTTTACATACCTGGGATAGTGCGCAAGCTGCGCCGGCGGCGTATCGACGATGAAGTTCTTCGAAAACATTCGCGCGAGCTGCTGTTCGATGTCCGCCACCGCGGCCGCGAACGCCCGCGCCGCCTGGAGCCTTTTCGGCAGCGCTGCCGCCTCCTGCACGATCGTCGTCACGAGCCGCGCGACCTCCTGCGCGATCAGATTGAGCTTGTCGCGCGCCTCGCTCTTGCGCGCGACGAAGCTGGCGTTGTCGGTCGGCCAGGGCTCGACGAGGCAGGTGCGGTCGATCGCGGCAGCGATGACCTGCGCGCGCAGTTCCTCGAAACTCGGCAACGCGGCGGCGAGCGCAGCCACGGTGCCCGCCTGCATCTGCACCGTCTGCAGCGAGTTCAGGCTCTTCTCCAGGAACTTCACCTGCTCCTTTAACTGCAGCCGGAACAGCCGGCGCAGGCCGTCGCGATGCCGCGCGCGGGCGGCGTCGGCGTCATCGAACACCTCGATCTCGCAGCGATCGCCACGGTCGACCAGGGCCGGGAAGCCGATCAGCCTGCGCCCGTTGCGCTCGATGTCCAGCAGCTCGGGCAGTTCGCCGAAGTCCCAGTCGGTGATGTTCTCGTGCAGCCCTTCGGCCACCCGCGCATCCCGCGCGGCAAGGGTCTGGAAGGTCTGCTGCGCCTGCGCGCCCAGCTCCGCGCGCAGCGCGGCGAGGCTGCGGCCCATGCCGAGCTGGCGGCCATGTTCGTCGACGACCTTGAAGTTCATCGTCAGATGCGCGGGCAGCGTTTCGAGCTTGAAGTCGGCCGGCTGGCAGGCGACGTTCTTCTGCGCGCGCAGGTCGGCGATCAGTGCGTCGATCAGCGGGCGCTGCGGCGACGCCGTTTCAGCCGCGTGCCGCGCGACGAAATCGGCCGCGTACTCGGGCAGCGGCACGCAATGGCGACGCAGCTTCTGCGGCAGGCTCTTCAGCAGCAGGTGCACCTTTTCCTTCAGCATGCCCGGGACCAGCCACTCGCAGCGGATCGCGTCCACCTGATTGAGTGCGTAAAGCGGCACGGTCAGGGTGACGCCGTCGCGCGGGCTGCCCGGCTCGAAGTGATAGGCGAGCGCCATCGGGCCACCGCGCATGTCCCACTGCTTCGGGAACAGCTCGGTGGTCACGCCGCGCGCTTCGTGCCGCATCAGCTCGTCGCGGTTCAGGAACAGCAGCTTCGGATTGCCCTGCTCGGCCTGCC
>JBBIJJ010000084.1:0-14259 GCA_037446035.1 Burkholderiales bacterium
TTCACACCTTCTCACGTCGAAGCCGCCTGCGCCGCGCTCGCGCGCACGCCCGCCGCGCACCGCGAGCGCGACCAATGGATCGTGTGGGCGGAACTCGCTGCCAAGTTCGACCTGCCGTCGATCCAAGTCACCCATCCCATCCTGCGGCCCGACGAGCTCGACGAGATCTTCTGCGTGCGATCGACCGCCGAAGCGCTGTCGCACCGGCAGGTACCGGGGCACGGCGCCGAGCGCGCCGGCCCCGCGCGTGTGCAGCGGCTCGATTCCCTTTGCGACTCGCTCGCAACTTCGCTGCGCGAACGCATCGCGCGCTTCGTCGCACAGTGGGCCGATCCGGAGTGCGCGCGCATCGCTGATGTGGCCGCGGGCGGCCTCGATCTGGCCATCTACAACGACCTGCTGCTCGAGACCCGACGCGGTCCAATCGGCGGCAGTTCGTCGTGGCCTATCCCGCGTGGTCGCGCTTGGCAGCCACGCGCGCCGGCACCGATGGCGCCTGGCTCGGTGCGCAGATCGACGCAGGCCGTCCGCTCGTCGAAGGACTGGCGCACCGGTTCGCCGTGCGACCGGTGGCGCTTCGATCCGCGCTGCGACGGCTGCCGGCGTTTGCGCCGCCGCTGTCGCTGCGCGCGCTCGCCGTGCTGCTCGATGCGCTGCCGCCGGAGTGCCATCCGCGCGATGCGCAGGGATGGCACCGGCTCACAAAGATGCTCGCCATCGCCGACCGCTGTTTCGAGTCGCTGCGCTCGCCCGCGGCGATCGCCTGGCTGCGCAGCGTGACCCGGCCGAGCCGCACGATCGCGCGCGTCGACGAACGCGCGCTCACCCAGCGCGCTGCGCTGATCGCGCGTCTGGCGCCGCTGCTGGCTCGCCAGTTGGTGCTGGCCGCTCGCCGCGCGCCGCGTCCGCGCTCGATCATGCGTCAAGCGCGGCGGCTGGCGCGGCAGTATCTGGCGGCACTCGACCCGGGCCAGCAGGGCGAACTTGCCGCTGCCGTGGCGCGAGTGCTGCCCGCCGCGCTCGCGCAGCCGCCGGTGGAGCCGACGCTGGCGTCGCAGGCGGTCGCCGCCGCGGCCGCTGCACTGCCGGCATGGCGATCGCGCGATGGCCGCCGGCGCATCGTCTCGTTCGTTCGCCATGCCGAGCAGTTGCCGCAGATCGGCAGCGCGCTCGCCAACTGTCTGGCCAACGCCCGCACGCGTGCGAGCTACGCCGCGCGCCTGCAGGCCAGGGCGAGCTGTTTCGTGACTGTCACGGACGCGACCTCCGGCACGCTGCTGTCGGCGGCCGAGTTGCAGCTCGATCAACACCGCGACGGCGCGCACGGCGTCGCGGCAACCATCGTCGATCATCGGTCCGCCAACGACCGCGCGCCATCGGCGGCGTGCCAGGCCGCCGTACGCGAGGCGGCCGAGCGGCTCGACTCGCTGCCGCACGACCGCCGTGCCGCGGCCGAGCGGCTTCGGCTGCGGCTGCGGTGCAGTCCGCCCGACCGACAGCGGTTCGCCCGACGGTTTGTCGCCGGCTTCGGCAAAGACCGGTTCGCTGCGCTCGTGCGCACGCTGCTTGCGATCAATGCCGACGACGGCGCAGACGGTGGCGCGCCCCGATCGCCGTGTCGGCAGCCGTGACCGAGGCGTCGCGCTCGTTGGCGCCGGCGACCGCGCACACGACCAACCGCCGCGCGCTGGCGCCCATGGCGAGAGGGCCCCGTTTGTGTATCGCATGCCGCGCGTCCGGGTCGCCGGCGATCGGGCGCAGACGGATGCCTGCCGGCAAAGTGCGAGAAGTGGCGAGCGGTCTGGCTTCGAATGATCGCGGTCGGTCGGCTCCGCGCGTTCGTCGACGAGCGAGCCCGGTGAAAGACAAAGGCCTCCGAACGGAGGCCTTCGATTGTGCTGGTTGCGGGGGAAGGATTTGAACCTTCGACCTTCGGGTTATGAGCCCGACGAGCTGCCAGACTGCTCCACCCCGCGGCAACTGGGTCGGACGCGCGCGTCACGACGCAGCGAAGTATACGCGCTTTTGCGCGCGTGCCGGTCCGACCGGGCGGCGCCGGCGGCGGCGGCTCAGTACGTCTCGATGTGCAGCCGTCCTTCCTGCTGCAGCTTCGCGTGCAGCGCGGTCCAGTCGAGCTGCTGCCCGACGGCAGCCTCGCGCAGCGCGTCGAGTACGCCCGCTTCCATGCCGCGCAGCCCGCACACGTACACGTAGGTGTTCGGGTCCCGCAGCAGCGCGCCGACGTCGGCCGCGCGGTCGCGCAACGCGTCCTGCACATAGCGGCGCGGCTGCCCCGGCGTGCGCGAGAACGCGAAGTTGATGTCGATGAAGTCGCGCGGCAGGTTCATCAGCGGGCCGAAGTACGGCAGCTCGGCCTGCGAGCGCGCGCCAAAGAACAGCATCAGCTTGCCGCTTTCGCCTTTGCCGCGCCGGCGCCGCCGGCGTTCGGTCATCGCGCGCATCGGTGCCGAGCCCGTGCCGGTGCAGACCATCAGCAGGTGACTGGGCGAGTGATTCGGCATCAGGAACGTGTTGCCGAAGGGGCCGATCACCCGCACCGTGTCGCCGCGTCGTAGATCGCACAGGTAGTTCGAGCACACGCCGCGCACCGGCCGGCCCTGATGATCGACGGTGACGCGCTTCACGGTCAGCGCGACGTTGTTGTAGCCGGGGCGCTCGCCGTCGCGCGGCGAGGCGATCGAGTACTGGCGCGCGTGATGCGGGCGTCCGTTGGCGTCGACGCCCGGCGGCAGGATGCCGATCGACTGCCCTTCGAGCACCGGAAACGGCGTGGCGCCGAAGTCCAGCACGATGTGTCGCGTGTCGCTTTCGGCGGCGGCGTCGGTCACGCGGTAGTTGCCCATCACGGTGGCGATGGCCGGATTGCGGTGCGTATACAGATTCACGTACGGATGCGAAGCCGACCACGGCGGCACGGTCGAGCCGGGCACGGCCGCGGCCGGCACCGGCGGCGCATCCTCGGCCGCAAACTCGCTCGCCGGCGCGGCGACCGCCTCCCCGAGCGGCTGCTCCGCGGGCAGCGTGTCCCAGCCGAACTGCTCTTCGATCGAATACGCCTGCGCGCGCAGCACGGTGCGCCAGTTGTCGATCGCGCCGGTCGGGCACGGGGCGATGCAGGCGAGACAGGCCTTGCACTGGTCGGCCCGCACCACGTAGTTGCGCGCGTCGTGCGTGATCGCGTCGACCGGACAGGTCTCCTCGCAGGTGTTGCAGCGAATGCAGATCTCCGGGTCGATCAGGTGCTGCCGCAGCAGCTCGGGCGCGTTCATTTCAACGGCGATGGCTTCAGTTGAAGCGCACGTACTGGAAGTCGATCGGCTGGCGGTTGATGCCCACCGACGGCGGCGCGATCCAGTTGGCGAACTTGCCGGGCTCGACGACGCGGCCCATCAGCGAACCGACGAAAGCGCGGTCCTCGTCGCTGGGCAGCCACTCGTTGCGGCGCTGTTGCCACTCGGCCTCGCTGACGACGCGACCGTCGGGGCTCACGCGCACGCCCGCCAGCGTGCCGATGCGGCGGTTGAACGCCTTGTGCGGCGCGACCAGCCGGTGCGGCAGCCCGGCCTTCTCGATCACGCGGTTCCAGCGGCCGATGCCGGCGATCGAGTCGCGGATGAAGTCGTCGCGCAGCACCTCGTTCAGGGCGTTGAGCATCGGCACCTCGCGCTCGACGAGCCGGCCGTCCTGCACGCCGAGCACCTTGTACGTCAGGCCGTGCAGCTTGTGGTCGTCGTCGCGCTTGGTCTCCTCGAAGCGGCCCTTCAATCCCGAGCTATAGAACGTCGCCGCATTGCTCGACTCGTCGGCACCGAACAGGTCGATCGTCACGCTGAAGTGGAAGTTCAGATAGCGCTGGATCGTCGGCAGGTCGATCACGCCGGCGGCGCGCAGCTTGTCAGGCTCGTCGGTCTTCATTTCGTTGATCGCCTGACACGTGCGCTGGATCACGCGCGAGACCCCACTTTCGCCGACGAACATGTGATGCGCCTCTTCGGTCAGCATGAACTTCGTGGTGCGTGCGAGCGGATCGAAGCCGGATTCGGTCAGCGCGCACAGCTGGAACTTGCCGTCGCGGTCGGTGAAGTAGGTGAACATGAAGAACGACAGCCAGTCGGGCGTCTTCTCGTTGAAGGCGCCAAGGATGCGCGGATTGTCGGCATCGCCCGAACGGCGTTCGAGCAGCGCCTCGGCCTCCTCGCGGCCGTCGCGGCCGAAGTACTTGTGCAGCAGGTACACCATCGCCCACAGATGACGTCCCTCCTCGACGTTGACCTGGAACAGATTGCGCAGGTCGTACAGCGACGGCGCCGTCAGTCCAAGATGGCGCTGCTGCTCGACCGATGCGGGCTCGGTGTCGCCCTGCGTGACGATGATGCGCCGCAGGTTGGCGCGGTGCTCGCCCGGCACCTCCTGCCAGGCGGGCTCGCCCTTGTGTTCGCCGAAGTTGACCTGCCGGCCCGGCTCGGGCGCATTCAGGAAGATGCCCCAACGGTACTCGGGCATCTTCACGTAATCGAAGTGCGCCCAGCCGCCGGGATCGACGCTGACGGCAGTGCGCAGGTACACGTCGAAGTTCTGCGAGCCTTCCGGCCCCATGTCGCGCCACCACGACAGGTAGTTCGGCTGCCAGTGCTCGAGCGCGCGCTGCAGCGCGCGGTCCTCCGACAGGTTGACGTTGTTGGGGATCTTTTCGCTGTAGTCGACGGTTGACATCGCTTGGCTCCGTGCGTCCGCGCTCTCGCGCGGACGGGTTTTCATCGTGGCGCGTTCAAACGCGCTTCCAGTCGAACGCGGCCTTCTCGCCTTTGCCGTAGACCTTCAGTGCGCCTTTGTCGCCGACCGCGTTCGGGCGGTTGAAGATCCAGTTCTGCCATGCGGTGAGCCGGCCAAAGATGCGTGTGGCCATCGTCTCGCGGCCGTTGAAGCGCAGGTTCGCCTCCATGCCCGTGAGGGCATCGGGCGACAGGCTCGCGCGCTCCTCGATCGCGATGCGGACCTCGTCGGCCCAGTCGATCTCGTCGGGTGCGAAGGTCACGAGTCCCAGCGCGAGTGCGGTTTCGGCATCGAGCCACTGGCCGCGCCGCGCCTGCACCGCGTCCAGCGCCGGCGCTTCCTCGTAGAAGCGGCGCGCCAGCCGCGTCTGGCCGGTGGCGAGCGGATAAAAGCCGAAGTTGGCCTCGCTCAGCGCGATCTTCGGCGCGCGCGCGGCGTCGTCCGGCGCCGCGAGCATGTAGCTGCGGTCGGACGCGAGCGCCAGCTCGAACAGGGTACCGGCGAAGCACGAACCCGGCTCGATCAGCGCGAACAGCGAACGCGACGACACGTCCAGCCGCGACAACGTCCGCCGCAGCAGGCCGATCGTCTCCCGCACGAACCAGTGGTCGCGGTGCGCGGCCAGCAGCGCGTCGGCGGCCAGCACCGCCTGCGCATCGCCGGCGGTCTTCAGCAGCCACAGGCCGATCTCCGGCTCGTTGGTGCGCATCGAAAGGATCGCGTCGTCGAGTTCGCGCGCCATCGCCAACGGCCACCAGGCCGCACCGGCGGCGACGATCGCGTCGATCGTCTGCGGCTGCGGGCCGGCGCTGGCGCGTACCGTGAAAGTCGCCGTGCGTTGCGCGCGGTCGATCTCGACCGTCACGTGGCGGTAGCGCAAGGCGTCGGCTTCGATTTCTCGCTCCAGCGGGGTCAGCGCGACGCCCTGCGCGTCCGCCGGCCGGTCGCTCAGCGCAGCGAGTTCGAGCGCACGCTCGCGCACTTTCTGCGCGAACACCGCGGGCTTGGCCAGCCGGTCGACCAGCCGCCATTGCAGCGCGCGTTCGCCGCGCACGCCTTCGGTGGTCGTGCAGAACGCGTCCGCGAGATCGTGTCGCACGCGCCGCTTGTCGGTGAGCCGCGTCAGCCCCCCGGTGCCCGGCAGCACGCCCAGCAGCGGCACCTCGGGCAGGCTGACGGTCGAGGACCGATCGTCGACCAGGATGATCTCGTCGCAGGCGAGCGCCAGCTCGTAGCCGCCGCCGGCGCACGCGCCGTTGACCGCAGCGATGAACTTCAGGCCCGAGTGCGCGCTGGCGTCCTCGATGCCGTTGCGCGTCTCGTTGGTGAACTTGCAGAAGTTGACCTTCCACGCATGCGACGACAGCCCCAGCATGAAGATGTTCGCGCCCGAACAGAAAATGCGCTCCTTGAGGCTCGTGATGACGACGGCGCGCACCTGCGGGTGCTCGAAGCGGATGCGGTCGAGCGCATCCGCCAGCTCGATGTCGACGCCGAGGTCGTAACTGTTGAGCTTCAGTTTGTAGCCGGGAACGAGCCCGGCGTCCTCGGCCACGTTCATCGCCAGCGTGGCGACCGGACCATCGAAGGCAAGCCGCCAGTGCCGGTACTGCGACGGGTCGGTCTGGTAATCGACGCGTGTGACGTGAGCGGCATCGGGTGCGTTCATCGGATCTTTCCGCTCCGGCTTGATTCGAATATAGTACTGTAATACCGATTTAAGCCGAAGGCCGGTAAAAACCCGGGACCCGACGCGGCGGCGCGGGCATGCGCTGGGGGTGCGCTCCGCCGTGGGCCGGGGGCGTGCGCGCGCTGCAGCGCGGCCGCCGCCGGCGCCCTTGGCCGATCGTTGCCCCGCGCCAATTCGGAGGTCCGCGATGACCGACACCGCCGCAGTCCGGGCGCTACCGCCGCCGGAGCGCTTCAACTTCGCCCGCCACCTGCTCGAAATCAATGCCATGCGCGCGGGCAAGGTCGCGTACTTCGACGATGCCGGACAACTCACCTATGGCGAGCTCGCCATGCGCGCGCGCCGCTGCGCGGCCGCGCTGCTTGCGCTCGGCATTCGCCGCGAGGAGCGCGTGCTGCTGCTGATGCACGACACCAACGACTGGCCGGTCGCCTTTCTGGGCGCGCTGTACGCGGGCGTGGTGCCGGTCGCCGTCAATACGTTGCTGACGGCCGACGACTACGCCTTCATGCTCGCGCACAGCCGCGCGCAGGTCGCACTCGTGTCGGCGCCGCTGGTGCCCGTGCTGCACACGGCGATGGCCAAGGGCGGACACGAAGTGCGGTCGGTCATCGTCGCGCGCGGCAAGGATCTGCCGTCCGGCGCGCTCGACTTCGAGCAATGGCTCGGCGCGCACGCGCCGCTGGCCGCGGCCGCCGACACCGGCGCGGACGAAATCGCGTTCTGGCTCTATTCGTCCGGCTCGACCGGCCGGCCGAAAGGCACCGTGCACACGCACGCGAATCCGTACTGGACCGCGGAGCTGTATGGCAAGCCGGTGCTCGGACTGCGCGACAGCGACCTGTGCTTTTCGGCGGCGAAGCTTTTTTTCGCGTACGGGCTGGGCAACGCACTCACGTTCCCGCTGGCCGTCGGCGCCAGCGTGCTGCTGATGGCCGAGCGGCCGACGCCCGACGCCATCTTCAAGCGCTGGATCGAGCGCAAGCCGACGGTGTTTTTCGGTGCGCCGACCGGTTACGCCGGCATGCTCGCCTCGCCCAACCTGCCCGCCAACGATGCGGTCGCGCTGCGGCTGTGTTCTTCGGCGGGCGAGGCGCTGCCGCGCGACATCGGCGAACGGTTCACCGCGCACTTCGGCTGCGAGATCATCGACGGCATCGGTTCGACCGAGATGCTGCACATCTTCATCTCCAACCGCCCGGGGGATGTGCGCTACGGAACCTCGGGCAAGCCGGTGCCGGGCTACGACGTCGAGATCCGCGACGAAGCGGGCCGCGTCATCGCCGGCAACGGCGAGATCGGCGACCTGTACGTGCGCGGACCGTCGTCGGCCCTGATGTACTGGGCCGACCGCACGCGCAGCGCGGCGACCTTCCAGGGCGCGTGGACGCGCACCGGCGACAAGTACGAGCGCGACGCCGACGGCTATTACGTGTACTCGGGCCGCAGCGACGACATGCTCAAGGTGAGCGGCCAGTACGTCTCGCCGTTCGAGGTCGAGGCCACCCTCGTGCAGCATCCCGCGGTGCTCGAGGCCGCGCTGATCGGCATTGCCGACGAGCACGGGCTGACGCGGCCGAAGGCGTACGTGGTGCTCAAGGACCGCAAGCAGGCGAGCGACGCGCTGGCCGAGGAGCTGAAGCAGTTCGTCAAGGCGCGGCTCGCACCGCACAAGTACCCGCGCCTGGTCGAGTTCATCGACGAGCTGCCGAAGACCGCGACCGGCAAGATCCAGCGCTTCCGTCTGCGGGAAAGCGAAAAGCTGCGCGCGCCACACTGAGCGGCCCGCGGGCCGCTACGATGCGGCCTTCGCGCCTCGAACGCCCGATGCAATCCCGACGATGACCGAGCCCGCCACGCAGGTCCAGTCCGCCGCCGTCACCGAGCGCGGCCGCCCCGTACGGCTGGAGTACCGCTGGGTCGGCGTCGCGGATCGCGCCGCGCCGCTGCTCGTGTTTCTGCACGAGGGGCTCGGCTCGGCGTCGATGTGGAAGGACTTTCCGGCGCGGCTGTGCGAAACCGGCGGCTGGCGCGGGCTGGTGTATTCACGCGCGGGCTACGGACGCTCGACGCCGCGCGCGCCGGGCGAACGTTGGGCCACCGACTACATGCACGTGCACGCGCGCGAGACATTGCCGGCGTTCTTGCAGGCGGCCGGCGTCGACGTCGAGTCCGATCCGCCATGGCTGTTCGGTCACAGCGACGGCGCCTCCATCGCGCTGATCTACGCAGCCACGTATCCGGCTGCGCTCGCCGGACTCGTCGTTCTGGCGCCGCATATCTACGTCGAGGACGTGTCGATCCGCAGCATCGAACAGGCGAAGTTCGCCTATGCGACGACCGATCTGCGCCAGCGGCTGGCGCGCCACCACGCCGACGTCGATTCCGCTTTCTGGGGCTGGAACGACGCCTGGCTCGACCCGGCCTTCCGTCACTGGAACATCGAGGCGCTGCTGCCCGCGATCCGGGTGCCGGTGCTGGCCGTGCAAGGGCACAATGACGAGTATGGAACGATGGCGCAGGTCGACGACCTGGCCGCCCGCGTGCCGCAGACCGAAGTGCTGAAGCTCGACGATTGCGCCCATTCGCCGCACCGCGACCGCCCGCAGGCGGTCATGCGGGCGACGATCGAATTCATCGGACGGTGCCGCACGTACTCATCCCCGCAACCCGCGTTTGAACGACAGGAGGAAACACCATGACGCGACGTAGCATCCTGGCCGGCGTACTGGCCACCACGCTGTTTGCCGCCGCCGGCGCCGTACATGCGCAGAAACTCAAGGTCGGCATGATGCTGCCCTTCACCGGCACCTTCGCGGCGCTCGGCACGGCGATCGACAACGGCTTCAAGCTGTACGTGCAGGAACAGGGCGGCAAACTGGGCGGACGCGAGATCGAGTACTTCGTCGTCGACGACGAATCCGACCCGGCCAAGGCGACCGACAACGTCAACAAGCTGCTGAACCGCGACAAGGTCGACGTGATCGTCGGCACCGTGCACTCGGGGGTGGCGATGGCGATGGCCAAGGCGGTGCGCGGCAGCAACGCCCTGCTGATCATCCCGAACGCCGGTGCGGACGCGATCACCGGGCCGCTGTGCGCGCCCAACATCTTCCGTACGTCGTTCTCCAACTCGCAGCCGGGCTACGCGATGGGCAAGGTCGCGGCCGAGCGCAAGCACAAGACGGCCGTGACCATCGCATGGAAATACGCCGCCGGCGACGAGTCGGTCGGCGGATTCAAGGAGGCCTTCGAAAAGGGCGGCGGCAAGGTCGTCAAGGAGCTCACGCTGCCCTTCCCGAACGTCGAGTTCCAGGCGCTGCTGACCGAGATCGCGTCGCTGAAGCCCGACATCGTGTACGCGTTCTTCGCGGGCGGCGGCGCGGTCAAGTTCGTCAAGGACTACGCGGCGGCGGGGCTGAACAAGACGATCCCGCTGTATGGGCCGGGCTTTCTCACGGACGGGACGCTGGAGGCGCAGGGCGAAGCCGCGCAAGGCATGCTGACCACGCTGCACTACGCCGACGGACTGAACACGCCGCGCGACAACGCGTTCCGGCTCGCCTACGCCAAGACGTACAAGCTGCAGCCCGACGTGTACGCGGTGCAGGGCTACGACGCGGCGCAAATGCTCGCGGTCGGGTTGAACGCGGTCAAGGGTGACCTTTCCAAGCGCGATCAGTTCGTCGCTGCGATCCGTGCCGCCCGCATCGACAGCCCGCGCGGCACGTTCACGATTTCCCCGGCGCACAACCCGGTACAGGACTTCTACCTGCGCAAGGTCGAGGGCACGCAGAACAAGGTCGTCGGCATCGCGGTCAAGGCGCTCGCCGACCCGGCACGCGGCTGCAAGATGTAGAACGTCGGAACGGACGCCGCAGCACCGACGCCGCCGTCGCCCCCGCGTCGCTCGCGGGGGCGCCATCGTGCCGGCCGCCCTCGTCGGGCCGCCGGAAAATGGTGTCTGACCCCATTTTTGATGGACTTCGCGACCTTCCTGATCCAGTGTCTGAACGCGGTCCAGTACGGGCTGCTGCTGTTTCTCGTCGCCAGCGGCCTGACGCTGATCTTCGGGATCATGGGCGTGATCAACCTGGCGCACGGCAGCTTCTACATGATCGGCGCGTACATGGCGTACGCGCTTGCGCCGTGGGTGCAGCAGTGGACGGGCGGCGGCTTCTTCACGACGCTTGCCATCGGCATCGCGCTGTCGGTGCTGCTCGGCTATCTGCTCGAGTGGGTGTTCTTCAGCTTCCTGTACGAACGCGAACACCTGCAGCAGGTGCTGATGACCTACGGGCTGATCCTGGTGTTCGAGGAGCTGCGCAGCCTGCTGGTCGGCGACGACGTGCACGGCGTGCGGGCGCCCGACTTCCTCGCCGGCAGCATTCCGTTGTCCGAGGTGCTCAGTTACCCCGTCTATCGGCTGTTCATCTCGGCCGTGTGCCTGGCGCTCGCGGTCGCGATGTGGTTCGTGATCACGCGCACGCGGCTGGGCATGCGCGTGCGCGCCGGCGCCAGCAATCGCGAGATGGTGCGCGCGCTCGGCGTGGACATCCGCCTGCTGTACCGGCTCGTGTTCGCGGTCGGCGTGGCGCTGGCCGCACTCGCCGGCATGATCGCCGCACCGGTCAGCTCGGTGTATCCGGGCATGGGCAACCAGGTCCTGATCATCTGCTTCGTCGTCGTCGTGATCGGCGGCATCGGTTCGATCCGTGGCGCGCTCGTCGCCGCCCTGCTCGTGGGCGCCGTCGACACCTTCGGCAAGGTGCTGTTCCCGGCCGTCGCCGGAATGCTCGTGTACCTGCTGATGGCCGCCGTGCTGTTGTGGAAGCCCGAGGGGCTGTTCAAGGTCGGATGAGGCCGCCACGCATCGCCGCATGAGTCCGCCCGCTTCATCCGCGACACCGGCGCTGCGCGCCGCCGCCGAAGTCCGCAGTTGGCGCGACAGCGACGTGCTGGCGCGCGTCACACCGCTTGCGGTCGCGCTGATCCTGCTGGCGGTGTTCCCGTGGATCGGCGGCAAGTTCTACGTCGATCTGGTCACCAAGATCATGATCCTGGCGATCTTCGCGCTGAGCCTCGAGTTGCTGGTCGGCCAGACCGGGCTCGTGAGCTTCGGCCATGCGGCATTCTTCGGCATCGGCGCGTACGTCGCGGCGCTGCTGACGCCCAAGGGCGCGGCCGCGTCGCTGTGGCTGCTTGCACCCGCCGCGATCGGCGCGGCCGCGCTGTATGCGCTTGCTGTCGGCGCGCTGTCGCTGCGCACCCGCGGCGTGTACTTCATCATGATCACGCTGGCGTTCGCGCAGATGGCGTACTTCGTATTCCACGACACGCCGTTCGGCGGCGGCAGCGACGGCATCTACCTGTACTTCCGTCCCGACGCGTCGCTCTTCGGCTGGCGGCCGTTCGACCTGGATGCGGGCCACACCTTCTATTACGCGGTGCTCGTCTGCCTGGTCGGCACCTTCGGGTTCCTTGCGGTGATGCTGCGCAGCCGCTTCGGCCGCGCACTCGCCGGCATCCGCGTGGCCGAGCAGCGCATGCGCGCCGCCGGCTTCGACACCTACGCGTACAAGCTGGTCGCGTTCGTGCTCGCCGCCGCGCTCGCCGGGCTGGCCGGCTTCCTGCACGCGCTGAAGGACGGCTACGTCAATCCGGAACTGCTGTCCTGGCACCAGTCGGGCGCCGTGCTGCTGATGGTGATCCTGGGCGGCATCGGGCACCTGCGCGGCGCGGTGCTCGGCGCGTTCGCGTTCACGCTGCTGCAGGAGCTGTTCCAGTGGCACGCGATCTTCGGATCGTTCGCCAAGCACTGGCAGTTGACGCTCGGGCTGACGATCATCGCGGCGGTGGCGCTGATGCCGCGCGGGCTGATCGGACTGCTCGACCGCGGAAGCAGCCAACGATGATCGTCGGGCCGGCCACGCTGCTTGCCGCGCATGCGGTGTCGCGCCGCTTCGGCGGGCTGCGCGCGGTCGACGACGTCTCGCTCACGCTCGAGCGCGGCGAGCTGCACGCGGTCATCGGCACCAACGGCGCGGGCAAGTCGACGCTGATCAACGTGCTCGCCGGCGAGCTGCCGGTCAGCAGCGGCCGCGTCGAACTGCTCGGCCAGGACGTCACCCGCTGGAGCCAGCCGCGCCGCGCGCGCGCGGGCCTGGGGCGCAGCTACCAGCGCAGCACGCTGTTCATGAGCTTCACCGTGCTCGAGAACTGCCGACTGGCGGCGCAGGCGAAGCTGCAGCGCGCGTGGGACTGGATCACGCCGGCCACCCGCTGCCGCGTCAGCACGCGCGCGGCCGAAGCGGCGGTCGAGCGCGTCGGTCTGACCGGCGTGGCCGACCGCATCGTCGGCACGCTGTCGCACGGCGAACGGCGTCAGCTCGAGATCGCCGTGTGTCTGGCCACTTCGCCGCAGGTGCTGCTGCTCGACGAGCCGCTCGCCGGCATGGGGCGCGAGGAAAGCGAACGGATGCTCGCGCTGATCGAGCAGTTGAAGCCGGGGCATGCGATCCTGCTGGTCGAGCACGACATGGACGCGGTGTTCCGCGTCGCCGACCGCATCACGGTGATGGTCAACGGCCGCGTGCTCGCGAGCGACGCGCCGGTCGCAGTGCGCGCCAACCCCGAAGTGCAGCGTGCCTACCTTGGCGACGGCCTGTCGGTGAGCGCCGGGCACGCGGCGGGCGACGCGGCGGAGTCACAACGATGAACGCCGCAACACCGATCGTCGAAGCGCACGACCTGCACGTGCACTACGGCGCGAGCCACGTGCTGCACGGCGTATCGCTCGCGATCGGGCGCGGCGAATCGGTCGGCCTGCTCGGCCGCAACGGCATGGGCAAGACCACGCTGATCCGCGCGCTTCTCGGGCTCGTGCGCGCCAGCGACGGGCGCGTGCGCGTGGCCGGCGGCGACGTGACCGGGCTGCCGCCCGAACGCATCGTTCGCCGCGGTATCGGCTACGTGCCGGAGGGACGCGGCATTTTCCCCAACCTGTCGGTGCGCGAGAACCTGATCGTGGCCGCGCGCGCCGGCACCGGCGGGCGCGTCGACTGGACGCTCGAACGCGTGCTCGACACCTTTCCGCGGCTGGCGGACCGCATCGAACATGGCGGCAACCAGTTGTCCGGCGGCGAACAGCAGATGCTCGCGATCGGCCGCGCGCTGATGACCAACCCGGACCTGCTGATCCTCGACGAAGCAACCGAAGGGCTCGCGCCGCTCATCGTCGCCGAGATCTGGCGCATCATCGGCGTGGTGCGCGCCAGCGGCATCGCTTCGCTCGTCGTCGACCGCAACTACCGCGCCGTACTGGCGCACGCCGACCGCGGCATCGTGCTCGAAAAGGGCCGCGTCGTGTTCGAAGGCCGCTCGGCCGAGCTGCTCGCCGACGAGACCCGGCTGCAGCGCCACCTGGGCGTATGAACTCGAGTCCGGCAATCGACTGCACGCAGCCGTGCGGAGCCGGCATACGGCGTCATGCCGTGCGGCACTTTCGTGGTCATTCCGAGCCGAAGGCGAGGAATCTCCCCGCGCGGAACGCCGAGATCCCTCGCTCCGCTCGGGATGACGTACCACCGCTCCGGGATGACGCACCACCGCTCCGAGTGACGCACACCGCTCCGAGCCTAGAAACGGGAGTTGAAGTCCGTGAAGTATCGAGAAACGCGTTCGCGCCAAAGCCTTGTAGTGACCACGACCATCACCCATTTGGAACTGCTCCGCAGTCCTCGGAATTGGCTTGAAACCCGCATGGATGCTGGCTT
>JBBIJJ010000085.1:0-14181 GCA_037446035.1 Burkholderiales bacterium
GTGATCGGCCGTCTGCTCCGGCGCCTGTGCTGACAGCACGGGCACCGCGCCGCCGCGCTGCGCCGCGCCTTCGAACCACGCCAGCTTGTCGCGCAGCCTGACCACGTCGCCGACGATCACCAGTGTCGGCGGATGCAGCCCCGCTTCCTCGACCTTGCGTGCCAGTTCGGCCAACGGCGCGACCACGACGCGCTGCTGCGGGGTGGTGGCCTGCTGCACGACGGCCGCCGGCATGTCGGCCGGCATACCGTGCGCGATCAGTTGCTCGCACAGTGCGGGCAGCCCCAGCAGCCCCATGTAGATCACGACGGTCTGCTTCGGCCGTGCCAGACCGTGCCAGTCGAGATCCATCGTGCCGTCCTTTAGATGCCCGGTCACCAGCACGCACGATTGCGCGTAGTCGCGATGCGTGAGCGGAATGCCCGCGTAGGCGGCGACCCCGCAGGCGGCGGTGATTCCCGGCACGACCTGGAAACGGATGCCGGCGGCGGCGAGCGATTCGATCTCCTCGCCGCCACGGCCGAACACGTAAGGATCGCCGCCCTTCAATCGCAGCACGCGCTGGCCCTGCTTTGCGAGCTCGACCATCAACGCGTTGATCTGCTCCTGTCGCATCGCGTGATCGGCGCGCCGCTTGCCGACGTACACGCGGCGCGCGTCGCGCCGCGTCAGCTCCAGGATCGCCGGCGACACGAGGTTGTCGTACAGCACCACATCGGCCTGCTGCATCAGCCGCAGCGCGGCGAACGTCAGCAGGTCCGGATCACCGGGCCCGGCGCCGACGAGATACACCTCCCCTTCGGGCGTGCGCTGCGCGCGCTCGTCGAGCTCGCGCGCCAGCGCTTCTTCGGCCTGTTGCAGCCGGCCCGAAAACACGAGCCCGGCGATCGGCCCCTGCAGCACGCGTTCCCAGAACGGCCGGCGCGCGGGCGCAGGCAACGCGCGCTGCACGCGTTCGCGAAAGCGCTGCGCCAGCCGCGCGAGCTCGCCATAGGCGGCGGGGATCAGGCTTTCCAGCCGCGCGCGCAACAGGCGCGCGAGCACCGGCGATGCGCCCCCGGTGGACACGGCGATCAGCACCGGCGAGCGATCGACGATCGCCGGCAGAATGAACGAACACAGTTGCGGATCGTCGACGACATTGACCGGCGTGCCCTGCGCACGCGCCAACCGCGAGACCTCGGCGTTGACCGAGCGGTCGTCGGTGGCGGCGATCACCAGCGCTACGCCGGCAAGCGCCTCGCGCGAAAACGCCGCGGCGCGATGCTCGATGCGCCCCTGGCGTGCGAGTTCGGCCAGGGTGTCGCACAATTGCGGCGCGGTCACCGTCACCCGCGCGCCGGCGTCGAGCAGCAGTTGTACCTTGCGCGCGGCGACTTCGCCGCCGCCGACCACGGCACAGCGCTCGCCGGCGAGCTTCAGGAAGATCGGCAGATGGTCCATCGCTACCAGTAGGCGAGGACTCGACCGCCTTCGACCTTCGACTGCCAGCGCTTCAGCGGCGTCGAACCCTTGGCGATGCACTCGCCGGTGGTGATGTCGAACGCCCATTCGTGCTTCGGGCAGGTCAGCCGCGCACCCTGCAATGCCAGGTGCGGAATGTTGGTCGTCTGATGCGGGCAGCGGCTGTCGTAGACGCGATGTTCGTCGCCGGCGCGATAGACGAACAGGCCGCGCCCGTCGCAATCGACGCGACGCGTTTCGCCCACCGCGAGTTCGTCCGCACCCATCACGTCGTGCCAGGCGGCCGGCTGACCGAGCGCGCCGGCCTGAAGCTCGGGCAGATCCATCGCCAGGATCACGTCGACCGCCCACACGATCTTCGCCAGGCCGAGCGCGGGAAAAGCCATCAGCAGCGCGTCGAGCACTTCGGCCGGCGTGCAACCCTCGCGCAGCGCGCGCATCAGGTACTGGCGCAAGCCGCGCTCGGTCTGCGCGTGGACCTTGGTGATCACGGAGATCAGATTGCGCGTCTTCGGGTCGAGGTTGCGGCCGGCCTCTTTCAGGAACTTCAGGTAGTGCCCCATCGCCTCGGGGCGGGCCTTCACGAGGAAGTTCAGGGCGTCGCTCATGATCGGGACTCCGGATGCGGTCAGAGGGCGAGCGTGCGTGTTCGGCCCGGCAGCGCGCCGGCCCCCTGCAGACCCTCGGCGGCGGCCTGCACGAAGTCGGCCGGCCCGGCGACGAAGACGTCGCACTGTGCGAGTTCGCGCCGCGAAGCGACGAGCGCTTCGATGACCTGCCAGGCGCCGGCGGCGGGCGAAGCATCGGTCAACAGGCGGTGCGCAAAGTTGTCGAACGCCGCCGCCCACGCGCGGCACTGGTTGGCCAGGTAGTGGCCGTCGCTGCGCGTGGCCAGCCAGTACAGGTCGAACGCCTCGACCTGCTCGCCGGCCATCGCGTTCTCGAGAATGCTCTTGATCGGCGCAAACCCGGTGTCGCACGCCACCAGCACCAGCGGGCGCGCGCTGTCGGTGTCGAGCACGAAGTCACCGCTCGGCCCGCGCACGCTGACGGGCATGCCCGGCCGCAGCCGACCGGCAAACAGCGCCTGCGCCAGCGGCGATGCATCCTCGCGCGCGATGTGGAAGTGCAGGTTGCGCTCGTCGCACGGGCAACTGGCCAGCGGCGCGGCGAGCGTCGCGTCGCCGCCCGCCTCGGCGATGCCGAGCGTGACGGACTGGCCCGCGAGGAAGCGCAACCGGTTGGTGCGCGGCGTCTGCAGGTGCAGCAGCCGCGTGTCCGGCGCGAGCGCCTCGACCGCGCGCACGGTGGCCACGATGTCCTGCGCGGGGATATCGGCGGGGCCGCGTGCCTCGAGCGTTTCGACGGCAACATCGCTGACCGCCGTGTGCGTGCACAACAGCACGTAGCCCTGCTGCTTCTCCACCTCGGACAGCGGGTAATCCGAGTGCTGGATCGGCCGCACTTCACCGCTGGCCACACGTGCCTTGCAAAGCCCGCAGGTGCCGGTCCCGCAGCCGTACGCGAAGCGCATGCCGGCCTTCAGACCCGCCTGCAGGATCGAATCGCTGCCCTCGACGAGAAATTGCCGCCCGCTGGGCAGCACGGTGACCTGCGCGGAGATGACCTGCATCACGTTCACCATCGCATCGAGCCGGTCCGCGGGTTCGGCGCCCAGCACGCGCTTCAGCCCCTGGTCCAGCATGTCCTTCAATTCGGCCAGCCGCGCATCGGTTGCGGCCAGCGCGTCCACGCGCGCCTGCGCCTCGACCAGCAGCGCGTGATAGGCCTGCGCCAGCCGGCGCAGGTCCGCCAGCTCCTGCCCCTGCGCGAACAGCCGCTGCGCCAGCACCTCCTGCGACGGCAGCATCCGTTCGCGCACGCGCCGACCGAACGCCTCGTCGCGGATGCGCGTGACCTTCTCGAACAGCCCCGCGTCTTCTAACTTGAGCTGCGGGAACGCGCGCAGCAGTTCGGCCGCGTCGATCAGCCCGTCGAACGATGCCAGTTCGCCGGCGCCGATCATCCGCTGCAGCACCCCGCGCGGCACCCCCGCGAATTGCGCCGCACGCGCCAGATTGAGCCACTGCGACATCGTGCACTCCCGGAGGGCCCGAACGCTCCCGTCACGACGAAGCGGACGCCGCCACCAGGAGCGACGCACACGGCGCTTCGGCGACGAGCGCCTCGACCGCATCGCCGAGCTTGCCGTGCGCCGCGTGCTGCGCGGCAATGGCCACCACCTGCAGATCGGCCTGCAACGCGGCGATGCGTTCGGGCGCGATCGTCGCGGCCAGACCGACTGCCACGGTGCCGTCGGCGGCGACGCCGGCGGCGTTTGCGAGCGCGGTTGCCCGCTGTAGCAGCGCGGCGGCCTGCGCGCGCTCGCCGGCAGTTACGAGGAAGGTCAGACGCAGCCCGAATGCAGCGGCGAACGCGGCCGCAATCCCCGCGACCGGCTCGGCGCATTCGACCGCGTCGATCACCGCAAGCGCATGGCGCTGCGGCGCCGCTGCCGCACGCGGCACCATCAGCACCGGACACGGCGCGTGTGCAGCCACGCGCCGCACGACCTCACCGACGCGCAGCTTGCCAAAAAAACTGCGATGGCCGCGCCGCCGCGTGACCAGCAAGTCGGCGTGCTGCGCCTGCGCCTCACCCACGATCTCGCGCCACGGCTCGTCGCCGCGCCGAACGCGCACGTCGATCGCCACGCGCGCGACCTGCGCGCGGCGCGCGAAGTCGGCGGCGGCCTGCGCTGCCTTTGCTTCGGCCCGCGCGGCGACTTCGGGCGCGACCGCCTCGAACTCCGGATTGCTGAGCAGCGGAACCACGACGCCGAGCGGCGTGCCGAGCCGCTGCGCGAGCGCGAGCGCGGCGCGCTCGGCGCCGGCGTCGAATTCGGTCCACTGCGTGAACAGCAGCAGGCGGCGCGGCGCGCTCATCGCTCAGTGCCCGACCGCAACGAGGCCCGAGGCAGCCAGCACGAGCACGGCCACCTGCAGCACGCACAGCAGCGCAAACAGCCGATCGCCGCGCCGCAGGTAGATGCCGACGACCGCGAGCAGCGGCAGCGCCGAGCATCCCGCCAGCACGGCGATGCCCAGCAGACTGAGCATGTCGCCCTTGTGCAACAGCGCGACCCAGTCCCAGTGCCCGTGACCGCCGATGAGCGCGGCCAGCTCGCGCGACGGCATCGTCCACACGCGCGGCAACTCGTCGACCGGCACGTGCGGCGCCAGCACGCCGGCCACGTACAGCAACGCGGCGACGACGAGCAGCGCCAGGCCGAACCAGCCGCTCCAGCGCAGCCACTCCGCGTAGCGGATCTGCTCGGGCGCAATGTGCAGCGCGTCGGCCGTCTGCGAATCCTTCGGCATCGCTTAGCCTCCGAAGCCCAGCCCGACCAGCAGCGCGCGGCCGCCGGCGAACAGCAGCATGGCGATGACGAGCTTGCGGATCAACGCGGCTTTCAGCACCGCCAGCAGATGCGCGCCGATCTTGGCACCGAGCATCATGCCGACCACCGAAGGCGCGGCGATCACTGGCAGCACGGCACCGTTGTTCAGGTAGATCCACGCTGCCGACGAATCGACCAGCGACAGAATGAAGCTCGACGAGCCGGCGGCGACTTTCAACGGCGCGCCCATCACCAGATTCAACGCCGGCACGTTGGCCCAGCCGGCGCCGAGCCCGAACATGCCGGCCAAAATGCCGATGAAGAAAAACAGCGCGAGCCCCTGCGGCGTGCGATGCGTGCGCCAGTGCACCTGCTGGCCCGTGGCGCCGTCGACATACACGCCGTGCATGCCGAGCAGCCGCGCCAGACGATCGCTGTTCGGTACCTCGGGCACTTCGGATTTGCGCGCCATCAGCATCACCGCGACGATGCCGAGGATGGCCACGCCGAGCGCGATGCGCACGACCGACGCCGGCAACGCCAGCCCCAGCAGCGCGCCGAGCATTGAACTGACAGAGGCCACCAATGCGAGCGGAATCGCCACGCGCATGTTCGCCAGCCCAGCGCGCAGCAGCGACGGTCCTGCGGCCAGCGCGCTGGACAGCGCCACCAGCAGGCCGGCGCCGCGCACGTAGTCCAGGTGGAACGGAAAGAAGCCGCTGACCAGCGGAACGAACAGGACGCCTCCGCCCACGCCGGCGGGCACCGCGATCATGCCCAGAAAGAAGCACACGACGAACAACGCCAGCGGCCAGACCCACCAAGCCGTCGAGGCGGCCCCGGCGGCGAACGGCAGCGCATGCTCCTGGGCGGCGAACGCCGTCGATTCCGCGCCCGGCCAGACAACGCCCAGGCACACCAGGAGCGCTAGCGCGATGCGTGATGGCAGCCGTTTCAAACCCGGTCGATCCGAAAATGAGGTTCCGCGCCGCTTCGCCCCGTTGACAACCGCTCGGCACGGGCGCGGCGATAGTGCCACGCCCGCCGGCGCGCCACGCCCGCCCTAACGCCACGGGACCGAGCGCCTACCTGTGTGGGCTGTGGTTACCCACCCAAGTGGGCAGGGTCGGTCCATGCCAAAGCGGCAATGGTGCATGCTGTGCCGAACAGCGTCCAATCCGCGCTCAGGGTTTTTCCGCTAGCAGGCTCGGCGCGCCCTCTTGGAGCCGGATTCGCACGCGTCCGCCGCGCGATGGCGCGGCGCGTGGGCGGCACGACTGCGGCGCGCACGAACGAACAAAAGGAGAGGCACCTTGTCCGCGTTGGTCAATCCCCACGGCGGCGGCCCGCTGAAGCCGCGCCTGCTCACGGGCCCGGCGCACGCCGAGGCGCTGGCGCGCGCCCGCACGATTCCGCGCGTGCGTGTCAGCTCGCGCGAGCGCGGCGACCTGATCATGCTGGGCATCGGTGGTTTCACGCCGCTCGACGGCTTCATGACGCACGGCGACTGGGAGCGCGTGTGCGACGGCATGAAGCTCGCCAACGGCCTGTTCTGGCCGATCCCGATCACGCTGTCGACCGACCGCGCGACGGCCGACTCGATCCGCACCGGCGCAGAGGTGGCGCTCGTCGATCCGGACAACGACGAGGTCCTGGCGACGATGCAGGTCACCGAGAAGTACACGATCGACAAGCAGCACGAATGCGCGATGGTGTTCCGCACGACAGACCTGGAGCATCCGGGCGTCAAGATGGTGATGGAACAGGGCGATGTGAACCTCGCCGGCCCGGTGCACGTGCTGTCCACCGGCGGCTTTCCGGAGAAGTACGGCGCGCTGTTCATGACGCCGGCGCAGACCCGCGCACTGTTCGAGTCGCTCGGCTGGTCGCGCATCGCCGCGTTCCAGACGCGCAATCCAATGCACCGCTCACATGAATATCTGGCCAAGGTCGCGATCGAGGTCTGCGACGGCGTGCTGGTGCACTCGCTGCTCGGTGCGCTCAAACCGGGCGACATTCCGGCCGAGGTGCGCACCGCGGCGATCGCGACGCTGATCGAGCACTATTTTGTCAAGGGCACCGTGGTGCAGGCGGGCTATCCGTTGGACATGCGGTACGCCGGTCCGCGCGAGGCGCTGCTGCACGCGCTGTTCCGCCAGAACTACGGCTGCTCGCACCTGATCGTCGGGCGCGACCATGCGGGCGTCGGCAGCTACTACGGGCCGTTCGACGCGCACCGCATCTTCGACGAGCTCCCCGAGGGCTCGCTGGAGACGCGGCCGCTGAAGATCGACTGGACGTTCTGGTGCTACCGCTGCGGCGGCATGGCCTCGGCGCGCACCTGTCCGCACGAGGACAAGGACCGGCTGCTAGTGTCCGGCACCAAGCTGCGCAAGTGGCTGTCCGAAGGCGCCGAGGTGCCGGCCGAGTTCAGCCGACCCGAGGTGCTGGCGATCCTGCGCCGTTACTATGAGGGACTTGCCGCGCACGAGCGCGTCGAGGTGAAATTGAGCGGACACTCGGCCCGCTGAGACGGCGCGCCGCCAAAGCAACACGCAATTTTCACGGAGGAGATCAAGGATGTTCACCACCAACCCGTTTGCCGAGCTGTCGGCGTCGCTGTCGCCGGCGGTCATGCAAACGTATGTCGTCGTCATGTTCATACTCGTGATCGCCGGAACGCTGTTCGACGTCTGGCACAAGGGCAGCGCGCGGTACTTCTTCGAGAACTTGCGCCGGTCCAAGGCGAGCGGCGCGCGGCCGGTCGGCGGCGGCGAGCTGGTATCGATCGCCGTGCAAACCGCCGTGTTCGACGTGCTGGCGTCGGGCGAATTCTGCAACGTGCACCGGCGCATCTCGCACCTGCTGGGCATGTACGGCTTCGTCTTCTACGTGCTGGCGACCGTCGTGCTGGTGTTCGATCCATCGGCCAACCCGTTCTGGGCGACGCTGTGGTGGCTCGGCGCGGCGATGATCTGCGTCGGCGGCTACTGGTTCTGGTTCTTCATACGCGTCGACGTCGCCGCCGAGGGCCATTCGCCGTTCCGTTTGGTCAGGGCCGATCTGTTCATCCTGTCGCTGCTGGCCAGCGCGACGCTGGGCCTGGTCTGGGCGGCCACCGGCGGCGGTGTCGGAGTCCTTTTCGCGCTGTACATCCTCGCCACCACGGTGCTGTTCGCCGGCGTGCCCTGGTCCAAGTTCGCGCACATGTTCTTCAAGCCTGCGGCGGCATTCGAGAAGCGGTTGGCGCGCGCAAACGGCACCGCCGAGAACCTGCCGACACAGACGCGCGACGATCCCGAGCAGCGCAAGCGTCACTCGATGGAGCTGCTGCTGGACGCGCCGATGGACATGGGGCTGGGAATCAAACGCGAAGCGCCGCGGCATTACTGACAACGACAAGCAACCCGCAACTTCTGCTGGATCGAAAAAGGAGCTGGACGAATGCCAACCTTCGTCTACATGACGAGGTGCGACGGGTGCGGACACTGCGTCGACATCTGCCCGTCGGACATCATGCACATCGACAAGACCTATCGGCGCGCCTACAACATCGAGCCGAGCATGTGCTGGGAGTGCTATTCCTGCGTGAAAGCCTGCCCGCAGCATGCGATCGACGTGCGCGGATACGCGGACTTCGCGCCGCTCGGCCACAGCGTGCGCGTCGATCGCGACGAGCGGCGCGGCACGATCGCCTGGCGGATCAAGTTCCGCAACGGCACCGAGAAGAACTTCCTGTCGCCGATCACCACCAAGCCGTGGGGCCAGGCGATCCCCAAGCTCGCCGACGCCCCGTCGCCGAGCAAGGAAATGCGCGACAGCCAGCTCCTATACGACGAGCCGAAGTACATCCGTCTGGATGACGGCGGTTTGCGAACCCTGCAGGACGCAGGCCTCAAATTGAAGAAAGGCGTGTACTACTAATGGCCTACGAAACCATCATCGAAGACGGCATCGACATTCTCGTGGTCGGTGCGGGTCTGGGCGGCACCGGCGCGGCCTGGGAAGCGCGCTTCTGGGGGCAGAACAAGAAGATCGTCATCGCCGAAAAGGCCAACATCGATCGCTCGGGCGCGGTCGCGCAGGGCCTGTATGCGATCAACTGCTACATGGGCACGCGCTGGGGCGAGAACCAGCCGGAGGACCACGTCCGTTACGCGCGCATCGACCTGATGGGCATGGTGCGGGAGGATCTGCAGTTCGACATGGCTCGTCACGTCGACTCCACCGTGCATCAGTTCGAGGAGTGGGGTCTGCCGATCATGAAGGACCCGAAGACCGGGCGTTATCAGCGCGAGGGTCGGTGGCAGATCATGATCCACGGGGAGTCGTACAAGCCGATCGTGGCCGAGGCGGCGAAAAAATCGGCCGACAAGATCTTCAACCGCATCTGCGTGACGCACCTGCTGATGGACGAAAGCCGCGAGAACCGGGTCGCCGGCGCCGTCGGCTTCAACGTGCGCACCGGCAACTTCCACGTCTTCAAGGCCAAGACCGTGATCTGTGCGGCCGGCGGCGCGTCCAACATCTTCAAGCCGCGCTCGGTGGGCGAAGGCTCGGGGCGCACCTGGTATGCGCCATGGTCGTCGGCGTCGGCGTACGGGCTGCTGATCAACGCCGGCGCCAAGATGACGCAGATGGAAAACCGCATCGTGCTGGCCCGCTTCAAGGACGGGTACGGCCCGGTCGGCGCCTACTTCCTGCACCTGAAGACCTATACGCAGAACGGTCTGGGCCAGGAATACGAGTCCAAGTGGTGGCCCGAGTTGCAGAAGATGGTCGGCAAGGAGTACCTGGATCCGGAGGCTTCGCACCTGACGCACCGACCGATCCCGACCTGCCTGCGCAACCACGCGCTGATCAGCGAGATCAACGCCGGTCGCGGCCCGATCCACATGGTGACGATGCGCGCGTTCCAGGATCCTCACCTGGAAGAAGTCGGCTGGGAGAACTTCCTCGGCATGACGGTCGGCCAGGCAGTGCTGTGGGCCGCGACCGACGTCGATCCGAAGAACGAGAACCCGGAGTTGACCACCTCCGAGCCGTACGTGATGGGCTCGCATGCGACGGGCTCGGGCGCCTGGTGCTCGGGTCCGGAGGACATCTCGCCGCCGGAGTACTTCTGGGGCTACAACCGCATGACGAGCGTCGCGGGCCTGTTCGGCGCCGGCGATGCGGTCGGCGGCACGCCGCACGCGTTCTCGTCGGGGTCCTTCACCGAAGGGCGACTCGCGGCGAAGGCCGCCTGCAAGTACATCGACGACGGCAAGGCCGAGGGGATCGTCGTGTCGCAAAGCCAGATCGAGCGCTTGAAGCGGGAGGTGTACAAGCCGCTCGAGCACTACCGGATCTACCGCAATGCAATCGTCGCCGGCGACGTCAATCCGCACTACATCACGCCCAAGCACGGACTGGACCGCCTGCAGAAGCTGATGGACGAGTACTGCGGCGGGGTCACGGCCAACTACATGACCAACGAGAAGCTTCTGAACATCGGCCTGAAGAAGCTCAAGATCCTGGAAGAGGATCTCGAGAAGCTGGCCGCGGCGGATCTGCACGAGCTGCTGCGCGCCTGGGAGCTGAAGCACCGTCACCGCGCCGCCGAATGCGTGACGCAGCACACGCTGTTCCGCAAGGAAACGCGTTGGCCCGGCTACTACTACCGGGGCGACTATATGAAGCTCGACGACCAGAACTGGCACGTGCTGACGGTATCGCGCCGCGACCCGCAAACCGGCGAATACACGATGGAGAAGGCGCCCCTGTACCACCTGGTCAGCGACGACAAGCAGTAGGCCGGTCGGTCGCGTACGTGAACATCATCGAGAAGACCGACGAGGAGATCCTGGCGATGGCCTTGCCGCTGTGGCGCGACCTCGTCAAGTACTCGAACGAGGGCAAGTACGGCGAGTTCTCCCGCAACTTCTCCAGCTCGCTCGCGCGCGCGATGGATCAGGTCGTCGCCGGCCACCAGTTCGCGAACAGCGAGCTGGCGCGCAATCTGTCGGAGCAGTTCGACCCGCTCGGCATCATCCGCCGCGGCGAGCACGTGACCGTGCTGTTCCGGCAGCGCAGCACCAAGAAGCCGGGAGAGTGGCTCGGACGACTCGTGCTGGGCTACGAGGACGGCAAACTCCGGATCTTTGGTGCGTCCATCTTTTGATCATTCGGGCGAGCGCCGACATGAAAGAAGCCATTCGCGCCGGCAAGTTCGTCGAGTTGAGCTACAAGGTGAGCGACCGGAAGACCGGTCACGCGCTGACCCGGGTCGAGTTCCCGTTGGGCTACGTGCACGGCTACAACGAGATCCTCGCGCCTTCGGTGCACATGCAGCTCGAAGGCAAGTCGGCCGGCGACGTCATCGAGGTGACGATCGACGGCAACGAGATCTTCGGCCCGAGAGACGAGTCGCTCGTCTTCACGGATCGGCTCGAGAACGTTCCCGAGGAGTATCGGCAGGTCGGCGCCTCGATACTGATGGAAAACGACGCCGGTCAGACGCGCAGTTTTCTCGTGACGCACATGGACGACGAGACGCTGACCGTCGACGGCAACAACCCGCTGTGCGGCCGACAGGTCGTGTTCAAGCTCGAGATCCTGAGCGTGCGCGACGCCACCCATGACGAGATGAAGGCCGGCGGGGTGCCGCCGGCAGGGCCGGCCGTCGACCCGTCGCTGCTCAGACCGATCTGAGCGGCAACATTCGATGGTCAGGCATGACGCCGGACGCCCGCACGTGCGCAGCGCGTCCGGACTTGACGGTGTGAAAAGAGGTGAACCATGAGTCAGAGCGAGCAAAAACCGGTCGCCAAGGTTCCGGATGGACATGCGCGATTCGTGACGACACGCCAGCTGCCCCCGAACGAAAAGGGCTTCGTCGGATTCGAGACCATCTGGGTGCCGTTCCAGAAGGAAGCGGAGTACCAGACGCCGAAGCAGCCGTAGGAGCCATGACCGCTCGCGTTGCGCCCGAATCGCGCAGCCCGCGGGCCGAGGCGCCGTGCGCAGTGCGCGTGGCTGCGCCGGACAAACGAACCGGCCGCGGCGCGCACCCCGTTCCATTCCAGCGACGAGACGCTTCATGAGAGTCAGCCAGTACATGAGCCGGACGGTGCTCACCGTGACTCCGGACACGGAGTTTCACCGCGCGCTCGACCTGATGCGCAGTCGCAACGTTCACCATCTGCCCGTGGTGCACCCCGGACGGGTCGTCGGGATGGCGGCCGAGCGCGACCTGTTGCTCGCGGCGGCCAACTTCGGCTCCGCGGAGGTCCCGGTCGGCGGGATCATGAGCGCGCCGGCCATCTGCGTTGCAGAAAGCGCCCTGTTGAAGGATGCGGCGCGACTGCTGGTCGAGAAACACATCGGCAGCCTGCCGGTGCTCGACGCGAACGACGTGCTGGTCGGCATCATCACCGAAACGGACATCTCCAAGATCGCTGCCGGAATGCTGCGGGCCCGTCCGGCAGCCCGGCAGGTCGGCAAAAAGAAGGGCGGCGCCGTGAAGTCCGGTGCGAAGAAGGTCCGGCGCAAGCGCGCCGTCCCGGCCCGCCGCGCCAAGCCGACCGCCGCGCGGCGTTGAGGCGTCCGGCGATCCGCTATGAATGCCACGACGCCGCCCACCGCCGGCTCCGGCATCCCGCCCACTGACGAAGAGGGTTATCTGATCGACCCGAGCGACTGGGACGAAGGTGTGGCCGAGGCGCTGGCGCGCAAGGAAGGCATCATGCTCACGGACCTGCACTGGCAGGTGTTGCGCTACATGCGCGAGTATCTCGACGAACACCAATTGATTCCGGACGCGCGTTTCGTCGTCCGGTTTCTCGAAAAGGACGTCGGTCTGGGTGGTGCCGCGCGGCAGCGGCTGTTCGAGCTCTTTCCGTACGGCTACGTCAAGCAGGCTTGCAGGATCGCCGGCATGCGTCGCCCGCGGGCGTGGAGCACGGGTTGAGCCGGCGCGTCCTTACCGCAGCACGCGGGCAGGACGGTCGAAGTACCGAAGCACGATCACCAGGGCTACCGTCATCGCCGGCATCACGAGCGGATTGACGATGCCGGCAACCAGCGGCGCGACCATCAGGAAAAAGCGCAGCCCCCAGCTGTACAGCAGGCCGGCGCGCTCGACATACTCGCGCGCCAGCGGATCGAGCGGCCTGCGCGCCTCGGAGTCCGCCGGCATCGACATCACGAAGCCGGCATGGTTGAAGTAGCGCATCGCCATCGCCGAGCATACGTACGAGGCGAACAGCGCCAGCATCAGCAAGCCTTCGAGAACCGGCCGCAGCGGCAGGCCCCCGCCGTGCAAATCCGCGATGCTCTGCACGAGGCTGCCGCCGGCCAGCGTGATCGTTCCCATCAGCGCCAGTGCGGCCGTCGAAGCGCCGATCGTGGCCGACATCAGCGAGTTGCGCAGCGTCTGCACGGCGACGATCTCGAAACCGGGCCGCCGGCTCAGCGCGTCGGCCCAGTCGATGCGCATGCGCGCATGCGCAGAGCGCGCCATGCGGTCGGGGTGATGGCGCCCGCTCCACAAGACCCACGCCTCATAGGCGACGAAGATCAGCACACTGACGGCGAAGGCGATCCATGCCACCGATTGCTCATCCATGTCGAGGTCCCGGTCTTCCTGCGCGACGCGTCGCTGCGGTCAGATGGCGCCCGACGCGGCGCAGCCGTGCCGCGGCAACCATGCTCGGAACGCCGCAGGAGACCGCTTCGCGCGCCGGAGTCGCTGCTTGGGTCCGCGGCGACCGCCGTGCCTCACATCGACTGCGCAGGCGCGAGTCTATCCTCGACCGTGTGTGCCCGCATCGGCGATCCGTTCGTGTTCCGCCGCGCGGCGAGCGGATCGTCAGGGGCCGCGCGGCAGCGCATCGCCCAGGCGCCTCAGGCGGCCTGCGCGGCCTCGGCCCGCGCGGAGGCGCCTTCCGGTGCGCCCTGCCACATCATCTCGTAGCCGAGCTCGCGCGTTTCGGTGCACTTCTCCGCCAGCGCCGCGAACTTCGCCTTGAACACCGCGTCCGCATGCGACCGCTCGTGTTCGTCGAACGAGCGCCAGTAGGTGACGATCACGAGGTCGTGATCGGCGGCCTGGCGGCTGCCCAGCGACCCCTCGTCCGAGACGAACCCGGAGAACTTGAAGACCTGCCCGGCGATGAAGCCGCCTTTGTCGCCGCCGTAGGTCTCCTTGACCACGCTGCACATCTCGGCCAGCGCCAATTCGACGTCGTCGTAGGTGACGCCGGGTTTAAGCTTGACCGTGTTGAACAGCAGTTTCGCGCCGAATGGAATGGTGATCGGACCGAACATGATGGCCT
>JBBIJJ010000086.1:0-14175 GCA_037446035.1 Burkholderiales bacterium
AGCTCTGGCCGGCCATGCCCATCGGCGCGAGCGTCCTTCCGTGAAACCACTTGGTGAAACGCCAGTCGTCGAGGGCGTTGACCTGAGCCAGCTTCGCCAGCTCGCTGCGCGCGAGATCGGTCAGGCCGAGCCGCGCCAGCGCCATCGTCCAGAAGCCGCCGACGAAAGGCCAGACGCCGCCGTTGTGGTACTGGTACGGGTGGTTCTGCCGGTGGCGCGCCATGCACGCGCGCCAGTGCGGATGGTCCGCGTCGATCGGCTCGGTGACAACGCGGATCGGATACGGGTCGGATGCCTGCGCGGCGAGCAGCGCCCGCACGATCTCGTGCGCGCGCATCGCCCGCCAGCCCGCACAGGATCGCGAGCACGTTGCCGAAAACGTCGCCCTCGTCGCCGGCGAACGACAGGTTCACGAAGCTCGTTTACAGCCCGCGCGCGTGCCTGCCGCGCCGCGCGTAGTGGCGCAGCAGGCGCGCGCCGGCACTCGGGCAGGTCGTCGCGGAACGGATGGAACGGGTGGTTGAAGTGATGGCGGGTTTCGTCCCGCTGCGGCAGATCGAACAGCGTCTTCACGCGGTACCACAGCGCGTTCGTGTACAGCACGCAGCCCGAGCGCGGCATGATGTCGGCCCAGTCGCTCGCCTCGTTCTGCTGCAGCAGGAAAAAGCGCCGGTGCTCCTGCGCCAGCAGCCATTGCAGCGCGCGCCCGACGTTCGCCTGCCAGCGCTCGTGCGCGACCGCACCCCGGCGGCGCAGATGGTCGACCGCGATCAGCCACCACAGCGTCGCATCGATGCAGCCCAGGTACCAGAAGTCCGCGTCCCGGCCTTCGGGATCGACGTACTTCGGGATCTGGCCATTCGGCGCCTGCGCCTGCGCGAGCGCGTCGAAACTGACGATCGCGCCTACTTCGAGCGCCGCCACCCCGCTGGCGGCCATCGCCGGCACGCACACGCCGGCGTTGCGCGCGAAGATGCGCGTGTAGCAGCGCTTCTGCGCCGCGGCGCTGCGTCGCGCGGCGAGGATGCCTTGCGGCGTCAGGTCGGATTCGAGCAGGCGCAGCGCTGCGCGCGTACAGGGTTCGATCGCGTCGATCATCAGCCCCGCGCTCACCCGAGCTTGTAGCCGAACCTGCGCAGAAGCTGCTTGCGCGCGGCGATGTCGGTTTCGGACTCGACACCTTTGCTCTTTTCACCGTCGATCACGCCGAGGATGCCGCGTCCGCCTTCCGTTTCGGCAACGACCACCTCGACCGGGTTGGCGGTCGCGCAGTAGATGCCGCACACCTCGGGCACGGCCTTGATCGTGTTCAGCACATTGAGCGGGAACCCGCCGCTCAGAAACACGATGAAGCAGTGACCGCAGGAAAGCGCCAGCGCGTTTTTCTTCGCCAGTCCGATCAGCGCCTCGTCGTTGCCGCTGAAGCGCACCAGCGACGGGCCGCTCGCCTCGCAGAAAGCGAGGCCGAACTTCATCTGCGGCACGGTCTGCACGATCGCTTCGTGCAGGTCCTCGACGGTCTTGATGAAGTGCGACTGGCCGAGGATGAAGTTGAGATCGGCCGGCTTGTCGATGCGGACAGTGGTCAGTTGCATGGCTTGCCTCCTTCGCGCGAGCAGGCGCGAGCATAGGCTACGTTAGATGGGGCGCCGTCACTGCGCCGACCGGCGCGCGCGATCGCGACCGGTTGCGGCGCAGTGCGCCCGCGCATCCGGTGGCGCAGATTCTGGCGCGGACTCCGGCGCGCATCTTGGCCCCGCCGCGAGCGGCGGCGTCCGATCCGCGGCCCGCCTGTCGCGCGCAGCGCGGCCACAGAGCCGGCGGCGGCCGCGGAAGGCGTGAGCCCTTCTACCGGGCGGGGCCCGCTGGCGTCGTTGCGCGGTGTTGGCTGCGGCCGCCCGCCTGCGGCGGACTTCGCGTGCGCCGCGCGCACGTTAGCCTGCGCCGAAACGCAGGCGCCTTCTTGGGCCCCGCCTGTCGACCTGATATGTCTCGGCCCGGCGGCCGGGTGCGCCTGGCCGGCGACCCGCTCGCGACGAAATCCGCGCGCCTTCTCAGGCGAGTGTCTTGACGAAAGCGAGCCGCTGCGACGGCGCGAAGCCGCAGCCGTACAGGAAACCGAGCAGCGCGAGGTCGCGCGGTGCGGCGATCGTCTCGACGCGCTCGACGCGCAGCGCGCCCAGGTTGGCGAAGAGCTGCGACAACAGCGCGTGTCCGACGCCGCGCTGTGCGTAGTCGGGATCGACGCCGATCGTGTCGATCACCGCGACCGGCTCGGTGCGGCCGTAGTCGCCCAGGTCGGTACGTGCCATCAGATAGCCGACGACCGCGTCGTCGAGCCGTGCGACGAGCGACACGCGGATCGCCGAATCGTCGAGCGCTTCGGCGAGCTGCGCGCGCATGTAGTCGGTGCGGTCGCGGCCGGTCAGCGCGCGGTCGATACGCACGATCGCTGGCAGATCGTCGGCCGTCATCGAACGCAGGTCGGCGCGGTCGCGCGCGAGCTTCTCGTAGTCGTTGCCCGCGGGTGCACCGTAGTCGATCTCGCGGCGCGGCTCGGCGCTCTCGGGTTGGCCGGTGGCGGCATCGCGCTCGGGGCGATAGCCGCCGTCGCCGACCGGGCAGTCGACGATGCAGTCCGGTGCGAGCGCGAAACCGGTCGCGTCGAACCAGCGCAGCATCGCATGATCGTTCCACGCGGCCGCCGTGCGCAGCTCGGTCGCACCTTTGCGCCGCCCGTACTCGACCAGGGTGTCGAGCAGCCGGGTGCCGATGCCGCGGCCCTGCGTGTCCTGCCGCACACCGACCAGTTCGATGCGCAAAGCGGGTTCGGTTCGCCCGAACTCGCCGCGCAGCACGCGCGCGAGGAGGTAGCCGGCCAGCCCGTTTGCATCGATCGCCGCAAACTGCGCATGCCGAGCGGGCTCGCGCAGCGCGGCGTCGAGCCGGCGCCGGATGTAGGCGCGGCGCGATCGGCCCATGATCGCGCGGTCGATCGCCACGACCGCATCGAGATCGCCTGGCTTGAGCGCGCGGATCTCCGATTGCACTGGGCCGGCCGCTGCGTTCATCTGTCGGGCTGTCGCACGGGCGGTTCAGGACGCCGCGTAACCCAGCGCGAGCGCGCGGTCCGTGTCGTCGTCGAGCAGGTCCGCCAGCAGCGGCAGCAGCGCCGACTCTTCCTTGTGGATGTGCGCGGTCAGACGCTCGACCAGCTCGAGCGCAAGCCGCTTCAGCGCATCCCACCCCGGATCGTCGAGCGTGCCCGCCCCGGCGCGCTCGATCAGCGGCGCGAGCTCGGCCGCGACCGCGCGGATCGTTACGTGCTCCTCCGCCAGCAGCGCGGCGAGGTCGCCCTCTCCGGAATCGACCATGCGGCCGAACAGCTCGCGCTCCTCGAAGCCGAAATGGCGGTCGACCTCCTGCGCGAGGTGCGCGCCGAGCGTGCGCACCAACGCGACCAGTTCAGCGTCGCGGCGCGGTGCGCCCGCGAATGCCTGCTCGACGCGTGCGAGCAGATCGAGGTTGGCGTAGTGCTCGCGGTGCAGCAGCGTGCCCGTGTGCCGGTCCAGGTTCATGGCGCGGATCATATCGGTACTCCGATACCGATTTGATTGATGCAGATCAGACCGGCGCAGACGCGCCCGCGAGTCCGCCGCGCCCGCGGGCGGCGCGGGCCAGCCCCGACATTTCGCAAGGTCGCTCCCGGATGCGTAAATCGACCTGCTTCGACCGGCACCTGCGGCGCTCGGGCGACAATCCGGTTGCAGTCCCGGGGCTACGCGGCTCATGTGGCGAATGAGCGCTGCGGCTGCGCGCTGATCCTGTGCACAAGTGCGTACGAAGGCGGGCGGCGATTCGACTGCGTCCGACTAGCGCATGGGCTTTGCCCGCCGCTGCGCGGCTTCACGCCGGTGGCGCGGGCATGAGCCTGCGCCACCGCTTCGCTGTCTGCCGCGCGCATCCCGCGCCTCTCGTGGAATGTCCGGGCCAGAACCTGTCTCAACCCCCCGGCGGTCGCGTTGCGACGAGAAGCGGGTGTAGACCAGGCGCGCGAAGGACGGCCGCCGCGCCCACGACCGCGGGCGCAAAGACCGCAGACGCCCCCGCCCCCGCGGCCAGGCCGCTGCGGGGCGTTCTCCGGCTCGCCCGACGCGCGCGGCGCGTGCCCGGCGTCGCCCCCTGCTGGGCGAGATTGCCCGCGGCGCATCGCGTCGCCACGGTCCAGGGCTCCGGTCCTTGGCACGCGCCAACGGACCGCCGGCCGCGCCTTGCGCTGCATTCCCGGGCAATCCCGCCACGGCCGCCTGTGGACTTTGGCAGAGGTTCTACACTGCCGGCGTGACGACGCGCATCTCTCCCCGCTTCTGCTCGGTCTGCGGACATGCGGTCGTGCGCCGCGTGCCGCTGGGCGACAACCGCGAGCGCGACTGCTGCGACCACTGCGGCACGATCCACTACGTCAACCCGCGACCCGTGGTCGGCACGATCCCGGTCTGGCGCGACCGCATCCTGCTATGCAAGCGCGCGATCGAGCCGCGTTACGGCAGGTGGACACTGCCCGCCGGCTTCATGGAGATCGGCGAGACGACCGCCGAAGGCGCGCTGCGGGAGACGCTCGAGGAGGCGGGCGCGCGTGTCGAGCTGGGGCCCGTGTACACGATGTTCGACGTTCCCTACGTCGAACAGGTGCACATCTTTTTCCGGGCGCAACTGCTGGACCTCGACTTCGCGCCCGGTGCAGAGAGCCTCGAGGTTCGCCTGTTTGCCGAGCGCGAAATCCCCTGGGACCAGATCGCGTTCCGCACGGTGGCGCTGACGCTGCGGCACTATCTGGAAGACCGCGCGCGCGGCGACTTCGGCGTGCATACCGGCACGATCGCGCCTGCACCGCCGCGGCCGCCGGCGTCCGCATGATCGCCTGGCTGCGTCCGGGCGACCCGTTTCCGCCGGTCGCGGCAGCGCTGACGCAGCCGAACGGGCTGCTCGCCGCCAGCGGCGAACTTTCGATCGATCGCCTGATCGACGCCTATCGGCGCGGGATCTTTCCCTGGTACGCGGAGGGTGAACCCATCTTGTGGTGGTGTCCCGATCCGCGCATGGTCTTGTTCACGGACGAGTTTCGAGTGACGCGCTCGCTGCGCAAGAAGCTGCGCGCCGCCGCGCGCGGCGACGCGCTGCGGCTGACCTGCGATGCGGCCTTCGAGCCCGTGATGCGGGCGTGCGCAGCGCCGCGCGAAGGCCAGGACGGCACGTGGATCACCGAAGCGATGGTGGGCGCGTACGTGGCGCTGCACCGGCGCGACCTGGCGCATTCGATCGAAGTCTGGCGCGGCGGCGAGCTGGTGGGCGGACTGTACGGCGTCGCCCTGGGCCGCATGTTCTACGGCGAGTCGATGTTCACGCGGGCGACCGACGCCTCGAAGATCGCGCTCGCCGCGCTGGTGCAACTGCTGCGAAACGAACAGGTGCCGATGATAGACTGCCAGCAGAACACGGGGCACCTCGCATCGCTCGGCGCGCGTGAGATCCGGTGCGCCGACTTTTGCGCGCACGTCGCCGCCGCGACGGCACGCGAGCCGATCGACTGGTCGAACTATCGCGCGGATACGCTCAATTCCCTGCTGGCACGCTATTAGATGGCCAACCTGAAGGAACTGCCGTTCGCCGCGTTGCAGTTCTACGCGACGGCGCCGTATCCCTGCAGTTACCTGGAGCACCGGCAGGCGCGCTCGCAGGTGGCCACCCCGGCGCATCTGATCAACGCGGATGTCTACAGCGAACTGGTCCGCATGGGCTTTCGCCGCAGCGGCATCTTTACCTACCGGCCGCACTGCGACGGCTGCCGCGCCTGCATTCCCGTGCGCGTTCCGGTAGCGGTGTTCCGCCCGAGCCGCAGCCAGCGGCGCGCATGGATGCAGCACCGCACGCTCGTCACCCGCGTCGTCGGGCTGGCGTTCGATCACGAGCACTACGACCTGTACCTGCGCTACCAGTCGACCCGCCACGCCGGCGGCGGCATGGACAACGACAGCCGCGAGCAGTACTCGCAGTTCCTGTTGCAGAGCAAGGTCAACACGCGCCTCGTCGAGTTCCGCGAGCCGGTGCCGCCGGAGGCGGGCGACGCGCTCGGCACGCTGCGCATGGTGTCGATCATCGACATCCTGAACGACGGACTGTCGTCGGTGTACACGTTCTTCGACCCCGATCAGCCCCGCGCGAGCTTCGGCACCTTCAACGTGCTCTGGCAGATCGAGCAGTGCCGCGCACTGCGGCTGCCGTACCTGTATCTGGGCTACTGGATCGAGCACAGTCCGAAAATGGCGTACAAGGCGCGCTTCCGCCCCGTCGAGATGCTGCAGGGCGGTCGCTGGGTGCGCCACGATGCGCCGGTGCTCAGACGGCACGGCCCGTAGAATCGCGGCGTGCTCTACGACCTTGCGCGCCCCTTCTTCTTCGCTCTCGATCCGGAAACCGCCCACGATCTCGCCTTCGGCAGCCTGGCGCGCGTGCATGCGCTCGGGCTGACCAAGCTGGCACGCCCGCACGTGCCGGCCGATCCGGTCGACGCGATGGGACTGAGCTTCCCCAATCCCGTGGGGCTCGCGGCCGGACTCGACAAGAACGCCGCCCATATCGACGCGTTTGGCGACTTCGGGTTCGGCTTCATCGAAGTGGGAACGGTGACGCCGCGACCGCAGCCGGGCAACCCCAAGCCGCGGCTGTTCCGGCTGCCGCAGGCGCGCGCGTTGATCAACCGGATGGGATTCAACAACGACGGGCTCGAACGCTTCGTCGCCAATATCGAGGCCAGCCGGGAGTTCTCCGCAGCCGGCGGCGTGCTGGGACTGAATCTTGGCAAGAACGCCGACACGCCGATCGAAAAGGCGCTCGACGATTACGCGCTCGGACTGCGTGCCGCCTACCCGCTGCTGCTGCAACGGCCCGGCTATGTCGCCATCAACATCTCGTCGCCGAACACCAAGGATCTGCGCTCGCTGCAGGGCAGCTCGGCGCTGCGTGCGCTGCTACGCGGCCTGGCGGCCGAGCGCGCGCGACTCGCGGACCGGCACGGCAAACGCGTACCGATCGCCGTGAAGATCGCGCCCGATCTTGACGATGCGGACCTGCCGCGCGTGGCCGACGCGCTGCTGGCGCACGGCATGGACGCGCTGATCGCGACCAACACGACGATCGCGCGCGAGCGCGTGGCCGGACTCGCACACGCCGACGAAGCGGGCGGGCTGTCGGGCGCGCCGCTGTTTCCGCGCTCGACCGACGTCGTGCGCATCCTGGCCGCGCACCTGCGCGGCGCGCTGCCGATCATCGGCGTCGGCGGCATCCTGAGCGGCGCCGACGCCGCCGCCAAGATCGAGGCCGGTGCCACCCTCGTACAGATCTACACCGGCTTGATCTACCGCGGTCCCGCGCTGGTGGCCGAATGCCGGCGCGCGCTGCTGGCGCGGCGGCGCTAGCGACAGGCAATGCGCTGCTTTGTCGCGCTCTGGCCGGACGAGGCGGCGCGCGCGCGCCTTGCCGCCGTCGCGCGCGAACAGCAGCGTCGCTTCCCGCGCGCGCGCCCGATGCGGCCCGAGAACCTGCATCTGACGCTCGCGTTCGTCGGCGAACTGGATCCCGCGCGCGCCGCGCGGGTGGCCGCCGCGCTCGCGGCCCTGCCGTTCGACCCGTTCGCGTGGACGCTCGACGCCGTCGGCGCCTTCGAGCGCGCGCGCGTGCTGTGGGCCGCTGGGCCCGAGTGCGCACCGCTGGCGGCGCTGGCGCAGCGAGTCCGGGCGTTGCTCGACGAACTGCGCGTGCCCTACGACCGCAAACCATTTGTCGCGCACGTTACGCTGCTGCGCGATCTCGCGCGCGAGGCGGCGCGGCGCGCGGCCGCGTCGCTGGCGCCGCCGATCGTCTGGCAAGCGCATCGCCCGCTGCTGCTGCAGTCGGTGCTGCGCGAAGGGCGCCCATGCTACGAGCCGGTCGAGCCAGCGGTCGGTGACGGCTCCGACTTTGGCGCTGATCAAACCTTGGCGAATCGGGCGTTGACGAAGCGCGGCGGCTGAACCGATCCTCGCGCCATGCGTACGGCGCAGGATGCGAAGCGGGTCGGGCGGCCGGACCGCGACGAAGGCGTGCGGTGGGCCCGCTAGCGATCACCTTGGTGATGCTCGCCGGTTTCGCGGGCTTTTTCTGGCTGGCGTGGCGCAAGTTGGCGATCGTCGTCGCGCTGCAGCCCGAAGTGCGCTGGGACCGCCCGCTCGAGCGGCTCGGCAAGGTGCTGCGCCTCGGCCTGTTGCAGTCGCGCATGATCGCCGGCGAGTGCAAGCCGGGGATCATGCACACGGTGATCTTCCTCGGCTTCGTGACCCTGCTGTTGCGCAAGCTGCAGTTGCTCGTCATCGGCTACGACGCGGAATTCGTCTTCCCCGGCGCGCTCGGCGGCATCTACGCCGCGTTCAAGGATCTGGTCGAGGTGGCCGTCTCGGCCGCGGTGCTGTACGCGTTCTGGCGCCGCTTCGTGTTGAAGCCGAAGCGGCTGGAGCCGAACCGCGAGGCGATCCTGGTGCTGTCGCTGATCCTCGCGATCATGGTGACGGACTTCCTGTACGACGGCTTCAAGTTTGCGTTGTTCGCCGGCACCGATGCCGGCATCGCGCACGAGCGCGCGTTCGCGATCTTCGGCTCGCTCGTCGCGGCCGGGCTGGCGGGCCTTTCGCCGGAGACGCTGACCGCCGGCTACCACGCGAGCTATTGGATCCAGATCCTCACCGTGTTCAGCTTTCTCGTGCTGCTGCCGGTCGGCGAACACTTCCACATCGTCACCGCGCTGCCGGCGCTTTTCTTCGCGCGTGACACGCCGCTGAATCGCGTGCCTTCGCTCGACCTCGAACGCATCATGAGCGAGGACGACGCCGGCGCGATGAAGATCGGCGTGCGCACCGCCGCCGACCTCGTGTGGAAGGACGCGCTCGACGCGTTCACCTGCACCGAATGCGGCCGTTGCAAGGACGCCTGCCCGACGTTCTTGACCGGCAAGCCGCTCGCGTTGAAGTGGGTGCACGACGGCGTCAAGCGCCATCTCCTCGCGCATCGCGAGGCGATCGTCGCGCGCAAAGACGCCGAGCTGCCGCCGCTGGTGGGCCACGCGATCCCGGAGGATGCGCTGTGGGCCTGCACGACCTGCGGCTACTGCGAGCATGCGTGCCCGATCGAGCTGGAGCACCTCGGCAAGTTCTTCCGCATGCGCCAGCATCAGGTCCTGATGGAAGGCAATTTTCCAGCGGAGCTGAAGACGGTCTTCGACAACTACGAAAGCCAGAGCAATCCGTGGGGGCTGCCGGCCGACACGCGCGCGGACTGGGCCAAGGGGCTCGACGTTCCGCTGCTTGACTCGCCCGCGCCGACGAAGGCGTTCGACTACCTCTTCTACGTCGGCTCGGCGCAGTCGTTCGACGACCGCAACCAGAAGGTCGCGCGCGCCTTCGTCAAGATCCTGCGCGCCGCCGGCGTACGCTTCGCGATCCTCGGTCCACGCGAGGGTTCGACCGGCGAATGCGTGCGACGCGCCGGCAACGAGATGCTGTTCCAGACGCTCGCCAAGGCGCTCATCGAGACGTTGAACCAAGCGAACGTCACGCGCATCGTCACCTGCGACCCGCACGCGTTCAACTCGCTGAAGAACGAATATCCGGAGTTCGGCGGGCATTACGAAGTACTGCATCACACGCAGCTGCTCGACGAACTCGTCCGCAGCGGGCGCATCCGCCCGGAGCGCAGGTTCGAGCGCGTGATCCTGCACGAGCCGTGCTATCTCGGCCGCCACAACGGCGAATACGAGGCACCGCGCCGCGCGCTCGCCGCGGTCACGGCCGACCGCCCGCTCGAGTTCGAGCTCAACCGTGAAAAGGCCATGTGCTGCGGCGCAGGCGGCGCCCGCTTCTGGATGGAGGAGCACATCGGCCAACGGATCAACGTGGCGCGCGTCGAGCAGGCGCTGCCGCATGCGCCACGCGTGATCGCGACCGCCTGCCCCTACTGCGCGACGATGGTCAAGGACGCGCTGGCGCAGCTTGGCCGCGAAGGCGAGATCCAGAACAAGGACGTCGCCGAGCTGATCGCCGAGGCGCTGCCGCGCTAACGCTCAGCGCGCGCCGCGCCGCGTGCGATACAGCTCGTGGAAGGTCTTGCCGTCGGGCGCCGGAAAGTCGCGATGGTCGGTCCAGCCGGACGCCAACGGCAGCGTGCGTATCAGTGCCCGCCCGCCGCCCATCCACGCGAGCACGCGCACGAGCATTCGGCTTGCGGCCCGATACAACGGCGGCCTCAGCGCAACGTAGGCCCACGCCTTCAGCGCGACGCGTTCGTACCACGGACGCAGTCGGCGCTCGAACTGCTTTTCGCGCAGCTTGCGCAGCAGATCCGGCAGCGGGATCTTGACGGGGCAGACGACCTGGCACTGGCCGCACAGCGTCGCAGCGTGCGGCAGATCGAGCGCGTTGTCGAGGCCGACGAAGCTCGGCGTCAGCACCGAACCCATCGGCCCCGGATAGACCCATCCGTAGGCATGCCCACCGATCTTCTGATACACGGGACAGTGGTTCATGCACGCGCCGCAGCGGATGCAGCGAAGCATCTCCTGGAACTCGCCGCCGACGAGTCCCGTGCGGCCGCCGTCGACCAGCACGTAGTACATGTGCTCGGGACCGTCGGGTTCGCCGGCGGCGCGAGTGCCCGTCAGCAGCGACACGTAGTTGGTGATCGACTGACCCGTGGCCGAGCGCGGCAGCAGACGCAGCAGCGTAGCGAAGTCCTCCAGCGTGGGCAGCACCTTTTCGATGCCGGTCAGCACGACATGCACGCGCGGCACGATCGTCACCATGCCTTCGTTGCCCTCGTTGGTCACCAGCGCGACCGAACCGGTTTCGGCAACGAGGAAATTGCCGCCGGAAATGCCCATGTCCGAAGACAGAAAGTGGCTGCGCAGCACCATGCGCGCCTCGCGCGCCAGCGCGGTGATCTCGTCCTTGCGCGCGGTGCCGTGCGTGCGCGCGAACAGCGCGGCGATCTCTTCCTTGTCCTTGTGGATGACAGGCGCGATGATGTGCGACGGCGGCTCGTTGTCGTTGATCTGCAGGATGTATTCGCCGAGGTCGGTCTCGACCGGCTCGATGCCGGCGGCGGCGAAAGCGCGGTTCAGGCCGATCTCCTCGGACACCATCGACTTCGACTTCGTGACCTTGCGCACGCCGTGCTTCTTCGCGATGTCGACGACCAGCCGGGCGGCCTCTTCGCGCGTCTCGGCGTACAGCACGGTGGCCCCGCGGGCGGTCGCGTTGCGCTCGAAGATCTCCAGCCAGACATCGAGCGCGGCGAGCGCGCGGTTGCGCCGTTCGACCGCCGCCGTGCGCGTGCCTTCGAAGTCGTCGAGCTCGGCGAGCGCGCGCGCGCGCGCGGTAACGAACTTGTCGGCGAGCTTGGTCAGGTTCTTCTGCAGCCGCGCGTCGGCCAGTTTCATCGCCGCGCGCGCCTTGAAGTGCATCGACTGGACCTGCATCAGGCGTCTCCCGCCAACAGTTGCGCGATGTGCAGCACGCGCGTGCGCTCGTCGCCGCTGCGGCGCAGCCGCCCCTCGATGTTCAGCATGCAGCCCAGGTCGCCGAGCACGACCGCATCGGCGCCGGTTGCGCGGATGTTGCGGCACTTCTCGTCGACGATCGCCGCCGAGATCTCGCCGTGCTTCAGCGAAAACGTGCCGCCGAAACCGCAGCAGTGACTGCAGTCCTTCATCTCGACCAGCTTCGCACCCGGCACCTTGGCCAGCAGTTCGCGCGGCTGCGTCGAGACGCCCAACTCACGCAATCCGCTGCACGAGTCGTGATAGGTGACGGTGCCGCGAAAGTCGGATGACAGGCGGTCGACGCGTGCCACGTTGACCAGAAAGTCGGTCAGCTCGCGGGTCTTCGCGGCCAGCGCGTCGGCGCGCGCCTTCAGGTCCGGATCGTCGCGGAACAGATCGACGTAGTGGGTCGCGATCTGGCCGCCGCACGAACCCGACGGCACGACCACGTAATCGAAGCCCTCGAAGTCGCGCAGCACACGCTCGGCCAGCGCACGCGCGGTTGAGGCGTCGCCGCTGTTGTACGCCGGCTGGCCGCAGCAGGTCTGCGACTCGGGCACTTCGACCTTGCAACCGGCCTGCTCGAGCAGTTTGAGCGCGGAGAATCCGATGCCCGGCCGTACCAGGTCCACGAGGCAGGTGACGAACAGACCGACGCGCATCGGGCATCCACTCAATCGACGGTGCTGCCTCGCAATATCGCGCTGAACATCGAGCAGCGGCCGATACCGATACGCGAACCCTCGCTGAATGCCGGTCGACCGGCTTTTCGTATTGTGATATAAGGCGCAGGTACTTGGATTCTGCGTTGCACCATGTCTCCCCGCCGGCCCGAACCGCCCCCGCCGCCGCGCGAAAAGACCGCCATTCAAGTGATCGAGCGCATGATGAAGCTGCTCGACGCGCTGGCCGCGCACGCCGATCCGGTGAGCTTGAAGGACTTGGCGCGTGCGACGGCGTTGCATCCGTCGACGGCGCATCGGATCTTAAACGACATGGTGCTCGGCCGTTTCGTCGATCGCGGCGGCGCGCCAGGCACTTACCGGCTCGGGATGCGGTTGCTCGAACTGGGCAATCTCGTGAAGGCGCGGCTTTCGGTGCGCGAGGCCGCACTCGAGCCGATGCGAGAGCTGCATCGCAAGACCGGGCAGACGGTGAATCTGTCCGTGCGCCAGGGCGACGAGATCATCTACGTCGAACGCTCGTACTCGGAGCGCTCAGGGATGCAGGTCGTGCGCGCGATCGGCGGCCGCGCGCCGCTGCATCTGACCTCCAGCGGCAAGCTGTTCCTCGCGTACGACGATCCGCGGCTCGTGCGCGCGTACGCGACCCGCACCGGACTCGGCGGCCACACGCGCAACAGCATTACCGAGCTGTCCAAGCTGGAGCGCGAACTATCGCTGGTGCGCGCGCGCGGCGTGGCGCGCGACAACGAAGAGCTCGAACTCGGGGTGCGCTGCATCGCCGCCGGCATCCGCGACGACACCGGCCGCATCGTCGCCGGGTTGTCGGTGTCGGCGCCGGCGGAGCGCCTGCAGGAGGACTGGATCGCGGACCTGCAGGCCACGGCCGCGCGGATCTCGTCGCGGCTGGGCTACGCCGCAACGCCCGCGGACTGACGCCGCGCCGCGTGCTCACGTCGTTGCGTACCTTTCCTCCGCACGGCCCGCTTTGCGACGAAATCTTCACACCTCTCAGATCGGCTTCGTCTGCACGCCGCCGGCGTCCGCGGCGGGACCTGCTTTCTGCGCAGCGATCCAGTGTCGCAGCCGCTGCGCATCCCCGATCCGGGAGTACTTGCCGACCGAGTCGAGCAGCACCATCACGACGCGCTTGCCCTCGATCACCGCCTGCATCACGAGACAGCGGCCAGCGGCGGAGATGTAGCCGGTCTTCTGCACGCCGATGTCCCACTCGGGATGCGAGATCAGCCGGTTCGTATTGGCGTAGCGCACCACGCGCCGGCCGACCGGCAGGCTCAATTCGGCGCTCGTCGAGTACTCGCGAATCTCCGGATGATCGTAGGCGGCCTTGACGAGCCGCACGAGGTCGCCGGGACTGGAGCGGTTCTCGGGCGACAGCCCGGTCGGATCCGCGAAGTGCGAATCATGCATGCCGAGCATTTGTGCTTTGGCGTTCATCGCCTCGACGAAGGCCGCCACGCCGCCCGGGTACGTACGGGCGAGCAATTGCGCCGCGTGATTCTCCGAGGACATCAGTGCGAGCTGCAGCGCCTGCGCACGCGTGAGTTTGACGCCCGGCGTCAGGCGCGAGCGAACACGATCGATCGTGCGGTCGTAGCGCGTCACCACCAACTGCTCGTCGAGCGGCAGCTCAGCGTCGAGCGTCACCAGCGCGGTCATCAGCTTGGTGATCGACGCGATCGGCAGCACCGCGTCGGGGTTCTTCTCGAACAGGACTTCGTCGGTGTCCTGGTCGATGACCAGCGCCACCGAGGAACGCAGGTCGAGCGGGTCGTCGACCTTGTGCAGACCGGCGCGCATGCCTTCGCTCGGAATCGCGGGCCGGCGCACGACCTTGCGCTTGGTCGG
>JBBIJJ010000087.1:0-13997 GCA_037446035.1 Burkholderiales bacterium
GCCTCGGCGCACAAAGGAAAAGCGGCCGCGAGCAACGCGGCCGCCAGGGCGCTGCGCAGGAGACGCGCGCCGCGCCCGATTACATCGCCAGCACCCACGCCACCAGTTTCTGGATGTCGGCGTCGGGCACCGCCGCGTTCGGCGGCATCGGCACCTGGCCCCACGCGCCCATGCCGCCCTTCTTCACTTTCTCGGCCAGCTTGGCCGCCGCGTCGGCCTGGCCCTTGTACTTCTTGGCAACGTCCTTGTATGCAGGACCAACCGATTTCTTGTCGAGCTGGTGGCAGGCGCTGCAGTTGTACTTCTTGGCCAGCGCCTCGTCGGCGCGCACCGCGGCCGGCGCGGCCAGCGCGGCGCCGAGCACGACGCACAGAGTCACTCGTTGCAGTTTCATCGGCGGGTTCCTTTCAGTAGACGTCGTGCGTCGTGTTGTAGACGTTGAAGCGGCCGGTCGGCGTGACGATCTTCGGATCCTTGATCACGTGCTTGAGCTTGCGCGTCTTGTCGTCGACGACGACGATCGCCGACTGCTGGTCCTTGGCACTCCACACGGAGAACCAGACCTCGTCGCCGGCCTTGTTTTACTCGGGCTGCACCACGCGCTTGGCACCCTCGGTGACGCCGGCCCATTCGCCGATCGGCAGGATCACCGGCTTCTTCGACAGGTCGTTGATTTCGAAGACGGCGATCGACTGCGCCAGTTTCGGATCCGGGTTCAGCGGCGTATCGACCCACAGGTTCTTCGATTTTGGATGGGTCTTGATGAACAGGTTGCCGCCGCCCTGGCCGTCGAGATACTGCACGACCTTCCAGGCGTGCTGCTTGTTCTTCACCGGATCGGTGCCGATCAGCGCGATCTTCTCGCTGCCCAGGTGCCCGGTGGCCCACACCGGGCCGAACTTCGGGTGCGCGAAGTTGGCGCCGCGGCCCGGGTGCGGGATCTTGTCGACGTCGATCAGCGCCGCCAGTTTGCCGTCCTTCTTCTCCTGCGCCCACGCCGACCCGGCCGCGACCGTGCAGGCAATTGCCGCGAAAACAATAAGACGGGTTCTCATCCTGTCTCCTCCATGCAAGACCACAAACTGCGGCCGCCCCCGCCAGGAGGCGGGGACCGATTTTTTGCCACGCTATGGCCCGCGAGGGCCGATTTCCATGCTCTGCAGCAATTCCGCGCCGACCGGCATCTCGGATTTACAGCGTGGCGCGCAGTCGCAGGCTGAAGTTGCGGCCCGGCTGCGTATAGCGATCGATGGTGGCGCCGGGGTTGACCACAGCGCGCACGTCCGACCACAGCCAGTACTTGCGGTCGAACAGATTGAACACGCCGGCGGATACGCGCAGCCGCGCCGCGACCTGCCAGCTCGCGGTCAAATCGGCCACCGTGTACGCGGGCGTGGCGAAGATTGTTCCGGCGCTCTGATCGATGCGCGTCTTGCCGCGCGCGTGCGTGATGTTCAGGCGGGCGCTGAAATCGGCGCGATCCCACGCGGCGCCGGCGACGATACGCAACGGCTCGATCGAATTCAGCGGCCGGTCGCGCCCGCTGTCGGCGCCGTAGGCATACGCCGCAGCGGCCTGCAGCGACCACGGCCCGGCAATACTCAGCCGCGCGGTGGCCTCGACGCCGTGGATGCGGGCGCGCGAAACGTTCTGCGACTGGAAGGTGCCGGTCGCTCCCGGCACGCAACTCGGGTGCGCGGGGCACGGCAGCGGCGCGCGCGAAACGATCAGGTCGCGGTAACGGGTGAAAAATGCCGTCGCCGAATACTCGAAGCGGGCATGGCGGCCGCGCACGCCGACCTCGGCGCCGCGACTGTGCTCGGCGCGCAGATCCGGATTGGGCACGACCGCGTAGCCGGCCGGCAGGCCGCTCAGTCCGAGGTTCACGTCAGCGGCCGGCGGCGTGCGGAAACCCGCGGCCCACTGCGCCACGACGGTGGTCGACGGCGCCAGGCGATAGACCACGCCGAGCCTCGGCGACAGCGCCTCGTCGCTGCTGCCCACCACCGGCCGGCCCGGGTTGGCGGCGGCGAACACGGCATCCGCATGCGCGCGCAGCCGCACGCGGTCGAAGCGCAGCGCCGGCACCAACTGCGCGCGCGCGCCGAGCGCGATCTCGTCCTGCACGAAAGCGCCGAGCCGATCGCTCGTCGACAGCGGAAAATCGCGCGTCGGCATCGCCTCGCCGCCGACGACGTTGCTCACCGCGCCGGTATTCAGATTGGTCTGCACGCCGTCGCGGCTTTCGTCGTGGCGGATGCGCGCCGCCTCGAATCCGAACAGCCAGTGACCGAAGCCGTCGGCCTCGCCGAGCACGCTCAAGCCCGTTTCCTTCTGCTCGAAGCGGAAGCGCACATCGCGGCGGCAACGCACGTTGCCCGGCGCGCTCAGGCACACCGCGGTCGTGTTGGCGCGCTCATCGCTCGTGTCGTTGCGCGTCAGCGAGCGTTGCGCGTAGATGAGCGCGCGCAGGCGTGCCAGGCCCGCCAGCCGCGGCAGATCGGCATCGACGCTGGCGCGGCTGCGCTCGACCGCGTCGTCGCCGCGCAGGCTGACGGTGCGCGACGATAGCGGATTCAGCGACAGCACGTCGGTGTCGGTTCTCTGTTCGTGATGCTCGAGCGTCAGCCGCCAGCGGCCGTCACCGAAGCGGCCGACCAGCTTGCCGAGCAGCGACAGGCTGTCGGCCTGTTGCGGATCGGCCGCGGTGCGCGCCGTGCCGACGACTTCGTTTTCACCCTGGTTCGCAGTCTCGCGGCTGTCGCTGCGCTGCACGCCGAGCAGCGCCTGCAGCGGCCGCGCCTCAGTGGCCAGCAGCAGCCCCTGCCAGGCGCGTTCGGACGCCGACGCGTAGCCAGCATCGGCGCTGGCGCCGAAGCGGCGTTGCTGCAGCACGTCGTCCGGATCGACAGTCGAAAAGGCCACGGCACCGCCGAGCGCATCGGAGCCGTACAGCGCGGAGGCCGGTCCGCGCAGAATCTCGACCCGCTGCAGCAGTCCGGGGTCAATCTGGTTGCGCAGCGCATTGGAAAAGCGCCCGACGCGGTAGCTGTCGGGCAGGCGGATGCCATCAACCAGCATCAGCACGCGATTGCCCGTCATGCCGCGGATGCCGATATCGCCCAGCCCGAAGCGCGACGTTGGCCGCTCGATGCTCACACCCGGCTCGTAGCGCAGCACTTCGCGCAGATCGGAGGCCGCCGCGCGTTCGATGTCGCCGCGCGTGATCAGGCTCGTACCCGGCGCGCCTTCGTCGAGCGGACGCTCGATGCGATAGGCGATGCCGACCACCTCGATCGGCGCCAGTTGCGTCGCCGGCGGCTGTGCGGCGACCGGCACGGTCCAGAGCATGAACATCAGCAGGCCGACGCATCCGTGCCGCCGTTCCGGAAGGACCGGATTAGTGCCGCGCAGCATCGCCGCCATTGGACGCATGTCCCGGATTCATGATCGAGTCTTCGACGCCGCACACTAGGACCGCGGAGGCATCGGCCGCCTTGATAGACATCAAGCGAGCGACCGTGCTGCACAACGGCGCGGTGTTACCTCGAAAGTGACATCCCGCCCTTCCTCCGATGGCTTGTCATGCGCTCGCTCTGACGCGCGTCAAATGCCGGCGGCCACGCATGCGCAGACTGCGTTCGATGCGGACCGGCACCGGCCGGCCTGCCGTCGCACGTCAATGGGAGGACGCACGATGGCCGCAGTTGCGCCCAGCACCGAGGCATTGCTGTCGAACATGCCGCTGTTCAAGGAACTGTCGGAAGAACAGCGCGCACGCATCGCCGAACGGACGCGCCAGTTGCGCGCCGCGCGCGGCGAAACCCTGTTCCGGCGCGGCGATCCGCCCGCCGGCACCTACGTCGTTGCCTTCGGACAGATCAAGCTGTCGTTCGTCTCCTCCACCGGCGTGGAGAAGATCATCGAGATCCTGAATCAGGGGCAAAGCTTCGGCGAGGCGGTGATGTTTCTCGACATACCGCATGTGGTCACCGCGCAGGCACTCAGCGACGCGCTGCTGCTGCTGGTGCCGAAGGAAACCGTGTTCGAGAACATCGACCGCGACCCGGGTTTCGCCCGCCGCATGCTGGCCGGGCTGTCGCGCCGGCTGCACCAGCTGGTTGCCGACGTGGAGTCGTATTCGACGCGTTCCGGCACCGAGCGGCTGATCGGCTTTCTGCTGCGCGACTGCGGCGCGGCCGATTCGCTCGGCAACTGTTCGGCGGCGCAGGCCGAGGGCGGCATCGACATCGAGCTGCCGGTGGCCAAAGGCGTGATCGCCTCGCGACTGAATCTCACGCAGGAGCATCTGTCGCGCATCCTGCACGACCTCTCCGCGCTGGGGCTGATCGAGGTGCACGGCCGCCACATCCACATCCGCGACCTCGAACGGCTGCGCAAGCACGCGCGCTGACGCTTTCCGCCGTCACTGGCCGGCGGCCGACCGCTCGCAGATATCGATCTCGAACGCGCCGTCGTCGCGCAGGGTCGTGAACCAGGCGTAGCCGTTGGCGTCGAGCACGCGATACAGCGGCAGCGGCTCGCGTCCGATGATCAGCCGCAGGCGCTCGCCGGGCCCGAGCCGGCACAGCGCCTCCATCACCTCCTCGAAAGGTCGCGGCGGCAGCCAGCCGCGGGCATCGAGCACGATCATGTCGATTTCTCCATCGAGCGGCGCGCCGCCGGCCACCATACCGCGAGCAGCGCGCCGAGCACGCCGGCGGCGAGCGCGTGCAGGACGGCTGCCGCGAGCGCCGGTTCAGCCGCGGCGACGACGAAACCGAGCGTTCCGGTGGCCAGCGCCACGACGAGCAGCGCGCGAGCCCAGGGGCGAACGCGTTCACGCAGCACTACGGCGGTGATCGCGCAGGCCAGCATCAGCGCCAGCCCGCCGAAACTATGCAGCATCTGCAGCGGCTCGCCGCCGCGCGGCAGCAGTTCATCGGCGGCGCCAACCGCGAACGGATGCATGAGTTGTGCGCCACCGGGCAGCCACACCAGGCCGCAGTCCGGTGTGCAGGCAGCACCAGCCAGCCGGGCGCTGATCAGCGCACCACCGAGAGCCTGCAACGCGAGCGCCGCTAGCAGCACAAGCGGCCATGCTGGCCGCCCTCCATCGCGATCGACGCCGGCCGGCGAATCCGCTGCGAGCAGAAACGCGAGCAAGGCAAGCAGGGCGAAGCCGCCGAGCACGTTGGCGAGCGTGACCGCCGGCAGCGGCGACGGCGTAAAAAGGCCCACCCAGGACAGGATGCCGGTAACCACCAACAAGGCCGCACCGGCGGCGCGCTGCGGCGCCGGCCATGCGCGCCAGCCGAGCACCACGATGACGACCGCGGCCAGCGCAAAAGCCGAGGCGGCGACGCGCAGCGCTTTCAACGCCGGCTGCTCATTCGCCGCCGCAGCGGTGGCCGACTGCCCATAGCACGACGGCCACGGCGCGCAGCCGATGCCGTTGGCTGCGAGCCGCAGCGTCGCGCTGGCGGCGACGACGATCGCGGCCAGAAGCCATGCCGCGCGCAGCCATTGGCGCAACGCCGGGCGCATCAGGCGCGGCCTTGCCGCAGCGTCTGCAGCACGACGATGGCGAACAGCAGGCCACCGATCACCGCGATCAGCCCGCCGATGCCCATCAGCGCCATGCCGGCAACTTCCGACGGCGTGCGCAGCACCTGCTCGGCGCCGGCGACCTTGCGCTGCACGCCGTAGCCGCCCGACCACACGAGCCCCGCGATATGCAGGAACTGCCCTGCCTCGTACAGCAATGGCTGCCAGGCGGCGATGCGCGGCAGCCGCCGCGTGAAGCCCAGCCGCGGCAGCAGCGCATAAGCAAGACCCATCAGCGCCAGCGTGATGCCGACGATCGAGCCGTGATAGTGCGCCGGCACGCGCACATCGGCGCCCTGGATCAGAAAGCCGATGATTCCGCCGGCCGAAAACAGCAGCACCGAGGCCCACAGCGCGTTGTGACTCGCTGCTGCCTCGCCGGCATCGAGCGCCGCCGAGGCAGCGCGATCGACGCGCAGCAGCCCGATCAGCACGGCCACGGCCACCGGCACGATCGCCAGTCCGCCGCCGAAGCGCATCTGCCACGTGAACAGCCGCTGGTGCTCGACGGACGCGACATCGAAGGCGAGGTAGATGAGCGGCGTGGCGAACACCGCTAGCAAGCCGATGCCGAACAGCAGCGCCACCACGCGCGGGGTCAGCGGCATGCGCGCGCCGCACAGATTGGCCAGCCACAGCCAGGCGACCATCATCACGAGGCTCCAGCAGAACTGGATGACGTGCCCCGGGCCCCAGAACAGCAGCTCGTAATACGTCTTCGCCTCGAGCGCGGTCGACACCGCCAGCCACGAGCCGCCGAGCGCGAGCCAGGCCATCGCCGCCGCCACCGCCGCCGCGTTCAGGCCGAAGCGCAGCGCGCCGTCGGCGCTCAGGGTCAGCCCGACGTCCTGCGGCACCGCCAGCGCGCGCAGCGCCGCCAGCCCGAAGGCGGCGCCGAACATCAACAACCCCCAGAGAAACAGGCCGCTGTCGACGATCGGAACGTAGTTGGCCATCACGGGCGCACCCGGATCGAGAAACGGCGCGGCGGCCATCGCCGCCGCACCGAGCAGCGCCAGGCCCCAGGCCACCCACGCCAGCGGCAGCCAGCGTTCGCTGCCGGCGGCCGACCACAGCACGCCGGTGAACGCCGCGAACCACACCAGCACGCTCAAATCGACGTGCAGGACCAGCGCCACATGGAAGAAATCCACGCCCGGCAGCCACGCCTGCACGAACGGCGTGCGCGCGGCCACCAGCAGGATCGCGAACACGCCGCTTCCAAGCAGCGTGGCGATCGCCAGCCACAGCCACGCCGCCGCCAGCGTGCGCCGCTCGCCGGCGCCAATCTGCAGTTCGAAGCGCGCCGACGGCAGCGTGCTTCGGGCTTGCATTGGCCGTGCGGCGCTCATCGTGCCCCCTTCGCGCTGCGCGCTGTCCCCCCGAGGGGGCGCGAGCCGGACACGGCGGCATGCCCTGCGGCATGCCCCGTGCCTGCGAGCGGGCGCACGCCTGCAGGCGTGCGCGCGGCCTGCAAAGCCGAGCGCCTTCGGAGCGGCCGTGCGGCGCTCATCGCGCCCCCTTCGCGCTGCGCGCTGTCCCCCCAAGGGGGAGCGAGCGCCTTCGGAGCGGCCGTGCGGCGCTCATCGGATCAACAACCCCCCTGTGCGGGGTTGAAGTCGATCAGCACGATCTGCCCGGGCTTGACGTCGAGCGTGGCCACGCGCTCGTAGGCAAAGCCCGCGCGGCGCGCGTCGTCGTTCAACTGCACGCGCAGCGTGTGCGCGCCGGCGCTGATGGCCAGCCGGCGGTAGCCGGCCGAGGCGCCGTCGCGGCGCAAGCCCGTCGGCGCAAACGACTCGTCGATCACCGTGCGGCCGTCGAGTTCGACGCGCACCGTCACCGGCGAACGTTCGCGCGGGCAATCGAGCGGCGTGCGCATCTGCGGCGGCATGCGCGCGAGTTCCTCGGCGCTGCGCGTGCGGCAGTCGCCCACCGGCTTGCCCGGATGCAGCAGCGACAGGCGCAGCAGCGCCTGGTCATCGGCCAACTGGCGAAAGGGCGGCGAGGTCGACAGGTATCCAACCGCCACCGCAAAAGCCGCGTACAGCACGGCCTGGCCGAGCCAGCGCAGCGGCTCAACCATCGGCCGTCTCCGCCGCCGCCGCGCGACGAACCGCCAGCAGCCGCGCCACCGCGGCGCGCAGTTCGGCTTCGTCGCCGGCGCCCGCGGTGATGCACACGGCGAACTCGCGCGCGTGTTCGCGCAGGTAGGGCTCGCGCTGGCCCTGCAGCCGTTCGCGCGTGAAGCGGGCACCGAAGCGGTAGGCGCAGCCGTGTTCGCCGCAGTGGGCCACCAGTACCGCCACCGCGCCTGCCTCCCGCGCGTACTGCACGAACGTCGGCGGCAGCGCCGCACTGCACGGCAGCGACATGGCGATGACCTCGCCGGCCATTTCCGCCTGCAGCGGGTCGATGCGCGCGCCATGATCGCAACCGATGACCACCAGCGGCGAGCGCGCGTGCTCCAATCCAGCGCGGAAGCGCTCGCGCAGCCAGTTCAGCGGCCGCTGCGGCAAATCGACGCCGGTGACGAGTTCGTCGACCGAACGAAACGGGCTCGACGACGGGCAGGCACCGACGCAGATGCCGCAGGCGGCGCATTGCTCGTCGATGATGCGCGCCATCTCGCGGTGACGCCGGTTCACGTGCGGCACCATGATCACCGCGCCGTACGGGCAGTCGTCGAAGCAGCGCCGGCAGCCGTTGCAGTTCACCGGGTCCACGCGCGCCGGCAGCGGTGCCGGGCGCGAAGCGCCGCGCGCGATCCACGGCAAGGCGGCCAGCAGCAGTGTCGCCGCGCCGACCACCGCCCACGCGGCCGCCGGCGAGGTCGCGTGCATCAGCGGCAGCACGCCGTAGTACAGCCAGTCGACCGGCACCGGGTCGGGCACGCGCGCGAAATCGGCCGGCGTTGTCGCCAGCACCGGCAAGCCCACCGACAGCGCCAGCAGCGCCAGCGTGAAGCTCGTGCCGACGCGGCGGCTCGGCTGCGTGGCCGGCCGCACCAGCCGCGTCAGGTGCACCCACACGCCGAGCAGCAGCAGCAGCCCGACGCCGATGTGCAGGAACACAAGCAGCGCGAACAGGCGGTCGGAGATCGCCTCCTCGGTGATGAAGTTGCGCATCATCGAGGCGCCCACACCCGGCACCGCGCCGAGCCATTCGCCGAGTCCGGAGGCGACGAACTGCGCGCGCGTGTCCGCCACCAGCCAGTAGCCGACCATGCCGCAGGCCACCGCCAGCCACAGCAGCGGCACGCCGGTCAGCCACGAGAACCAGCGAAAGCCGCGATGACGCCCCTTGGCCCACTCGTAGGCCAGGTGCAGCAGCATCAGGGCGAGAAAGGAGAAGGCGGCGTAGTGATGCAGGCTGCGCACGACACCGTTGACCGGATGCTCCTGCAGCGCCTGCACCGAACGCAGCGCGCCGGCCGCCGCGGTGTCGAATTAGATGTACAGGTAGGTGCCGCTGCCCACCGACAGCCAGAAGCTGAACATCACCAGCGCGCCCAGTTGCCGCAGCGGATTGGCCGCCGCGCCGTACAGCCGATCGAAAGCGCGGTCGGCCGCGCGCAACGCGCGCGCGGCGACATGCTGCGGGTCGGGATCGAGCGGCGCGAGCGCCGGCGCCGGGGCGGCCGGATTCATGCAACGATCATGCGGACGCCCCGCCCCTCGGGCCTTGATTTCGACTAAATCCATGCCTGTGTGCCCCCTTTGCGCCTCGCGACGCGCCCGCCGCGGTCACCGGCGCGCGGACAGAGGCTGAACGCCCGGGCGCTTGGAGCTTGTCTTCGAACCGCGGCACAGCATAGCGATGCACCCGGCGTGCGCCAGCGAGCGGCTGTCGTCCGCGGTTGGTCTCCAACGATGCACTGTGCAGCATTGACATGTGCCGACTGGTCTGGCGATTGAACGCTAAGGAGCGCTGGCATGAGCACTTTGGCCGTTGAAACCGAGCCGCGGGCCGTAAGCGCGCGGTGCACTGCCGATGAACTGATCGTGCAACTCGCCGACGGGCGAGTCCTGTCCGTCCCGCTCGTCTGGTTTCCGCGCCTCGCCTGCGCAAGCGCGGAAGCGCGCGACCAGGTGGTTCTCATGGGAGAAGGAGACGGAAGCCCGCAGCGGTGACGCCGAAGACGCCGGGTCACGGGAACACGGCCCATCAGCTCGGTAACAGCTGCGGCACCCTACCAAAGCAGGCCACTCCTGGCTCAGTTGTACCCTGGCCCTCGCTGCAGCATGTCGAGCTGCGCTACATCGGCGAGGTGCTGCGGCACTGTGGCAACAACAAGGCGCAGGCGGCGCGGATGCTGAACGTCGACTACAAGACCCTCTTGCGCAAGCTCGCGCAGATGAAGGGCGAGTCGGAGTGACGCCGCCTGTCGAGGCGCCCGTTCATCTGCGGCGGGCGGCGCAAGATGAATGGATGTCGTGCGATTGCAGCGCCTTCGCGGGCGGCCACTGCTTCTCAGATCAGGCGCCGCGCAGGCAAGCCAGCGCCGCGTTGATCGCGTGGGCCGCGACCAGCGCGACGCTGATCCACCTTGCGATCGGCAGCCCACCCCCGCGGGGCCTCATCACCTGCCCGATCCAGAATTCTGTTGCGCCGTTGCGCATGCCACGGTCACTCGCTCATGAACGCGCCGGCGCGCCCAGTCGGTGGCTCGTTCAGGCCCGCGAACAGGATGTCGTTCTCGAGCTGCATGTGCTGCATCAGGTCGTCGCGCAGGACGCGCAGGCCTGCCAACAGGGCACGCCAGCCGGTGCAGGCATCGCCTGGCTGGCGGCTCCAGGTCGTGCGTCAGTTCGACCCTGCGCGCCACGATGAGGGAGGCGTACCTCCCGCGGCCGCGGCGTGCGCAGCGGCGCGGGCATGCGGCGCAACTCGTTCGGGCGCGAGCGCGCTCAATGCGTGCGCTGCCGCACCGCCGAAAGCCGTGCCAGCAGCGGCGTGGCCATCGGCACCGTGAGCATCGTGCTGGCCACCGCCATCAGCAGGAGCGCCGTGAAAGTCTCGCTCGTGATGATCTTCTTGTCCAACAAGACGTTGGCGAAGATGATCATGATGAGCGCCTTGGTCTGCAGCAGCCAGCCCACGAGCGAGGCCTCACCGGGCGCCCACTTCAGCCACCGGCCTGCGAGATGAGCGCCGGCGAGCTTGCCGGCCACCGCGGCGGCGAGCAGCCAGGCGGCGGCGAGGCAGACCGCGGCGCCGCCCATCTGCCAATCGGTGCGCAGCCCGGTGGACAGGAAGAACACCGGCATCACCACCAGCAGTACGTGGTGGCGCAGCTGGTCCAGCTTCGCCTGATCGAACCAGTGCGAGTCGATCACCGCGCCGGCGAGGAAGGCGCCGACCATGAAGTGCAGCCCCGACCAGTCCGCGCCCAGGCCGCAGGCCGCGAGCCACACGAGCCCTGCATACCAGCGGTCGCGCTCGGGCAGCCAGCGCATCAGGCGGCGGAACAGCACGCACACGAGCGCGAACGCGACGAGGAACCCGACCTGGCGCCCGACGCGCTGCCAGTCCAGCAGGATCAGCGCCAGCACGCCCCAGATCGCCACGTCGTCCAGGCTGGCGTAGCGCAGGATGCGCTGGCCGATCGGCTGGCGCAGGATATCGAGCTTCTCCATCAAGAGGATCAGGATCGGCAGCGCCGTCACCGCGCACGCCATGCCGATGCCGAGCACGAACTGCCACGGCCGCGCCGCCGGGCCCATCCAGCCGGGCTGCGCGAGCAACACGAGCGCTGCGCCGCAGCCCAGCAGCAGCGGCGCGCCGAGTGCCAGGCCCGCGGTGATGCCGCTCTCGCGTCGATAACGCCAGGCCTGGTGCAGGTCCAGCTCGATGCCGGCGATCCACACGAACAGCAGCACGGCCCACCAGGCGATGCCGTTCAGGCTCTGGATCACGGCCGGCGTGAAGACGAAGCGCTGTCTAGCCGACATCAACTCTCGGCCGGCCAAAATCGGCCATGACGAGACGTATTGGTACGACGATGTACCTGCGCGAGCACCACTTCCCGAACGTCTACGCCGGCGTCATGCACTGAACTTCTTCGCAGGGAACAAGGTAGTCACAGCAAAAGAATCTATGCCCTGCCGGCCCCTCGTTCCCAAGCACCAGCACATTTCGAGCGTTCGCCTCCCCGTGTCCAGTCCCTGAACCAATGATGCGAGGACGCTACATGTTGTCTCGCTGCAGCGCGCAGCAGGGGCCGAGGCACAGGGGGCCGTTCGAGGGCCCGACGACCGGACGTGAGCCGCCTGCCGGTGGCGCCGGGCCGCCGCAGCCGGCAAGGGGAGCGACCCGCGCGCCGCGTCAGAGCGCCGCGCACGAACCGATGCATCTCGATTCCGGCGTTATGCACCGGCCCGCAGACCGGGGTCGCGATGCGGCCCGGGCGCCGCGGCCGGCGAGGGGCGGGATCGCCCTCTTGCGCATCCGGCCCGTCGCCAGGCTTTCGCCGGGCTGACATTCCAGGCACCGGCCCCCGCCGGCGAGGCGCTGCGGCCCCACGGGCGGCCCGCGCCGACCTGCCGCCGGCTTGATCCAGTTCAAAGACGCACCCGCACGCCCCGACAACAATCCGAGCGGTGGCAATTCTCAACGGCCCCCGAGCAACCGGAGTGCAAGCATGACGAACCAACTGCACAAGGCGACGAGTCGCGCGGCTGCCGCGTTGGCGGCCGTCCTGGCCCCCCTGATGATGAGCGGCGCGCACGCGCAGCAGGCTGCCGCGGCAGCGCCGGAGATGACCCCCGCCGAGGTCGAAGCCGGCAAGAAGATCTACTTCGAGCGCTGCGCCGGCTGCCACGGCGTGCTGCGCAAGGGCGCCACCGGCAAGAACCTGGAGCCGGCCTGGACGCGCAAGGCCGCCGACGGCACCGTCACCGAGGGCGGCACGCTCAAGCTCGGCACCGCGCGGCTGGAGAAGATCATCGCGCTCGGCACCGAAGGCGGGATGGTCAACTACGACGACATCCTGACCAAGGAAGAGATCAACATCATGGCGCGCTACATCCAGCGCACGCCCGATGTGCCGCCCGAGTTCAGCCTCAAGGACATGGAGGCGTCGTGGAAGCTCATCGTGCCGGTGGCCGATCGGCCCAAGCGGCCGATGAACAAGGTCAACCTGAAGAACGTGTTCGCGACGACGCTGCGCGACACGGGCAAGCTGGCACTGATCGACGGCGACACCAAGCAGATCTGGGAGATCCTGGACACCGGCTACGCGGTGCACATCTCGCGCCTGTCGGCCTCGGGCCGCTACGTCTACACCGTCGGCCGCGACGGCCTGGTGACGCTGATCGACCTGTGGTTCGAGAAGCCCAAGACCGTGGCCACCATCCGCATTGGCTTCGACGCGCGCTCGGTGGACACCAGCAAGTTCAAGGGCTTCGAAGACAAGTACCTGATCGGCGGCAGCTACTGGCCGCCGCAGTACTCGATCATGGAAGGCGAGACGCTCAAGCCGCTGAAGGTGGTGTCCACGCGCGGCATGACCGTCGACGGCGAGTACCACCCGGAGCCGCGTGTGGCCTCGATCGTGTCGTCGCACATCAAGCCTGAATGGGTGGTGAACATCAAGGAAACCGGCATGATCCTGCTGGTGGACTACAGCGACATCAAGAACCTGAAGACCACCACGATCGAGTCGGCGAAGTTCCTGCACGACGGCGGCTGGGACGCCAGCAAGCGCTACTTCCTCGTCGCCGCCAACGCCAGCCACAAGATCGCCGCGGTGGACACCAAGACCGGCAAGCTGGCAGCGCTGGTGGACACGAAGAAGATCCCGCACCCGGGCCGCGGCGCGAACTTCTTCCACCCGAAGTACGGTCCGGTTTGGGCCACGGGTCACCTGGGCGACCCGGTGGTTTCGCTGATCTCGACGCCCTCGGAGAAGAAGGAGCACGCCAAGTTCAAGCAGTACAATTGGAAGGTGGTGCAGGAGCTGAAGATGCCCGGCGCCGGCAACCTCTTCGTGAAGACGCATCCGAAGAGCAAGCACCTGTGGGCCGACCTGCCGATGAACCCCGAGCGCGAGCACGCCGAAGCGGTGTACGTGTTCGACCTCACCGACCTGTCCAAGCCGCCGAAGAAGCTCGACGTGGCCAAGGACAGCGGCCTGCCCGAGACCAAGGCGCTGCGCCGCGTCACGCACCCCGAGTACAACCAAGCCGGTGACGAGGTGTGGCTGTCGTTGTGGGGCGGCAAGACGGACCGCTCGGCGGTCGTCATCTACGACGACAAGACGCTGAAGGTCAAGAAGGTGATCACCGACCCGAACATGATCACCCCGACGGGCAAGTTCAACGTCTACAACACACAGTTCGACATCTACTAAGGGGGCCTCAGCGGCCGCCGGCGGCGCCAGTAGAGGC